>CAZETW010000035.1:0-26576 GCA_964515295.1 uncultured bacterium | reverse complement strand
ATACAGATGGTAGAAAAAGAATTAAAACATAAAAATATCGAGCAATTACTGTTTAAAGTAAAAGATGGTGATCATTCTGCTTTTGAGATAATTATTAATACTTATAGAAAGCTGGTTATACATATCATATTCAGAATGGTAACAAATACTGCTGACAGAGAAGATTTGTTCCAGGATATTTTCTTGAAAGTATATAAAAATATCAAAACATTTCGTTTTCAGTCAAAATTTTCTACCTGGATTGGCAAGATAGCTTATAATACATGTTTAAATCATGTTAAAAAACACAGGCCGAAGACAATCGATCAAAGCATTCTTAATAATTCTTACAAAAATCCTTTTTCAGATACAGAACTGCTTCCTGACGACTTAATTACCCAAAAGGAAATTACTGCTCATATACACAAAGAAATTGAAAACTTAAATTATATTTATAAAACGGTCTTAACACTCTTTCATCTGGAGAATATGAGTTATAAAGAGATCGGAACAATAATGAAAATTCCCCAGGGAAGTGTGAAAAGTTATATTTTCAGAGCTCGTAAAGAATTAAAAAAAAGATTATTGTTAAAATTTAAGGATAAAGAAGTATGCAAAGTAAA
Source organism: uncultured bacterium (assembly GCA_964515295.1). Taxonomy (GTDB): domain Bacteria; phylum Zhuqueibacterota; class QNDG01; order QNDG01; family CAYUAG01; genus CAYUAG01. The sequence continues at coordinate 25,974 of CAZETW010000035.1, read as the reverse complement.
CATTTAAAAGAAAAAGAGATTCAAAATATTGCTGAAGGAAAACAAATCAGTAAAATTCAGCATGAACATCTTACTCATTGCAGAAAGTGTTCAGATGATTTGAATCTGTATAAACTTATCACAGTATCCTTAAATACTTCTCCTGAATATGATACAACGCATTTGACTTCAAAGTCTGTTATTAAGAAATTGAATGCTAAACGATTATTTTATTTGATTTCACCAAAGTTTGATGTTTATTTAATAGTATTTTTATTTATAACAGCAGTAGTGGTCTCTTTTTTATTTACTGATTTTATACCATCATTGCATTCAATAGATTTATCTGCCATACTTAAAGTTTTTACTGACAATGAATTTTTGAGCACAGCTTTAAATACCCTTTCATTATATAGTCAGATATTAGTGTATATTCCTATTGTTCTTTTAATTCTTTTTGTTACCCTGTTTTTTGAAAAAATATTAAGTACTGTAAAACATCGAACTAATCATACTTAACTGAATTGTATTGTTGTTTCATTTTTCTTAAATTAATTATTCAATGTAAATTAAATTATTAGGACTGTTAATTTATGGCAATTAATACAGACATTGACCTTGTCACATCACATTATTTTAATTCTGTACAAAAATTTAATAGAAAGTACTCTATATCAATTCGTAAACCTTCGATTGATCTATTAAAAGAGATATTATATTATTTTTCAAGAATTCCGTATGAGAATATGAGTAAAATCATCAAACTATATAAAAATTTTGATAATCCTATTAAAATTAGATTTCCGGATGAAGTTATAGAAGATTATTTCAAATTCAATTTTGGAGGAACTTGTTTTTCAGTAACATTTTTACTGAAGACAATATTGACATTTCATGGTTTTAAAGGATATATCGTTATGGCAGATATGAATTGGGGAAAAAATGTGCACTGTGCTTATGTTGTTGTTCATAATTTTCAATCATATTTAGTTGATCCCGGTTATTTATTAAATCAGCCTTTATATTTATCCCGGAAAAAACCGGTTACCACCAGAACACCTTTTTCAGGAATTAAACTAAGTTTCGATGAAAATAATAATAGTTATAATCTGTATACATTTAATAATAAAAATATAAAATGGAGATATAAATTTATTGATAAATCTGTTCCTGAAAAAGAATTCTTAGAGTATTGGGTATCATCATTTAATTGGAATTCTATGAATGCTATATGTATTGCTACTGTAATTGACGAAAAGATGGTTTATATTCACAGGACGTTTATGCGGGAAACAACATTTTATGGTAAAAAAAATTATAATTTAAAGAGAAAATTTTCAGAGACCATTTCCAATCTATTAAAAATTGATCATCAGAAAATTGAGGAAGCTATGGAAGCTGTTGAAAAAAATAAAATTATCAAACAAGAACAGGGTATTTGGAAACCTTAATATATAATATTAATTATATGGAACCAAAAAATAAAATACCAAAAGTTAAATTGATTGCAGGGATCCTTTTCAGTGATGATAAATTTCTGAATAAGAGTTTTGAATTACTCAGGTCTGAATTTGGTGAGATTGATTATAAAAGCATACATTTTAAATTTGATATAACTGATTATTATACATCTGAGATGGGTGATAATATATTAAGAATTTTTATTTCCTTTAAAAATCTGATAACTCCTGATCTTCTTGCTGATGTAAAAATTCAGACCAATGAAATAGAATCTGAATTATCAATAACAGGAAAAAGAACTGTGAATATTGATTCAGGCTATTTAGATTATGATAAAATTGTTTTAGCGTCAGGCAAATATAATGGAAATAAGATCTATCTGAAAAATGGAATTTGGGCAGATCTGACGTTACATTATCAGAAAGGTGTTTATTTGCCTTATCCCTGGAGTTTTCCAGATTTTAAAAAAGGTGAGTATAATCAGGTATTTTTAAAGGTTAGAGAAATATATAAAAAACAGATGAAAGATAGTTGTCAATAATGTAAGACTAATATATAATCGAATGAAAATAAAACAAGGGGCTGATACAAATAATCAGTCCCTTGTTATTAATTAGTTATTTAAATTATTCTTGTTCCTGTCCTTGCTCGCTTGTTGTTTTTAATTCATCTGCTTTGTCAAAAGCTTCCTTTCCTTTTTGGGACATATTAGCTCTGACATACACAATTCCTAGATTGTTCCAGGCATCATAACTGTCAGGTTTAATTTCTATTGCCTTTTTAAAATAAGGGATAGCCTCCTCGTTCTTCCCGGCTCTTAAGTAAGCCATAGCAGTATTATAAACAGCATCATAATCATCTAAATTTTTTTCTGCAATTTGTTTGAAATTTTCTATTGCATTTTCATAATTTTCCTGCATGTAATAAAGACGACCTAAATTATAAATCAAATCTGTATTATCAGGAAAAATATCCAATGCTGTTTTATAAGCGTTAATAGCTTTTTCTGATTGTCCCAGCTGATCATAGGAAAAAGCGATTCGTTGAATTGCCTCTGCATATATTTCTGTTTGAGCGGTATCGGATTCTGTTTTTTCAGCTACTTGCTGAAAAATATCAATGGCTTTCTCAAATTCGTGTGCCTGATAATGAGCAACTCCTAAGGTTCTTTGCATGTCAACATTATCAGGGTCAATCTCAAGTGCTTTTTTGAGAGTACTAATAGTCTTTTCATCATCATCCAAATTTGAGTAGCAAAGAGCCAGGTTTTTATATGCATTCATGTCATCAGGTTTTAATGTGATAGTATTTTTGAAATTTTGAACTGCCTCTTCTAGTTTGTTATTTTTGTAGTTTTCAATGCCCTGATTAAAATAAGAAAACCATAATATTTCTTTCGTGTTGTTGATTTCGTCAGCATGTTTTGATGAAATTTCAAGAGATTTATCGTAAGCATCAACCATTTCTTTAATATTTTTTAACTCTGAATGCACTTTACCTAAAGTAAACCAGGCAGTTGCGTTATCCGGATATTTCTCAACAGCAGTTTTGGCTTGTTCCAGTGCCATTTCATAATTATTATCATTCATATATACTTTTGCAGAAGTAACTTCCGGTGGCTGACATCCGGTAAACAATAATGCTGTAATAAGCATTAATGATGATAATAATAATAAAAATTTTTTCATATTTATTCCTCCAATATTACCAGTTAAAGATTTTTGATTAATGTACATAATCAAATAATAAAAGTCAAGTATTTCTTTAATTAGTTCTGACTGTTATTTTACCTTCCTGAACAGCGGATCCGGCCTTTAATATAAATGAATATGTACCTGGTTCTACAATTTCCGGCTTTTTGTCAGTTTTCTGACTGCCTGTCTTTAAATCCCAGTCAAATCTGTTATATCCTTTATCTCCTGAGAATTTAAATTCATTAATTTTACCTTCAGTATCTTTTTTTATTGTTAATGAAACAGTTGTTTTTTCTTTTAAGTAAAAATCGATATATACCGGTATAAGTCTCCCCCACCATCTGGAAACAGGTATCTTTCCTTCAGTAACATCTAACACATATAAATCTTTTTTGAGAGTTTCTTTACTAAGTTTTTGTATATGTCTGACATCCATTACATACATGCCTCGGCCGTGAGTAGCGGCGATTAGAAGATCTTCTCTGGTATGAATGACAAGATCATGCACAAATGTAGTGGGGAATTTTTTATGTAATGTATTCCAGGTGTTACCTCCGTCAATAGAAATATACACTCCCAGATCTGTTCCCACATACAATATATTTTCATTTTTGGGGTCCTCCTGTATCACATTGATAGGACCGCAAGGAATGTTATTTGTGATATCTTGCCAGGTTTTGCCATAATCTGTAGATTTCCAGAGATAGGCAGCAAAATCATCATCACGTTTTCCATTCTGAGCACAATATACAGTAGATTCATGATATTTTGAGGCTACTATTCTGGATACCCATTTTTTCGGGAGCTTTTTAGAGATCTCTGTCCAGTGTCGGCCTCCGTCTTTGGTTACATGAGCTCTCCCATCATCAGTTCCTGCATAGATCAAACCAAATTTCAGAGGAGATTCTGAAATAGTGAAAATGGTTTGATAAGAAATATCACCTATCTTTTCCGAATCATTATAGGTTAAATCAGGGCTTATTTTTTCCCAGTCTTCTCCCATGTTCAGAGAACGGAAAAGACAGTTCATACCATGATATATGATCCGTGGGTTGTGAGGAGATATAATAAACGGAGCTACCCATTGCCCTCTTAATTTGGGTTCTCCTTTTTCAGCTTTGGGAACTATTGATTTTGTTTCACCTGTCTTCATATTGGTTTTGGTAAGAGAGCCGTAAAATCCTGCTGAATATACAATATCAGGATTGGTTGGATCTATAGCATGATCGCTTCCTTCTCCACCAGGGGCATATTCCCATTCTGCAGCCGGAATAAAATTTCTGCCCTGACTGAGATCAACCGCAGCTCTTCTGCTTCCGTGATCCTGAATAGAACCGTAGACATGAAAAGGAGTGTCCATATCACAGGCTACATCAAAGAACTGTACTGCAGGAAGATTATGGGTAAAATTCCTCCAGTTTTTACCACCATCATACGATATACTCAGACCGCCGTCATTACAATTGACCAGATAATCTGTATTTGCAGGATCTATCCATAATCCATGATGATCGACATGCATTCCGGGTAAATTTCGGAAGGTTTTTCCGCCATCCTCGGACAGGTTTAATCCGAGTCCCATTACATAGATTTTATTTTCATCAATGGGATCCACCCTTATTTGTCCGAAGACCCAGCCATAGGTTGCACAAAGAGTTTTCATATAATCGTTTTCTTTGCTTACTTGTTTCCAGGTTTCACCTTTGTTGTTACTCCGATAAACAGTTGCACCCTTGATCCTTTTTCCCATAGGTCTGCCATAGGAATCAGTGGTATCTGTATCCCATTCTCCAATTGTCTGGTAATTGTCAATAAAGGCATAAATTATCTGAGGTTTAGATTTGCAGAGGTCTATACCAATTCTTCCCCTGTATCTGGCTTCTGGTAAACCGTTAACAATTTTTTTCCAGTTTTTACCGCCGTCAGTGCTTTTATAAATACTGCTTCCGGTGTAATCAGGTTCATTTCTGGGATCATTCCATTTTTTACGTATTCTCTGCCAAGTAGCAGCGTATAGAATCTGACTATCAGTGGGATCCATGACCAGATCAATCACTCCGGTTTTCCGGTCAATATATAAAACTTTTTTCCAGCTTTTTCCGCCGTCAGTGGTTTTGTATAATCCCCGTTCTTCATTTTCAGTCCATTCATGCCCGGAAGAGGCAACATAGACAATATCCGGATCGTCAGGATGGATTACAATCCGGGGGATAGTATGTGTACCTGCCAGTCCCATATGTTGCCAGGTTTTTCCGCCATTGACAGATTTGTAAACTCCTGAGCCGGCCATGGAACTGCGGAAAATATTTGCCTCTCCGCCTCCGATCCAGACGATGTGCTGATTGGAGGGAGCAATAGTAACATCACCAATTGATGTGGAAGCTGCATGCTGAAATACGGGTTCCCAGGTAGTACCTTCATTTACAGTTTTCCATACACCGCCGGAAGCACTGGCAGCATAAATAGTGTAATGATCACCTTTGGGTGATACCACTGCAACATCTGTCATCCTGCCACTGATATTAGTTGGACCAATGAATTGCCAGGGCAGGTTTTTAAATAAAGAATTTTCTTTCATTTCAATATGCTGTTGATACCACTTGAGTCGCTGAGCAGGTTCAGTCTGAGAAGATTGGGCAGTTAACTGAGAGGAATTATGAAACAGAATAAAACTGCCTATTATTAATACCGATAATACATATTTTTTCTTCATGATCTTTTCTCCATTTTATATTCGTTATATAATATAGATTTTATAATTTAATATAATATCAAATAATTGTCAAAAAATATGTAATTATTTTTGAAATTTGAGTCATTTGATAATTTTTTAGGAATATACACTTATTTTTCCACCGGAAAAGTCATTTTACCCTTCCAGGTGATTTCCGGTGTATGTCGGTTTAAGTAATCAATCAGGAGTACAGAAACTTCGACTGTCTGTTTTAAACTCTCCAAAGGCCAATCAGGATTATATTGGTCTTTGACAGTATGGTAGTTGCCCAGGAAAAAATCTTTGATTTTGTTTTGTCCACTGACATAATTTTCTCCTGCTGAAATCCAAATTGATGGTATACCTTGCCGGGCAAAACTGAACTGGTCGGATCTGTAAAAAAATCCCTGATTGGACATGGAAAAATAAGAATAGTCCAGATCCTGTTTTTCAAGTATATTTTTTATTATGTCCTCCAACGAAGAATATTTTGCACCTACGGCCATAATGTCCCTGGTTTTCTCCCAGACCGGGGTGGACTCAAAGTTGATATTTGCAATGATATTTTCAGGATCAAGAGTTTCGGCAAAGTAGCGGGATCCTAAAAGACCTGCCTCTTCAGCCTGACAGGCAAGTACAATTACTGAATAGTTCAGATTCTTTTGATATTCTTTTAGTATTTTTGCAGTGGTAATCATACCTGCAACTGCGGCTGCATTGTCAATAGCCCCGTTATAAATGGCATCACCTTTTAGTGAAGGGTCCATTCCCAGATGATCAATATGAGCACTGAGAATAACCGCCTTCTCTTTTAATTGGGTATGGTTACCTGGGATAACACCCACAACATTTCTGGTTTTAACAGTGCGGAAAGAGTTTGTCCCTTTAATTTTTATGGTTAGATCCAGATCCACAGGTTTGAATTCTGGTTTTTCAGACTGCAGATAAAGCTGATCCAGTGAGATCCCGCTTTCAGAGAGAATGCTTCTGAGCTTTTCTTCTCTGATCCATCCCCGGAATGCTAGATTATTATCTACCATAGAAGAAAGATACAGTTCTTCTCCGCCCCATGAATTCTGAACCACCTGCCAGCTATACCCGGCTGATTCTTTGGTATGGATCAACAGTATTCCTTTTGCTCCCTGACGGGCTGCTTCTTCAATTTTATAAGTCCAGCGGCCATAGTAAGTAAGAGCAGGACCTTCAAAAAGATCAGGATTAGCTGGATCAGGTTCATTTACGCGGATAATAACAAATTTATCTTCAACAGAAACATCTTTGTAGTCATTCCAGTTCCAGTCTTCTGAAATAATGCCGAAACCGGCAAACACTACATCACCGCTGATGGTAAACTGTTCCAGTTCTCTGGTATAACTGCCCATAATATCATTATTCAACTGACAGGGAATATTATTCAGTGAAAGAGAAAGATCCTTGATTGTATATCCTTTCAGGGTAAAGGGTTGGAAATAATTACCCTGATAGGGTTCGAAATCAAGCAGCTTATATACACTTTTCATATACTGTTCAGCCAGCTCTCCGCCTCTGGTTCCAGGCGCTCTTCCTTCCAGGAGATCCAGGCTGAGGAATTCAAGAGTGCTCTGCATTTCATTTTTAGATACAGAATCAATTATAGTATTCAGGTTATTGGAATTATGATCACAGCTGCTGAGGATCAACAGAAATATTAAGAGTATACTAATTTTCTTAATCATTGTTTAACTCCTTTATATTTATTAAATTTATAAATGTTACAATGGTGATGGTTAATAATAAAGAAATATTCAGGAAATAGCAAGTGCAAGATAGTGATAATGTGATCACTAATTGTTAATTTTTGTTTTGAGATCTAAAGTAAGGGATTTAAGAACAATGATTAATGATTTTTTATTTTAGAAGGTATTCTGGGAATATGCTAAATATTTATAAACCTTCCAGGTTTTTGAAAACCTGGAAGGTTTGGGATGAGTGTTTGTCACCCTGCCAGGGTGACTTATTTTTAAGAAATTTTACTTGACATACGTATCAGATACATGTATATTGTATGTACAATAGTAACTACAATAAATTTTTCGGAGGTAGGGATGAAATTTGTCAATATCCGTGAGTTAAGTAGAGCAACTTCAAAATATGTTAATCTGACTAATAAAGAAGATGAAATTATTGTGACCCGCAATGGTCATCCTTATGCAATGTTACAGCGGATAGATGAAAAAGAGCTAGAAGATTTTATTATTGCCAAACACCTGGATTTGAACAATGCTTTTAATAAGGCTGCTAAAAAAGAGTATCAAAAAGGTCAAACCGTTAATGCAAGGGATTTACTTAAACAGTTAGATAATGAGTAGCAAATGAAGTTTAAAATTGAATTTACTACTCGGGTTGTAAAAGATCTAAAGAAACTTCCAAATAATATACAAAGGCAAATTTTAAAGAAATCCCTAAAATTAGAAAAAGATCCTTTTCAGTTTAAGAATAAAATAAAGAAAATCCGTGGTATTAATTTTCCTTGTTACCGTTTAAGAATTGATTTAAAATTTGATTCTTATCGTTTATTCTATGGAATTGATAATGATATTGTATTTGTGTTACGAATTATTTCCAAAAAGGATGTTGATAAGATCATTAAAGGGATCAAGCATATAGATTTTCCACCTGAATGACGTTTTATTTAGTATAAAAAAACCTCCCGAAGAGCCTGTTCTGAACGCAGTGAAGGATTCAGAACCTTCGGGAGGTTTAGTGTATTCATTTTAAATTTTTAGGTGTATTAAATACAAAGCAAAGCTTTGCATTCTATTTCCGACCCCAGTGTAACTTGGGTCGGAGGGGGAAAATAAATTCTTGCTATTTAGTTATCTTTTTTTTATTTTTTTGTAAGCCTTACTGTATATGATGAAAGATCTTTATGAATTGTGGAATTGTAATACCAGCATATAATGTAGCTTCACAGGTTGAAGCAGTATTGGATTGTGCTTTTAATTATATTAATAAAGAAAACATATTCTTAATTGATGACGGTTCTAAGGATAATGTCAGCGAGATAGGTCAAGACAAAGGAGTACAGGTTTACAGACACGAGAAAAACAGAGGGAAAGGTAAAGCTTTACAAACCGGATTCAATCTTGCTCTGTCCCGGGGTGTAGATTCTGTTTTTACCATAGATGGTGATGGACAGCACAATCCTGATTACATACCTGCTTTTATTCAGTGCATGGAAACAACTCAATGTGATATGGTTGTCGGATGGAGAAATTTCCGTTTAGGGAAGATGCCTGCAGACAGGATAGCTTCTAATATATTAAGTTCATTAGCTGTTTCCTTAGTTATAAACACAAAGATTCCAGACAGTCAGTGTGGATACAGACTGATCAGGGCTGATCTTTTAAAAAAAATGAACCTGACATCTTTAAAATATGAAATTGAAACAGAGTTAATTTTAGAGGCTGTCACTTTAGGCAAAAAACTTTCATTTTTACCTATAGAATCATTATATTGTGCTCATTACAGCAATATTCGGCGTTTCCGGGATTCGCTGAGATTCTGTAATTTATTAATAAAATATTTGAATAATTAAATTTAGATAATAAACAGAGAGTAACATGATCCGGAATATTCTTATTTTATCGGCAATAACACTCATTCCCATGCTGGAGCTGAGAGCATCAGTCCCCTTTGGGGTTTTTTCAATGAGAGGTGAACTTTCCTGGATAATTGTAGCAGTAATATGTATTATAGTTAATATAATCCTCGGCTGGCTGATATTTTATATACTGAGTCCTATATTTGATCTGTTCAGAAAATGGCACTGGTTTGAAAATATTGTCTGGCCGCGCCTTGAAAAGACTCAGAATAAAATTCATCCCTATATTGAAAAATACGGTGAACTGGGAGTGGCGTTTTTCATTGGTATTCCTCTTCCCGGATCCGGTGTCTACACCGGGGCATTTGGTGCCTATTTACTGGGGCTGGATAAGAAAAAATTTTTTATTGCAAATGTTATCGGAGTTTTAATAGCAGGTACAGCAGTTACCGTTTTAAGTTTACTGATCCTGAAAGGTGCAGTGGAGGAAAACAGCTGGATAGCGAAGTTGTTTCTGAAATTTAAAGAGTTTAATCACTAAAAGTAAAAGTAAAAGGAAGAAGGAAAAAGGAAAAAGGAAGAGATAGTGAATAGGGAATAGGAATGTCAGTCTTGTTTTATATATTGACAGCTGTTTCTTTCTTTAGACTTTATTTAAAATCTTAATTTTTTTATAACCATAAAACGAATCGAAAAAAGCCCCCATTTTCTCAGGAAGCTTTAAAAATATTTTATATAATGATTATTTTTTTTATTTTCCATACATCTAGCCGCTGTCAACAGATTCATTTTCAATCCCTAGACGGCGATCCGCCGTCTGCAGTCTGAGGTCAATTCTGGTCACTGACCACTGGCTTCTGATTTTTGAATGTAAACGTTCTCAGGTTCTATAGTTCTCAAGTTCTGGATTCTTCAGCCTCTGTATTGGTATTCCTTTATCCTATATCTTTTGTTCTTACTGTTGTGGTTTCAGGAACCTATTATACAATGCAAGTGCAATCATGGTAAATACACCTATTCCGGCAAAGATCAACCATAAGGTTTTGGGCTGATTGAGAGTATCTACGAAATGCACATATAACCTGGCTCCGATTATTCCTCCAATGGAACTTCCGAAAACACCGTAGAGGAATACATATCCCATATACATTCCTTTTCTATCCTTGGGAGCAATGAGACCTATGTAACTGTAAAATTTGGGATGAGCTGTCATTTCTCCGATAGAAAAGATCATAATACCTGCCATAAATATCCAGATTGAAGTATTAATAGCAAGAATTGCCATACCAATAGTAGCAAGACTGATTCCGAATATCATAGTAGGAAGTGCTTTTTTATTTTTTACCAGAGAAGCTATTAGTATCTGCAGCAGAATAATTGTACCTGCATTGATAACAGTCACATGTTCAACATCAAAAAACCAATCAATGTTTATACCAAGAAAATCCAGAAAGTTATTAACAGCATGATTCAGGGAAGAGCTGTTTACATATGATTGTACATACCAGAGTACAGAATCAAACATTTGGAAATATAATACCCAGAATCCGGAATAGAGAAAGATCATTAAAAGAAATTTAGCATGATCTATGAATTTTTCCTGATTGGATTTATCAATAATAAAGAGAGAAGTTAGCGATATATAAATGACAGATGCAATTATACGTCCCAGTAATGATAAGCCGGGAAGCAGCCATATTCCGGTTCCGAGAATTAAGATGAAGATAAAAGACAGAGTATTCCCTGATCTCTGTGTCTTTTCTTTTTTTTCAGTTCTATATGTTACTGAGGAAATAAAAATTCCAACTATTATAAGAAATACTACAAACAACAGAAAGAAAGGTCTGATCTGAGAGGACTTGTAAAGTTTTTGTATATCATTTTTAGTGATTCCGGTGAGAATGGGATTTTCATGCAATGTATCGATTAATGAATCTTCATATTCCAGAAGGTTTTTTATTTCTTTAAGATATATGGTAAATTCCTGGTCAGATTGTTTTTCAATAGTAAAAGGAGCTGCAATACTTTGATCTTTTATTAAATGTAATGTTACTTTGTTATCAGAGGATTTTACCCAATCCTTAAGTTGCTGTTCATCGATCTTACCAATATCAGGAAAATAATACAACTCTTCTATAATATCTTCTGAGAATTCACTTAATATTGCAGGTTTAAATATAGTGAGGTGTGCTTTAGTTGTATCCCTTTCATCCATAGAGAGAGAATAATTATCCTTACCCAGCATATTGCGGTCAACTTGAATAATCAGCGTTGTGTTTTCTTTTTTAATACCAATTTTTGAGTAAGGTTCTGTTACCGAAGGATTTTTTAAATAGCTGGTTATTGAATACAGCAGAATTACTGCCAGTAAAATTCCTGTGATTATTTTTGCAAGTTTTGATTTCTTCATTTGATAAAACAATAAAACAATAGGTGAATATATAATTTCAAAAGCATTCGCAAGTGTTTGCAGAAGATTAGTCTGATCACGTTTATTTATTTTTTCTAGTTTCACGGGATCTTTAAAAAACAGCAATGTTGGAATGATCATTGACGCTGTACAAATTGCAGAAGCTATAATTACATACGTTGGGTTAATGGCCTTAAGATAAGGAACCAATATTAATGGGAATAAAAAACCGCCGATATTGATAGACCAGTAATATATTCCAAAACCCAGGGTACTGTTATCTTCATCAGTGGTCTTGGCAATACTTCCTGTGATGAGAGGTTTGAAGGTTCCGGCACCAATTCCCATAATAACCAGAGCAATAAATACAGCTCCGTAGCTTGTTACCTGACTGGTAAGAAGATACCCACCACCCAAAAACGAGAAGGCAATAAGAAAAAGTTTTCTATATCCGAATCTGTCTGCCAAAGCACCGGAAATGATTGGTAAAAAGTAGAGAAGCGGCTGAATAACACCTTTAATGACACCTACATTTTCTTTAGGGAAATGAAGTATATTTACAAAATAAACGGAAATAAAACTCATCATGCCGTAATATGCACCCCGTTCAAAGAATTCAAACATTACTAAAAGCCAGAATTGACCTGAGAAAGAACCTATCCCTTTTGAAGATTTGTTCTTATCGCTCATACTGTACTCCTTTTCTAATTCCTAAATTTTTTTTATTATTATAAATTAACTTAATAATTGTTGAGATAATATAAAAGAAATAATTGTGAATTCAAACTTTTATAAATATTTTTTTCTTGTTTTTTTTTCTGTATGTGTTATATTATATATACTTACATGTAACATTTTGATATAATTTTATTATAATAAGGAGATTGAGTATGAAGAAAAAATTATATATAGTTACCTCTTCTATTATTATTTTGCTGTTCAGCTGTACGGTTCCCTCTGTTATTAACATTAAAGTGTTAAAACCTGCCACTATTAGCATGCCGGAAATTAAAGAAGTGGCAGTAGTTGATTTCCGGGGGCCGGACAGATCAGGAAGCCAGATAGCCACTCTGCTTCAATCTAAACTGATTGAAGCAAATCATTTTGATATTATTGAACGGGATAAAATTAATCGGGTTCTGGATGAACAGAATATGGGTATGTCAGGAGTAATGGATGAGGAAACAGCAGTGGAAATAGGTAAGATTTTAGGTGTAGACGGTATGATATTTGGCGAAGTAACTCAGTATGAAGTCCCCCCGGATAAAGAGATCACTCAAAAGGTAAAGAAAAAGAAGTTTACCGGTAAATACAGAACAGTTGAAAAGAAAGATAAAAAAACAGGAAAGATCAAAGAGGAAAAAGAGAAAATTTATGAAGATGTATGGGTAGATGAAACTCATTTTGTGCGGCAGGGAAATGTTGCTGTTAATTTCCGGGTGGTCAATGTTAAAACCGGTCGACTGCTTGCTGCTTACAGTGATTCCAAAAGCTATAACAGTCAGGATGACAGAAGGAATTTTTTAGCGGCTATTTCAAATTCACCTGATAATCTAAAGCCAAAGAGTGATATTTTACGGGATCTTTCAGAAGAAGTATGTACTAGTTTTGCTCATATGATAGCTCCTTATTATACATATGAAAAAAGATATATTGAACCGGGAAAAGGAAATATTGCAGTAGGAAAAAAATTTGCCGAACAGGGCTTATGGCCTGAAGCACAAGAGGCCTGGGAGGAAGCAGTACGAAATATGCCCCAGGAACCTGCTGCCTACTATAATCTTGGTTTGGCTTATGAAGTACAGGGTGATCTGTTTATGGCTGAGAATTTATATAAAAAGGCAGTTGATCTGCAGCAGAAAGACAGATATATGGAATCTCTGGCAAGAATCCGGAATACTACTAAAGAAAATGAGAAATTGGAAGAGCAGTTAAGGGAGCGGTAAGTTAATTTTTTTTGATAAACAATCTGTTTTGTTCAGTTAATATTCGATAGCTTAGTATATCTGGGGCTATCTAAAAAGATTGTTTTATTTATAAAATTTATATTAATCATAATCAAGTATATTGTATTTATTGAAAATGTCAGTCTTCGATGAACTCAGACTGACATTTTTTATTGTTCTACCAGTATACAATAAGGTAATAAGGATAAAATGGCATACAGATTCTTGTGTTGCTACTACTAATGTTTAACAATAAATTATGTGAAAAAAATCACAAAAATACTTGACAAATATATCTTAATTTATTATATTAAGCCAGTTTATTGTGAAATTAAGAACAATAAGTAATAATTTATGAGTTAAATGATATATAAAAAAGAAAATTCAAAAGCAATAAAGAGACTGTCAAGATACAGACGCGCAATTCTTAAAATGAGGGAACTGGGGTACCACAGACTTACATCCAGTATGCTGGGAGAAAAAGTCGGTGTTTCCGCATCTCAGATCCGTAAGGATTTTTCTAATTTTGATATTACCGGCAAGAAGAAAGGCGGATATCTTGTAGAGGATATGCTGAAGAAGCTGCAGAAAATTCTTGGAAAAGACCGCATATATAAATTAATATTGGCAGGTGTTGGCAACATAGGGACGGCACTGATTAACTATAATGGATTTATTGGGGAAGGTATTGAGATTATGGCAGGATTTGATATCGATTCATCAAAACATAAGAAGATGAAAATCCCGATATATCCAGTTGAAAAAATGCCTGATTATATCAGAACTCATCGAATTAAAACCGGCATCATTGCTGTTCCTGAAATTGCAGCTCAGGAGGTATGTAATACTATGGTTTCTGCCGGTATTCAGGGAATACTGAATTTTGCACCTGTACGATTAATCACGGATGAATCGATTGTTGTTCAATATGTGAATATCCAGAATAAACTGGAAAATATTTTTTATTTTGTCGAAAACAATTAAAGAAACGGGGTGAGTGAATGAGAGCCTTTAAAATGAAAAAAGAAAATTTATTTGATTTCTTTGAAGCTATCAAAGATTTCGGGACATTATGGGGGCCGGTGAAAAACGGTGAAAAATATTCTTTAAAGAAAATCAATGATTATTCTAAAATCGATTTGACAGCATTGAGAACAAAAATTCCTTTTAAAAAACTTCTTCTGCCGCCAAAAATGTCAATGTTTTCCTTTGATGATAAAGGAGTAAAGGAGAATTTAGATGATCTTCCCCGTCAAGTGATTTTTGGTCTGCATCCCTGTGATACTCATGCCTTGATGATTCTGGATAATTTTCATACCCAGGATCATCCTGATCCATATTATATTGAAAGAAGAAAACGGACCGCAATTATACAGCTTTCCTGTATTCCTGATGATAAATGTTTTTGTAAAACAACCAATACTGATCATGCTGAAACAGGTTTTGATATTGCCTTAACAGAATTAACGGATTTTTTTATTATATGGGTTGGATCCAGTTTAGGGGATGATATGATCCGGGAATGTCCGGAGATTATTGATGAGCATATAACTACTGATGACTTAGAAGAATATATTAATTGGCGAAAACACAGAGAATCTTCTTTTAAACTTGATATGGATTTTTCCGGTATGCCGAGTTTAATGGAGTTGTACTGGGATGATGAACTCTGGAATGAACTGGGAGAGAAATGTCTTTCCTGTGGATCATGTACTGTGGTATGTCCTACCTGTCCCTGTTTTAATGTTATAGATGAAGTTAATTTAAAAAATACAAAAGGTGAGAGAATGAGAAAATGGGATTCATGCATGTTCCGGGAATATTCCATGGTAGCAGGCGGCCATAATTTCAGAGAGGCCCGGGCAGACAGATTAAAACTCCGTTTTACTCATAAACTGCAGGCTTTTATCGGTGAATTTGGTAAACCTGCATGTGTGGGATGCGGAAGATGTATAGACATATGTCCTGTTGATATTGATATCAGGACAGTTGCAATGCGCCTTAAAGGCGAGGAGGTTTCAGTATGATGATTACAAGTTCTGAAAAAAATCCATATTCTGCAGAACCAATGCGTCTGATCAGACGGTATCCGTTAAATGAAGATGTTCATTTTTTTCAGGTACGGGCAGTTAACATGGATAAAGCACTGGAATTGCAGTATAATCCTGGTCAGTTTATGATGGTTTCATTACCTGGTTTCGGGGAAGCTCCCTTTTCTATTTCTTCAACACCATCCCGGCCCGGATTACTGGAATTCGGAATCAGACGGGTAGGCAGGATGACAAATCAGATTTTTAAATTAAAGGAAAACCATGTATTCGGGGTAAGGGGCCCTTATGGAAATGGTTTTCCGATTGAGAAGATGGAAGGTCATGATCTGGTTATTATTATGGGTGGATTAGGTGCTGTGCCTTTGCGTTCTCTTCTTTTGTACGCTCTTGATAACCGGGACAGATTCGGGAAAATATATTTGATACATGGAGCTAGAAATCCAGAAGAAATGCTTTTCAGGCAGGAATTTTTTCATATGATGAACAGAGATGATCTGAACTGTTTTTTAACTGTTGATCAGGATGATACTGGTGAATGGCCGTATGACACAGGAGTGGTAACCAGACTGATACCCAGGATCAAAGATATTGATCCTGATAATACCTATGTTACTGTATGTGGACCGCCGATAATGTATAAATATGTAGTAGATGAGGTTCTTAAGCTGAATGTACCCAAACATCTCATTTTAATGACTCTGGAGAGGCGAATGAAATGTGGAGTTGGTAAGTGCGGACATTGTATTATTGGCGGATATGTATATACCTGTTTGGAAGGCCCTGTATTTTCATATTGGGATGTAATCCATATGCAGGGACTCATTTAATTTTCATGAATAAAGATGAGGTAAGATTGTGGATAATGAAAAATTAAAGGTTGGTCTTTACGGCTTTACCGGATGTAATGGTTGTCAGTTAGTAATCATACATACAGAAGACAGACTGCTTGAGTTTTTTGAAGCAGCTAATATTAAATCTTTTTCATTGGCAAAAAGTGATAACGATGATTCTGAACTGGATATTGCCTTAGTAGAAGGATCTATATGTAATCAGGAACAGGGAGCTCATCTTAAAGATATCCGGAAAAGAGCAAAAACGCTGGTAGCAATTGGTACGTGTGCCTGTTACGGCGGGGTACAATCTATGGAACTTGGTGCCAAGGGATGGGATAAAAGATTGAAAAAAGTGTACGGAGATAATAATTTTTCCAATCGTACTCCCATTGAATCAAAACCCATAGATGTTTTTGTGGATGTTGATTTGTATCTTCCCGGATGTCCGATTGATGCAGATCAGTTTTTTTACTTTTTTGCAAATTTACTGCAGGAAAGTAAACCAATATTTCCTGATTATCCGGTTTGCTACGAATGCCGTCTTAAAGAGAATGATTGTCTGCTGCTTAAAGATATTTTATGTCTCGGTCCAATTACAGCTTCAGGGTGCGGTGCCAGGTGTCCTTCTCATAATTTACCCTGTATGGGATGCTGGGGACCTATGAGGGAGGCAAATTTTACTTCTGAGTTTGATTTACTCAAAGAAAAAAGGTTTTCAATTCAAGAGATAAAGAATCGTTTTAGAATTTTTTCAGGTAGTGCAACCATGAAGCCCTTGAAGAAAATTTTAGGAGAACTTTAATGAAAGAAATAACAGTTGAGCCATTATCCAGAGTTGAAGGAGAAGGCGGAATCACTATACGGTTAGATGGCAAAAAAATAAAAGATGTACATTTTGATATTTTTGAAGGTACAAGATTAATAGAAACCCTGGTGGAAGGGAAAACACCACAGGAAGATGTAAGTATTACCTGCAGAATATGTGCAATATGCACCCTTTCTCATCGTTATGCAGCACTCAGAGGCTTAGAAAAAGCACTGGGTATTGAGGTGCCTCCCAAAGCACAGCATATGAGAAGTCTGATGCATCTGGGAGAGTGCCTGGAAAGTAATTCCCTGCATGTGTATGTGCTGGCTTTGCCTGATTTTTTGGGATATCCATCAGCTGTTGCCATGACTGAAAAATATGGTGATGAAGTACTAAAAGCGTTATCTTTAAAAAAATTCGCAAACCACATTATGGAAGTGACCAGCGGGAGAATGATTCACGGAGAAAATCCCACTATAGGTGGATTTGGTAAATATCCTGATACACAGACTCTTCTTGATATTAAAGGTAAAGCTAAAGAAATGCTGGAATTTGCTGAATTTGGTGCTAACTTAGTTGGCGGTTTAGATATTCCGGATTTTTTTGATGCTGAAACCACCTTTATGTGCTGTGAACCCGGAAATGATAAATTTGGTCTAATCGGGGATCAAATAAGAATATCCAACGGTGAAGTTGTGCCGTGTGAAGATTATCAGAAATTGACCAATGAGAAATTCTGTGCTCATTCTGCAGCTAAGCACTGTACATATAAAGGAAAACCTTTTACAGTCGGAGCACTGGCCAGAATAAACAATCTGGGTGAGCGGTTAAAGGGAACATCCGGTAAACTTTTTAAAAAATATTGGAATGAGCGGTGGCTGAAAAATCCTCTGTATAATAATTTAGCCCAGGCCATTGAAATAGTATGGGCTCTGGAACAGATACCAAAAATCGTGGACAGTATAGTAAAAATAAAAAAAGATCCTGAACTGGTGCAGCCAACCCAGGATAAAGGTGAAGGAGTAGGAGCAGTAGAGGCTCCCCGGGGCACATTGTATCATCATTACAAAATCAAGGATGGTTTGGTCAATAAGGCAAATTTTGTTATACCGACAGGACAGAATCTGGAAGACTGTGAAAAATATCTACGTAAAGCTGTGGAAGCGATGATGAAACAGGATGCAAAAGATGAAGACATGAGATTTCAGTGTGAGGTGATCTGCCGGGCGTATGATCCCTGCATCAGCTGCTCTACTCATATGGTAAATCTGGAACGTGAATAGATTTTTGGATATAACAGAAAAATTAGATAAATTATTTTTTAATAAATCTCTGGTTCTGGTGGGACTTGGCAATCCTGACAGAGCAGATGACGGATTTGGACTTGAGCTTGCCCGAAGATTAAAAAAGAGTTTTCCCGATTCAGTATTCTCAGAAACAGAACGATCTGTGGAAGGTATAGTGTATGATCTGCTGGAATCTGAGAAATATGATGTAATTATCTTTGCAGATGCGGTTCATTTTAAAGGATCTGCAGGTGAACTGAGAATTTTTGATAGTAATGATATCGACATATTTGTTTCCCCAATCTCAACTCATAAAGTACCCATGTCACTGTTAATGGGTTTGATTCAGGAACATAATAAAGATTCCGTACTATTAGGTGTTCAGCCGGTTTCTGTTGATTTTATGGGAGAAATGACTTCTGAGGTCAATTCAAGTCTTGATTGTATGGAGAAATATTTTAAAAAAATTTTTTCCGAAACGAAATAAATGACGAGTCATACTTATGGATGAGCAGATATATTTATTATAATCTGTATATTTCATATTTTATCTTAAATAAAACATTTTAACCTTCTTAGGAAAATCTTTCCTAGCTTTAAATGATTTTTTTACATAGATTTACTTTAAAAGTAAGATAATTATTGGCATAAATATTGCTCATAATTATTTTTTAACGAGGATTTAGTATAGTTATTATGAATCCTCAATGTGATTTTTGAACGTATTGTATTAGAAATACTATTAAGATATGGAGTAATAATGAATTTCTTTCGAAAAATATATGTAAATTTTTCTAAAAAGATATGGCTATTAATTCTTTTAGTATATTGGTTATTTGTTCAAAATATATTCAGTGTTGAAAGTAAAATTGAGATTGAACCTAAGCGTTTTATCTCTGTACGTTTTGATCCCTCATATTATTATGACTCCGATTTAGAAATCAAGCAGCTTTGTGATGAGCTGGTCAGCACATGGAAGTGTTCGGGAATTAATACGGTATATATAAAAGTGTATGATCCGGGATACGGTGCTGTGTATGCTACTGACTATCCTTTGAATATGCAGACAGATTACGGAAAGCTGGATTTTCTGAGTACCTTTCTTACTGTCTGTAATCAGCAGGATGTACAAGTCTTTGCCTGGATTCCGGCGTTTCGGCATAAAAAAGCATGGGAAGAACATCCGGAATGGCGTCCAAAGAATAGCAACGGTAAAGATTATAAATCTAGTAATAATGGGTATCTGCTTTGTACCCGCCATAAAGAATTCAGAATATGGTGGCTTGGATTTATAGAAGATCTGCTTATGAATTATCCAGAGCTGAATGGAATAGATATAGCTGAACCAATAGTAAGCTGGAAATACAATGAGGCTTGTTATTGTGAACAATGTATGGAGGTATACAAAGAACATAATCTGATTAATAATAGTCGTTTCCAGAAAAAAGAATTTCATATCATTAGGTCACAGCCGTTAACCTCTTTGCTTTTACAAACCAGTCAGAAAGTTCAGTCAGAAAATAACCAGTGTTCTATTACTACTATATGCACCACTCATGAGGATGGTACCCTGTTTTCACCTAAAGAACAGCGTTTTCTGTCTGGTTTTGATCTTAACAGTATTCTGGATTCAGCACATAAACCTGATATATTAAATGTGGAACTTATCTGGCAGCAGTGGGCTGAGCATCATCAGGATACAGTAACTTTTTCACCAGAATGGACTGAACATGCTGCTGAACAGATTTTGCTACAGGTAAAAGACAGGACAAATGTTGTTGTTCACCCGGAATTATCTATTTTTGGGAACATCAGTATTACTGACCGTCAATTTCTGGAAACTCTACGGTATGCCTGGAAGGGAGGAGCCTGGGGTATTGATTTCTATGATACTCATCAGACTGATAAAAGGAATTTATGGTCTCACATAAAAACTGCTTTGGAGTACATCCCGGTCAAAAAAGTTACTGTTTATTATGATCCTGTAGGTCTTAATGATGCAAAACAGATTGAAGTGCTTTTACGCCATTTTAATACCAGTACAACTCTTATTCCGGTGAAGGATCAATTTTCAATTGCAGATCAGCCGGAAGCAGATGTGATTTTCTATGTGGGTGCTGAGTATCGGCAGTCGTTGCCGGGAGAGTTTATCCGGTTTATATCTGAAACTGATAAAAGGATCTGCTGGATAAATTATAACATGTACCATCTTTTACAAAACGAAAATTCAGACCGTGGTTTCGAATATATGAAACTAAATGAAAAATCTGCTTACAGAGTTTTCTATCAAAACACAGCTTTTACCAAATTAGATACTTCCCTCAATATTGTTCAAATAAACGACACAGTCAGTTGTCGGATACAGGCAACTGCACAGTCAGAAGAACAGAAAGTTCCGTATGTAATTGAAGATAATAATTTCTGGTACGTTGCTGATCTTCCTACTTCCTTTGTAACCGAGGGTGGCCGGCATATCGTTTTTGGGGATCTTCTCCATGATATTGTTGGAGAAAATCATCAGGAAAAACACACTGCTCTGATTAGAATAGAGGATGTGAATCCTACCACTCTTCCAGGCAGTCTGAAAGATATAGCAGATTTTTTAGGATCACATAATATACCCTTTGCTGTCGGGTTGACACCTTTTTATCTGAATCCTGCCGATAATACAGCCATATCCCTTTCCGATAAACCTGAACTGGTGAAAGCGCTTCAGCATATGATTTCCAAAGGAGCAGCAATTGTTATGCATGGAGTGACTCATCAGTACAGGGGACAGACTACCATAGACTATGAGTTCTGGGATGGTCTGAACAATGCACCGCTTTTTCAGGATTCAGAGGATTATGTAAAAGAAAGAATTATACGGGGATTAGAAGAATGTTATAACAATAACATATATCCCATAGCCTGGGAAACCCCGCATTATGCCGGCTCTCAGCTGGATTACAGAGTAATCAATAAGTTTTTCAGCACTGCTTATGAGCGAAGACAAACCCAGGATATTTTGGGTACTGATCAGCTGCTTCCTTTTTTTATCCCATCTCAGGGAGATAAAGCTCAGCTTATTCCTGAAAACCTGGGTTATATTCCGATTGATGATCCCAGGGCAGATCCTTTGGTATCTTATGCCCGTAAAAATTTAGTTATTCGGGACGGATTTGCCAGTTTTTTCTTTCATCCCTTTGTTTCTATACAGGTTTTAAAAGAACTGGTAAAAAGGATCACAGATCTTGGTTACTCTTTTGAAGATATACGTAACCTTAATAATAAAGTAACATCTCCGTTATTGACCATAGTAAGCGGCAGCAGCGAAATATCTCTGGATGTAAGGGATAGATATCTAAAAGAATTTTATGTCAACCCCAAAGGAAAAATTAAAAAACTCCGATACACTGAAGAAAAACAAACAGATATTTTACATAAGAAAGTGAACTGCAGTCCTGGCTGGTTATATGTGGCAAAATCCCTCTTTCACCAAAAATCTGGTTTTGCAAGGAGAATAAGTTCAATTTTTTCAGATTCACCAGTAAAAATCGGAAGACTCTGGCAAAGTGGATCAGTGAAAACAGAACGATCTCCTGCGGTTCCGCTTATTCTCATCGATTCTGAAGCTGAAGGAGAACTAATCAGAGATCAGAAAAGTTATAAACAAGCATTTACCACAGCAGGAATAGATTATGATACGGTATCGGTATATGACTTATTTGAAATTCAGCCAAGGATAAATCTCATCGTAATCCCTTATGCTGCCGGCAGACAATTGACTGAGCAGCAATCTCTGATCATATTAAATGCTGTTTCCAGAGGCACGAATGTTATATTAGAAAAGGAAACAGATCTGAGTTCCAGATTCGGCATAACTTCAACCGGTGATTTTAAGCAGGTCAATACAGTGAGGGATGAGTATTATCCTCAGGTAGAAATCCATTGGAAAGATACAGGTTCGTATAAAGATTTTGAGGTGTCGATTGAATATGTTACATACTATTCTGAAGTAAATACTGATGATCCATTGATAATTGGTGGAGAATATGGTGAAGGTAAGTACCTGTATATCGCTACTTTATTTGATCCCACTACTTCTCAGGGGTATAGTCGGTATCCATATTTTCTGGATTTAATCCAGCGTCAGTTTGATTTATGGCCCCTGGTACAGAGAAATCAGACAGAGATTTATTTTGAACCAGGTGATCGCGAAGATGTGAGTATTGAAGATCTGGTAAAAATGTGGAAGGAATACGGATTTCGGAGAATCTATGTATCAGGATGGCATGTCTATCCCGGATGGACCTATGAATATGACAGACTGATTGAATTAGCGCATGAAAATGCTATGCTGGTATATATCTGGCTTGAACTGCCTCATGTGAATGAATTATTCTGGGAAAACCATCCTGAGTGGAGAGAACGGACTGCAACCGGAAAAGAAGCAGTAGTGGACTGGCGGCGTCATATGGCTCTTACAGAAGATGCATGTCTGAAAGCTGTCTTCAATGAGTTATCAGATTTGATTCAGAAGTATGACTGGGATGGTATCAACCTGGCAGAACTTTATTTTGAATCTCCTCAGGGTCCGGAGGTTCCTGAAATATTTACTCCCATGCATACATCAGTGAGGGAAGACTTTCAGTCTCAGTATGGAATTGACCCCAAAGAATATTTTGATCCTGTTTCACAATATTATTGGAAAAACAACCAAGAAGCCTGGAATAAATTCGTTACATACAGAAAAGATTTAATTATTGAACTTTATCATAAATGTCTTACATTTCTCCATCAGCAGAATCAGCAAAAAAGACAACCTATGGAAATCATTGTGACCTCTTTAGATGATATTCATTCCGAGGAATTGGGTGATCATACAGCAACCGATACTAAACGATTAATAGAGTTAAAAAAAGAATTTTCTTTTACTTTGCAAATTGAGGATCCTCAGCAGTTGTGGCATCAGGGACCGCTCCGTTATAATAGACTTTCCAAAACTTATCATAATTTAATAGGTCCGGATACGTTAATTCTTGATATAAATATTGTACCATACCGTTCCTATAAGGAGAGTTTGGCACCAACCAGACAAGCTACCGGAATGGAATTAATTAACTATCTTTATTTTGCCTCTCAGGATAACAACCGGGTAGCTCTTTATTCAGAATCAAGCATTTATATGGTTGATCTGCCCTGGATATCCTATTGTCTGGGGTGGAGTACAAAAGAAAAATTTTTTCCTGATAAATGTGAAATTACCTCAGAAAATACTGTCTCTCTGGAGTTAGATGCTGAAGAACATGATAATATACTTGTAAATGATCAATTGTGGCCTGCGTATCATAAGGGCAGATTACTGCTGCCTGCTGGAACTCATGAGATTAAGTCCATGAATAAAATCAGCAGCTGGATCAGTACTTTAAAATCATCAGTCAGATTGGTTGATATCAGCGGAGAATTAAAATCCTGCACTATGAACGGACAGGGGATAGAATTATCATATCATTCTCCCATAAGAAATTATATAATAATCAATGAAGCGCCAAAAGAAATATATCTTGATGGTAATAAATTTTCTGCAAAAGTTTACCAGGGGATATCTGGATATTCAGTGCAGTTACCCAGGGGATCTCATGAAATAAAGATTTACACTGAGACCAAAGGCGGATCCTCCCGGAAAAATATTAGTATTTTAGGTTCTTTTTTAATTGTCTTCGTCAGTGTTCTGGCAGGCAGTGTTTTATTGATACTGTATACTATACGATTCAGGAAACGAAGAAAGCAAAATAAACAATAAATTATTAAGGAGATACCGAACATGCCTTTTAGTTCACCAGTATTTGAAATTCTTTTTCTTTTTGCAGTTTCGATCATATGGCTGATGATCCTCTATCAGCTTATCTTGAGTTTTTTCGGATACTTATACCGCCAGCGCACTGAAAAGCAGAGATGGGATATTGACAAGTATCATAAGCAATTACCTGCTGTTTCAATATTAATACCTGCACGTAATGAAGGTATTGTATTAGAAAAGACATTAGAAAAGGTTTTATCTCTGGATTATCCTGAAACAAAAATGGAAGTCATTGTTATTAATGACGGATCAACAGATAATACAAAATCGATCTTAAATACTATGGCTGCACAGGATAACAGAATTATACCTGTACATGTTCCTTTAGCTTCTGCAGGAAGAGGAAAAGCACACGCTTTGAATATCGGGCTCAGTAAAGCAAGTTCAGAATTTATCGCTGTGTATGATGCTGATAATAATCCTGAAACCACTTCTCTAAAACAGCTGATGATCAATCTGATATCAGATGATAAACTGGGTGCTGTAATAGGAAAGTTCAGAACCTTGAACAGAAAAAGAAATCTGCTGACCCGATTTATTAATATAGAAACTCTCAGTTTTCAATGGATTCTGCAGGCCGGACGTTTTCGGGCATTTGGTATATCTATACTACCGGGCACTAATTGTGTAATTCGAAAAGAAGTGCTGAAGAACTGTGGAGGGTGGGATGAAAAAGCCATTACAGAGGATTCCGAATTATCAGTCAGAATCTATCAGAAGGGCTGGAAAATCCAGTTTGTACCTACTGCTGTGACCTGGGAGCAGGAACCGGAAAAACTGAAAACCTGGATCCGGCAGCGGACCCGATGGGTGAGAGGGAACAATTATGTTATACGTAAATTTTTCGGGCAGGCATTACTGCTTAAAAGCCGTATCCTTTCCTGGGAATTTCTTTATTTATTTTTGCTCTATTATATTTTTTTATTAGCTATTGTTATATCTCATTTAATATTTATATTGGGAGGGCTGGGGATTATATCCATAGCTTCACCAGGTCCTTATACTGCAGTATGGGGCTCTGCTTTTATTTTATTTCTTTTGGAAATTATCCTGGTACTGTCCTATGAAGATGAAGACAGTTTTTTGAATATCGGGATTACTGCTTTCATGTATTTTAGCTATTGTCAGCTGTGGATTTATGTTGTTTTTAAGTCCTTATTTATGGATTTAACCAGAAAACGGGTCGGAATATGGGATAAGACGGAACGGACGGTGCAGTAATATAAAAGACAAAAGAAAAAAAAGATAAAACGGAGACTAAGAAGCAAGATGCAAGAACAAAGATACAGGAAAAAGGATAAAGGATAAAATAAAACTTGAGAGCGTGAGAGAAGTGGTGTTCAGAAGTTAGAAATGACGGCGGACAGC
>CAZETW010000034.1:20373-28154 GCA_964515295.1 uncultured bacterium | reverse complement strand
TCCTGTCCATTCACCGCTGGTTTGCCGGTAAGCTGAAGTTAAAAATGAAGAATAGAAAAGAAATTCTAGTAAGTCAGGGGTATGTGAAAGAGTTCAGGAAGAAGATACATTTATAATTAAATCATGAACGGAGTTGCCCGAAAAGTCTAAAAATGATGAAACCACAGAGTACACAGAGAAATATATAGAGATTATAAAATAAATAATAATATTTATTTTCTGTGTACTTATTTTTTACTCTGTGAACTCTGTGTTTATTTTCCACTTTTTAGTTAACCCCCGTTTTTATAGTGTATTCTAAGCCTCAGATTCCCCACCCTTATGCCTCACAATCTCGCCTTCAATCATATAAATGACATCTTCGGCAATATTGGTTGACAGATCGGCAATTCTTTCTAAGTGTTTAGAAATAGAACGATTATAAAGATATATTTTAACATGTTCCGGGTGTTTCAAAATACCATTTTCCACCTGTTCGTACATATTTCTATTCATTTCATCGATGACACTGTCAATTTTACATACCTGGTTTGCCGTTTCCAGATCCATATTGACCAGAGAATCCAGACTCATTTTCAGCATTTTTTTTACATTTTCTGACATTTCGGAAAAATCGAATACAGGCTGTGTATCTGATTGATATGAAAGAAAAATTGTGCTTTCACAAATATTTACCACCAGATCCCCGATTCGTTCAAGATCATTATTTATTTTTAGTACCACGACAATAAAACGCAGATCAATTGCTACGGGTTGATGGAGTGCTAACAGTTTCAAACACTCTTCTTCTAATTCAACTTCTTTCTGGTCAATTTCTTTATCGTTTTCTATTATTTTTTCTGCTAAATTTCGGTCTACATTTTTTATAGACTCAATTGCCTGGTTCAGTCGTTCTTCTACCAGAGCCCCTAAATTAAGAATATATTTTTCTAATTTATGAAGTTCATTTTGAAATATATGAGGCATTTTATTCTCCATTTTTTGATGACCATATTAAAAAATAAATTATAATTCTATTTTTTTTAAGTTTCTATTATTTAAAATAATATGTTATTGTTAGAAATATGTTAGAATACTATTAGAAATTGTCCTAATAGTAAGAAAAATCTTGAACTTAATTATGTTTTTTCCTATATTACTTTATAATTTAATTAATGTTTATATTATGTGAGGACATTATGAGTAAAGAGCATATATTAATTATAGAAGATGAAACTGATATCCAGGAATTGATTAAATTCAATTTGGAAAAAGAAAGTTATCGGGTTACAAGTACCTTGACAGGAGAAGAAGGGATTTCGCAAGTAAAGGCTTCACATCCTGATTTAGTGCTTCTTGATCTTATGCTCCCTGGTATAGATGGATTTGAAGTGTGCAGAAGATTAAAATCAGATGATGAAACTAAAAAAATTCCAATTGTTATGATAACTGCAAAAGGAGAAGAGTCTGATATTGTATCCGGTCTGGAGCTTGGTGCTGATGATTATATCACGAAACCTTTTAAACCACGTATTCTGATTGCCAGAATTCGATCTGTTTTAAGAAGAGCAAATAAAGATTTTTCAGAAGATTCATCCGTTATGTCAATTCATAATATTCAGATTGATTCTTCCAAATTTAAAGTTACAGTTGATGGGGAACCGGTTAACTTAACAGCTACTGAATTTTATATTCTAAAACTACTTATCCGAAGACCGGGATGGGTTTTTACCAGAGGTCAGATCATTGATGCAGTTAAAGGTACAGATTATCCTGTAACAGACCGTTCTGTGGATGTTCAGATTACCGGGTTACGGAAAAAACTGAAATCTGCTGGTACATATATAGAAACTGTCAGGGGTATAGGGTATAGATTCAAGGAATAATATTGTGAAAAAACCTAAATCACTTTTTTGGAAATATTTCCCCTTCTATATTTTGATATTAGTTTTCTCATTGACTGTTTTAACCTGGATTATCTCAAGAGAAGTAAAAGATACGTATATCAATCGTACTAGGACAGATTTAGAAAATCGCTCTCTGCTGATTGCCAGAATTATTAAGGGTAATGTTATATCAGGACAATTTGATACTGTTCAGTCTGTCTGTCAAGATATTGGTCAGGATATAGGATTCAGGATTACAGTGACACTTCCTTCAGGAAGGGTAATCGCAGATTCTGAACATGATCCTGATGCTATGGAAAATCATGCTGATCGGAGTGAAATAATTACAGCGATGAATCAGCACTTTGGAACTTCGATCAGATTTAGTAAAACATTAAAGCAAGAGATGATATACACAGCAGTACCATTATTATATCAGGGGAAAATAAAAGCAGTAGTACGAAGTTCACTTTCTATTTCCAAACTATACAGAACAATCAATGATTTCTACCGCCGGATGGTAATAATCGGATTTATTGTTGTCAGTCTAGCGGTTGCTGTTTCTTTTTTATTTTCAAGACGCATAAAACGAATTATTCGAAGTCTTAAAGAGGCAGCTGTGAATTTTGGTGAGGGAAAACTGGATTACCGGGTTCATATTTCCGGGTCTGAAGAGTTTGAAATTCTTTCAGTTGCAATGAATAAAATGGCAGCTGATCTTAATTCCCGCATCAATAAGATTTCAGAACAGCATAAAGAAATGGAAAGTATTATATCCTGTATGTCTGAGGGCCTGCTGGTTATAAATCTTGAGGAAAAGGTTGTGCGTATTAATAAAACTGCAGCAAATATTTTTGAAGTAACCCCGGATCAGGCTGAAGGTAAGGATATCCACTCGGTAATTCGTCAGGCAGATTTCCTACGATTTATATCAGAGAATATCTCTGATAAAATAACCGGTGAAAGAGAAGTGATACTGCATGGTACAAAAAATAGATATCTGCAGGCAAAAGCTGCTCCTATGCTTGATCATGAAGACAACACTACGGGTATTGTTATCGTTATCAATGATATAACCAGATTAAAACAGTTAGAGGAAATACGAAAAGATTTTGTGGCAAATGTGTCTCATGAGTTAAAGACTCCGTTAACCAGTATTATAGGATCAATAGAGACCTTAAAAGAAAACGGTATGGAAAATAAAAATAAAGACAGAGTTGAGAATTTCATTAATATGATACTGAAAAATTCATACAGGCTGGATTCCATAGTTGAGGATCTATTAAAGCTTTCCAGATTAGAACAGGAATCAGAAAAAAAAGAAATAGAGTATGATGATTTTTTAATAAAAAATGTTATTGAGGATACTGTTTCTCTCTTGGAGAAAAAAGCAGAACAGAAAAAAATTACCATAGTGGTAAACTGCCCTGATACTATTTCAGCAGAAATAAACAGAGGTCTTTTAGAGGACGGACTCATTAATTTAGTGGATAATGCAGTTAAATACAGTCCGGAAGGAAGTACAATAACAATAGAATGCACTGAAAAAAACAGCTGGGTTATATTAAAAGTGACAGATCAGGGAAGTGGAATTTCTGCAAAGCATTTACCCAGGATTTTTGAACGTTTCTACCGGGTAGATAAATCCAGAAGCCGTGAACTGGGGGGAACCGGACTGGGACTTTCAATTGTAAAACATGCGGTTGAAGCTCATAAGGGGAATGTTAATGTTGATAGTAAAGTGGAAAAGGGAACATGTTTTACTATACATATACCTTTGGAGCAAACCGTAAATCAAGACAAAATACAAAAGACAAAAGATAAAGAATAAAACAAGGTAAAAGGAAAAAGGAAGAAGGAAAAAGTTAAAGACTAAAGAAGTAAAATGCAAGAATCAAAATACAAGAACTTTAGAGCTTTGGATGTGAGCACATTAGAACGTGAGAGCGTTAGAACTTGAGAAGGTTGTAGTGCAGAGATCAGAAATCAGAGACCAGAAGTCAGAAAGACTGCAGACCGTGGACGGTAGACAGCTAATAGATGCGGTCAGTAGATATTCATGGTTTATCAACTGAAGTCCCCCTGACAAGAAGAATTTAGAGGGTTTTGTTAATAAATGAACAAAAGTATCCTGAGATTAAACAATCTTGCAATTGATGCATTGAAGGTATTAAATTTTTACAAAAGTATAGAAAAGTATACTATTATCCGAATCTTCCGGTAACATAGTCCTCTGTCTTTTTTAAGCGAGGGTTAGTAAAGATCTGATCGGTCTCACCGAATTCAATTAATTTTCCGAGATAGAAAAAACCGGTTTTATCTGAGATTCTTGCTGCCTGCTGCATATTGTGGGTAACAATAACAATGGTATAATCTTTTTTCAGTTGAAAAATCAGCTCTTCTATTTTCTGGGTGGCAATGGGATCAAGTGCGGAAGCAGGTTCGTCCATGAGCAGTACTTCAGGTTTTACTGCCAAGGCTCTGGCAATACATAGTCTCTGCTGCTGCCCTCCGGAAAGATCGATGGCAGAATCATTAAGTCTGTCTTTTACTTCATCCCAGATAGCCGCACTCTTAAGACTTTCCTCGACTCTTTCCCTCAGTATTACCCTGTTTTTTTCTCCATTGATGCGGAGTCCATAAGCAACATTGTCAAAAAGTGATTTTGGAAATGGATTCGATTCCTGGAAAACCAGTCCGACTCTTCTACGGATATCGACAATATCTGTATTTTTCTGATAGATGTCAAAATCATCAAGTACTACTTTTCCTTCAACTCTGGTTCCGGGTATAATATCGTTCATACGGTTAAGGGTACGCAGAAAAGTGGATTTACCGCATCCGGAAGGACCAATCAGAGCGGTTACTTTATTGGTTTCAATCGGAAGATCTATATTGATCAGAGCATGAAAATTTCCGTAATAGAAATTAAGCCCTTTTGTGTACATTTTTAAATTATTCATTATACGATTTAACTTTCATTTTATTTATATTTTTTCCTAAATCGGTATCTTATCCAGATTGCTAAAGAATTCATAAGAATTATCAGCGTTATCAGAACAAAAGCAGTTCCATATGCCAGAGGCTGGACTTTTATGATCTCATGATGCTGGGTGGCCAGAATATACAGATGGTATGGAAGTGCCATGAATTGCTGAGTAAATAATTCAGGAAATCCAGGTAAAATTGGCCAGAAAAAAGCAACGCCGGTAAAAAGAATTGGAGCTGTTTCTCCTGCAGCCCGGGCCAGACCCAATACAGAACCGGTCAGCATACCTGGTACTGCATAGGGGAGAACGTTAGTTTTTATAGTCTGCCATTTTGTAGCACCCAGGGCAAGTGATGCTTCCCTGTAGGAAAAAGGCACTGTTTTCAGGGCTTCCTCACTTGCAGTGATGGTCCAGGGCAGTGTCAGAAGTCCCAGGGTCAAGCCGGATGAGATAACTGATAGGCCGAAATTTAACATCAGTGTAAAAATAGCAAAGCCGAACAGGCCATAGACTATGGACGGCACGCCGGAAAGATTTCTTATGGCCATTCTGATAATACGTATAAGTCTTCCCTGTTTGGCATATTCATTTAAATAAATGGCAGTGAACATTCCTATTGGAACTGAAAATACAACACTTACCAGACTCACCCAGAAGGTTCCCACTATAGCCGGCCATATTCCACCCTCAGTCATCCCTTTTTTCGGTTTTTGACTGAGAAATTCCCAGCTGATAACTTCGCTTCCTTTAGCAATGATATCCCATAATATAAAAATAAGGATTGCAATTATGATAAGCGCACTGAGTCGCAGAATAGTATAACCAATAAATTGTTTTGCTTTAGTCAGTTTAATATTCATCTGTTCACCTTCTGGTATTTATTCAGAACAATATCAGAAACCAGGTTTACTATAAAAGTCATAAGAAAAAGAACAAATGCAACTACAAAAAGTGAACTGTAGTGCAGACCGCCCTGAACAGTTTCTCCCATTTCAATAGCAATGGTGGATGTTATAGGACGTACTGAGTCTTTGATGCTTTGAGGAAAAGCAGGCGCATTACCGCAGGCCATGAGTACGGTCATAGTTTCACCTATAGCTCGTCCCATTCCCAGCATAACAGAAGCTATGATACCGGACATAGCTGCAGGAAGCGTAACTCGTACTAAAGTCTGCCATTTATTGGCTCCCAGAGCATATGAAGCCTGTTTGTAAACCAGAGGAACTGAGGTTATAGCGTCTTCTGAAATACTGATAATAGTTGGAAGTGACATGACAGCCAGAAGAATGGAGCCGTTAATAGCATTCAGTCCGTGGGATGTACCTAATAAATCAGCCAAAAACGGCCCGACAATAATTATTCCTATAAAACCAATAACCACTGATGGAATACCTGCCAGAATTTCAATGACCGGTTTGACAATTTCTCTGGTTTTTTTGTTGGCCACATCTGAAAGATAGGCTGCACACCCAATTCCAAGAGGAACTGCAAGGATCATTGCACCAATTGTTACCATGAGTGTGCTGACAATCATGGAAAGTATACCGTAAGATTCTTTTTCAAAAGAAGTAGGATTCCATTTGGCATTAAAAAGAAATTCAGCAATTCCCAGCCTTTTTATTGCCGGCCACCCTTCGATCAAAAGAAGAGAAAAAATACCCAGAAGCACAATGATTGAAAAAATACCATTTGCCTGGAAAAATTTTTCTATAGTTTTTTCTTTAAACCGTCTTACAGTTACTTTTCGTTTGTTCCTGTCAGTCATTTTCCTGTTTACTAAATTACACTGAATCCGGACTGTCTTGGAATGTTAAAACAGCCCGGATTATATATATTTTTTTTAAATAAAACTTACTTGTTAAAAACCTGCTTTTTTATTCTGTTCTTTATATGCACCAGATACAGGATAAAAAGACAGTTCTTCTACTATTTCCTGTCCTTTGTCACTTAATTCAAAAGCAATAAAATCTTTAACTTCACCTTCAGGTTTTCCATTAACATACTGATATAATGCTCTGGCAATGGGATATTTTCCGGATTTTACATTTTCTGATACCAAAGGTGAAACCGGCTCAGCTTCTTTTCCCTGAGCAACACTTAACACCTTTATATCTTCTCTTATATTTCCTTTGTCATCATAAACATATCCAATGCCTACATAACCAATACCTTGTTTGTCTGCAATAATTCCCTCTACAATCTGGGCATTACCGTTCATGCGTTTCATATCAGCAGAATAGTCTTTCTTATTAAGAACTAATTCCTGAAAGAATACATACGTTCCTGAGTTGGCCTGACGTCCATACAGAGATATTTCTTTGTCTGGTCCGCCTACATCTTTCCAGTTAGTGATTTGTCCCCGAAAAATTCCTCCGATCTGTTCCAAGGTTAAGGAGCTGACCGGATTGTCAGCATTGATAATTACAGAAAGTCCGTCTATTCCAATAACTATTTCAACCGGAGTTACACCATTTTTATTCGCAGATTCAATTTCTTTAGGTTTCATTTCCCGGGAAGCATCAGCAATATCAACTCTGTCTGCGATAAGAGAAGCGATACCAACACCAGAACCTCCTCCGGTAACGGCAATCGCTGTATTAGGATTTTCTTCCATATACACTTCTGCCAACCTTTGCACCAGATTTATAAGAGTGTCTGATCCCTTAATGCGGATAAAACTTTGAGCTGACAAATTTAAAGTTATAAAAAATATTGCTATGAGGATTAATGATATGATCTTTTTCATTTTTTTCCCTTTCTTTAATAATTAAAAATTAAATTAACAGTTACAGATAAATTAAAATTTTTCTGTTTTATAATTATAACTGAAAGTTATTCGGGCTGTTATATCATTATCTATGTTCGCATTTCTGTATCCAGTAATAATAATATTGGGTATTATATGAAATGCATTTTGAACTGTTAC
>CAZETW010000034.1:1602-20273 GCA_964515295.1 uncultured bacterium | reverse complement strand
CCGATAGTAAAGTCTGGATTTTGATAACCGATAAATCCTTTAACTGTCCGGTATCCGGTACTGTGGAAATAATCAGCTGCAGGTTTATATGTTCCGGTTTTCGGATCCTGTTTTTCGTAGTCAATATATCCTTCCAGAATCATGCCTTTAACCGGAGTAATCCATAAGGAATACCCAAATTTTTTATAGTTATCCATTTCAGATGAACCATACCCGGTTCCGTTAAAGACAGTGAGCCAATGATGTACATATTGATTTAAATCTCCCTTGAGAGCAAGTCCCATATCAGCAGATGAAGAAATTTTATATACACCTGTTATGGTCTCTTCTATGGAACGATATCCCCAGTAGTCTTGGGAATTTTCAATAATATTTGCATTTGAAATACCTACAATTAATTTATGCTGAGGAATAATATTATTCCATTCCAGATATGCATTCTTAATAAAAGGATGTAATTTTTCTTTTTCTCCAAAATCTGCATGTTTTACATCCAGCCTGAACCTCGTCTTGATATTATCGGTGAGCTGATTCTCAAACGTGAAGTAGAACCTCCTGATTTGGAATCCATTCATATCTTCACTTGCAGGTGTGTGGTGTTTGAGGTTGTAAAAATAATCACCAAACATTTTTCCTTTAATTTGTGATATCTGTGTGTAACCTCCAATTGTACTAATAGTAATAAGTAAAACTAATAATAGTTTTTTCATAGCCATCCCCTTTTTATTATTACCCCTTAATGATTCATTAAAATAGGCATATAATATTAAAAAATTGTTCAATAATTGTTAGAAAAGTGTTAGGAGTTTGTTTTTATCACACATTTAATTATGTGTAATATCTTAAAGCCATTGCAATTAAAGTTTACAGTTATTATTTTACATATATGATGAAAAGAAAAGGTGTCAGTATCATTTTTATAAATGATAATAATGAAATCCTTCTTTTACTCAGGGATGATAAAGATACCATACCCTATCCCAATATGTGGGATCTTCCGGGCGGCTATGTAGAATCTGGTGAAACAGTTGAAACCTGTATTGTCAGAGAAATGGAGGAGGAGATGGGACTGGAATTGAAGAACTTTCATCCAGTTTCGGTTATGGAATTCGAGGACCGGATTGAACATACTTTCTGGAAGAGAGCAAATCTGAATATTGATAAAATTGACCTGCAGGAAGGTCAGTGCTTAAAATGGTTCACCAGAGAAGAGATTTTTAGAACAACCCTTGCTTATGGATTTAATGAGATTATAGAGGATTTCTTTACTCGTAATGTGTATGAGTATTAAAAGGACGAAGATCAAAGAATAAAGACCAAAGACCAAAGACTAAAGGAAAAGATAAAGTTAATTAGTATATGGGAGATGGTGGTTAATAATGGATTCAGATACAAAGAGACCGCGGACAGCGGACGGCCGACCGCGAATAACGCTGCGGTCTGCGGTCCGCTGTCTGTGGTCTATTTCAGAATAAAGCCAAGAGTAAGGATTTAATGACTCAATGACTCAAAGACTCTAAGACATAGAATAATAAAATTAAAAAAACAGGTAATGGTTATGTGTGGTCATTTTGCTTTAAACTATATTAATTTAATCAACTTAATGAAACGGTACGGGATTTCTGCTGATCCTGATTTTGATTTTGAGCCGATACTGAAAGAGCAGGGATTTTATCCCTCCAGGGGGCAGTCTCATTCAAATGTACCGGTTGTAATGGAACAGGATAATAAAAGGGTGTTAGAGCTTTTACGCTGGGATATTGTGCCTTCCTGGTGGGGGAAACCTCTAACAGAAAAAAAGTTTGCCACCTATAATGTCCGTAAGGAAAGTTTATCAGAAAAGGCATCGTTTCGTAATGCCTGGAAAAGGAACCAGAGATGTATAATTCCGGCTACTGAATTTTTTGAATGGCCGGATAAAAGAATAATGCCGTCTGGTATGTCCAGAAAAGAGCATAAGGTCATTATTACTGACCAGGAAGTGTTTTCTATGGCTGGTATATGGGATGAATGCAGAATTAACGGGGATTCTGTTAAATCATGCACCATTATCACTGTTGATTCAAATGAAGGTATAGCTGATATACCTCATACCAGGATGCCTGCAATTTTATTTCCTCAGCAAGAAGAGACCTGGTTAGACCAGAGTATTGACAGTGAAGATGTATGTGAGTATTTAAAACCGTACCCTGCTGAAAAAATGAAAATATTTAATTGATTTTAAATATTCGGGGTAATAATATGAAGAACAGAATGAGAAGTTTTCAGGAGATAATGCGGGTAGAGCTGCAGGATCTCAAGGATGATATCGAAGAGCTGCTTGATAATAACAAACAAAAATTTCAGGAACGAAAAATATCACAGCGTGTGTATATGGAGAATGAAGCTTTGTATAAAAATGAACTGATCGGTATAGAGGAATTCAGTGAACTCTTACTCAGTAAAAAACTTTCTGAATTTAAGGATCTTTCTGAGTTTATTCAGATTTTAAAAGAAGAATTTCATATTCTGCTTAAAAGAGAAGAAATAGCTCTGGCTGTAAAAGTATGTATTGACAGAAAATTATTGAAAGTATCAGAGTATGTGAACCGTTAGGTGTAAGTAGAAGAAGGGATATGGTAGATTAATTCAATAAGTTGAGAATAATAACAAAAATGGATTACATTCCGAAATAGTTATACGTTTTTGGAGTTCGTTCCGATATTGTTGATAAGAACTATTGTATTATAAACTTTATAAAAATAATGAATTTCTATTCAGCATTAGTTATAAAAAAATTTATTTAAATAGTATACAATTAATCTTGAGTAATACCATTAAACAAGGGAGAAAATATGAAGCAAAAAAAAATAATCTCATTAATCGTTTTTTGTATAGGTGTGTCAAGTATGATAAAGTGTACAAATAATCAAAAAGAGGCTATCAACATTATTCCTAAACCGGAACAAATACGTATTAAAAAAGGAGTATTTACTATTTTTAAGGATACAAAAATAGTGATTCATCCGGATACAGAAAAGATGAGATATACTGTTACCTATTTAAATAATATGCTGTCTATATCGTCCGGTTATACATTGCAGGTAATGACTTCAGACGATAGTGCCGTAAAAGATAACATCATAGTGTTAACTACTCAAGGGGCTGATTCAAAATTGGGTGATGAAGGATATGATCTTTCCATACATAAAAATGCTGTTCGTATTGAAGCAAATACTGCTGCAGGAGTATTTTACGGAGTTCAGACTATACGTCAGTTATTACCCTTAGAGATTGAAAGTCCGGATTTGTCGGATAAGAAACAGAAGTGGAGTATCCCATGTTTAGAGATACAGGATAAACCGCGTTTTTCCTACAGGGGAATGCATCTTGATGTATGCCGTCATTTTATGCCCAAAGAATTCATTAAAAAATATATTGATTATATTGCCATGCATAAAATGAACACTTTTCACTGGCATCTCACTGAAGATCAGGGGTGGAGGATTGAAATTAAGAAATATCCGCTGTTAACAAAGGTGGGTGCCTGGAGAGAAGAAACACTGGTAGGATATCCTAATAATTTACCGCGTAAGTTTGACGGAGAACGATATGGCGGGTTTTATTCTCAGGAAGACATTAAGGAGATTGTTGATTATGCTGAGAGCCGTTTTGTTACCGTTATTCCTGAAATAGAAATGCCCGGTCATTCTCAAGCCGCATTGGCTTCCTATCCGGAACTTTCCTGTACTGGCGGCCCTTTTAAGGTTCTAACCCACTGGGGTGTTTCTAAAGAAGTGTACTGTGCGGGCAAAGAGAAGACTTTCAAGTTCCTGGAAGATGTACTTACTGAGGTTATAGAACTTTTTCCTTCAAAATATATTCATATCGGAGGAGATGAGTGCCCAAAGAAAAGATGGGAGGATTGTCCGGACTGTCAGAAACGAATAGAAGAAAATGGTCTTGAAAATGAACATGAATTGCAGAGTTATTTTATCCAACGCATAGAAAGATTCTTAAATTCAAAAGGCCGCTATATTATTGGCTGGGATGAAATATTAGAAGGAGGCCTTGCTCCCCAGGCAACTGTTATGTCCTGGAGAGGAACAAAGGGCGGTATTGAAGCGGCCAGGCACGGACATGATGTTATTATGACTCCCACTTCTCACTGTTATTTTGATTACTATCAGGGTGATCCGGATTTTGAACCCAAGGCAATTGGCGGTTATACACCTTTAAAAAAAGTATACTCATTTAATCCGGTTCCGGATGTTCTGTCTGCTGAGGAAGCAAAACACATTCTGGGAGCCCAGGGCAATGTATGGACAGAATATATTCTGGGGCAGGGTCAGGTAGAATATATGGCTATTCCCAGAATGGCTGCTCTGGCTGAAGTAACGTGGACTTCACAAAAACAACGGGAATGGAGTGATTTTCTGAACAGGATGGAATGCCAGTTTAAAAGGTATAAGAAGCTGAATATAAATTATGCTGAAAGTGCTTTAAATGCCTATCCGGTTTCAGAAGGTGACACAGCAAACAACAGTCTGATAATAAATTTTGAAACTGAATTGATCCGGCCGGAAATCAGATATACCCTGGATGGAAGCAATCCGGATATGCTTTCTCCCAAGTACACAGCTCCGTTCCAGCTGGATAAAACCACTTTAGTTAAGTCCGGTATTTATAAGAACGGCGTATTAAGAGGAGATTTCATTGAGAGACTTTTTCATGTTCATAAAGCAGTAGCCAGGCCTATCATTTTAAAAAATGAATATGATAAAGAATTCAGTCGATCTGAGACTGATAAGAGACATTTAATAGATGGGGTTAAGGGAACAGTAAATTTCAGAAACGGTTTGTGGACTGCGTTTGAAACAGATGATGCGCAGATTATCATTGATCTGGGCAGTGTTATGCCTGTTCACAGGATTTCTACTGGTTATCTGGTAAGCACCGGATCCAGAATTTTTCTGCCTGTCTCCGTCGAATATCAGGTTTCAGAAAATCAGGATATTTATACTACAATAGCAAAGAAGGATTACGGGATACCGAAGCATCATATACGCACTGATATAAAAGATTTTACGGTTGAAGTTGATGCTACCAAAGCCCGATATATAAAAATTATTGCCAGAAATATTAAAACCTGTCCTTCCTGGCATTTTTCATCCGGAAATCCGGCTTTGCTATTTATGGATGAGGTTATAGTGGA
Organism: uncultured bacterium; assembly: GCA_964515295.1. Lineage (GTDB taxonomy): Bacteria > Zhuqueibacterota > QNDG01 > QNDG01 > CAYUAG01 > CAYUAG01. The sequence continues at coordinate 15,079 of CAZETW010000034.1, read as the reverse complement.
GTAGCTTATCAATTTTTATAATTTCTGCAGATTATTTATTACATTTTGCTGATATATTTCATAGGTGAAATTGTTGTTAAATGTTTGCTGGGCGTGTTCTCCCATTGTATCAATAAGCGTTGAGTCATTCCATAATGTCAGGATTCGGTCCTGTAATGCTTCAACATCCCGGCAGGGAACTAAAAATCCGTCTTTACCATCAGTGATATGTTCAACACTGGATACTGTGCGAGAAGCAATAATTGCCTTGCCTTCTGACATAGAATAAAGGATATCATACTGACCGGCTGAAATATTTTTATATAACAGAGGAATAATAACAATACGGGCATTACGTCTTAATTTAATCACTTCATCACCCCATAGATTGAGGTGAATATGTACATGATCAGGAATATCCAATCCCTTAATATTATACGGCTGACATACAATTTCCACAGGGATATCGAGGGTGCGTACAGCCTCAATGAGTGAGCGGTAATCCCTCAGGCTCATTCCTGCACTGAAAATATATTTTTTCAGTTTGTCTGCCGGAATTCGTTCTACGGGTTTATTTATACGGATACCCTGCCGTATACAGAATATCTGCTTTTTGGGGTAATGGAAAAGTTCAGCAAGAGTATTGATTTCACCAGTTGTATAAACACTCATGGCGTTAACAGTTTTTAATACCCATCGAACAAAATTTTTACGAAGATTGAAATATAATTGTGAAGAACGCTCAGTAAAGATCATATTCAGGAGTATGAGGTGTTTTGATTTGACATTGAACAATCTGTAAAAAGTACCTAAGACGAGTCCGCATACTGGTTGAAAGGCAATCACTGTATCATAATTTCGGCTTATAAAGATTGCTTTAATCCCTACCCAGATATACATAGACCAGCGAAACAGCACTTTTCGCAGTCCGCTGGTAGCTCCTTTAAGAAAGGGGCCGCCTACCACCCGGATATCATCAAAGGTTTTTTTAAATACAGGAAAAGTATTTGTTCCAGGATGCCAGTCAACCAAAACCAGAACGCGTTTGGCTTTCATAGATTCAACCCCATGAATAATTCATTGATTTTTTTTATTTAATATAAATAATTATAAAGAATATGACAAACATAAATAAAAAGTGGAGTTTAAATTTTTTCAATAAAATAATTTTATTGAAATCAATAATTTGATTTTTAAGTTCTAAATGATTAGATTTAAGTCTAAAAAATAATTACTAAGGAGTGATCGTGGGTGTTAATTATATATCCAGAGAAGGTCATAAAAGACTGAAAGACAAGCTGGATTATCTATGTAAAGTTAAACGCAGAGAAATTGCCCAAAAAATCGAACATGCACGCGGATTCGGTGATTTAAGAGAAAATGCTGAATATAAAGCAGCTAAAGAAGAACAGGCATTAAATGAAACAAGAATTAGAGAATTATGCGAACAGTTTTTTTCTGCGGAGTTTATCGATGATATAAAACTTCCTGCAGATAAAGTCTATATTGGTGCTAAGGTGAAATTAAAAAATATAGATACAGAAGAATATGATGAATATAAGATAGTATCTGAATCAGAAGCAGATATTATGGAAAATAAAATTTCCATAAATTCACCAATAAGCCGAGGTCTTTTGGGACGTAAAATAGGTGACTGTGTAAATATTACTATACCGGCCGGGAAAATTAATTATACAATTATTGATATAACCAGAGAATAATTTTTTGTGAACTGGTTGCTATTTTGAAAATAAAATTAAATACAACTTCAAAACGACTGTTAATAACAACCATCTTAATCATTGCAATTATTTTTTCAGCACTGGATTATACCTCTAAAACTCTTAATTTTATTCACAGCCGGTTTCAGATAAAATCCAATCAAACTTATATTGATGAGTCGCTGGAGAAATCTCTGGTGACCTTCGGGGTGATCTCTGCAATCAAGATCGGATTGGCAATTATTGAAGGATCAGAATTTGGTGTTGGACTTGGAATTGAAGCAGGAGATATTGTACAGGCAGCCTATGATTTTGTTAATTTTGCCTGGAAAGCGGTGCTTCTGAGTTCAGCTGTCTTATTGTGTACAAAATATGTTTTATTGACAATAGCGTATATAGATCAATGGTTAATCGTCTTAACACTTTTATCAATTTTGTTATTATTATTATCAAAATGGTTGTTTGTTCGAAAAAGATTTTTGATACATTTATTACAAGATATATCTCGCTATTTAATTTTTATCAGTCTGGGGGTTTTAATTATTATACCGGCTTCAATTTCTGGCGGCAGATTTCTTTCCAGAAAAATTACTGAACCATCAGTGAAAGAAGCAGAAAAAAATCTGTCAGTTTTCAGGAAAGCATATTTTCCGGATATTGAAGAAGCAGATAAAGGTTTATGGTCTGAGATAAAAAAAATAAAGACCAGAATAAGTAATGTTATCAACTTTTTAACCCATAAGACTAGTGAATTCAGTTTATGGCTTCTAAGAATTGTGGCTGCCTACTTTTTTGATACAATTATTTTTCCATTATTAATGCTGCTTTTTCTTATATGGTTCCCTAAAATGGTAATGAAAAATTTTTTCAGGTATAAGGATTTCAGGTGAAAAATTCGGTTAAGCTTCTGTCTATTGTAATATTACTGTTAATTATCAAGTGTTCAGTGCCTCCCCAGCCAGTAAGGGAGAAGGTAAAAGTTGAACCGGAAGTTAAAGTTGGTATTATCACTACTTCTTCTTCACTCTCTTTAACCTTATCGGAAAAATGTTATATCATCAGTCATGATGGTGAATTTATATCCAGAAATATTGATGGAAATTTGTGGGAAGCAGAGGTAATGGATTCTTCACCGGCAGAAGCAGTATATATTCTAATTTTTGCTTCTATGAGTTCTTTGTCCAATGCCCAGGATATAGCAACAGATCTGTCACGAAAAGGAATTGAGACTGCTATAGTCCCAATTGGTAAGAATATCAGTGCTTATGGAAAAGTCATTGTTAAAAATCGTTTATACCGGGTATGCCTGAGTAAATATTTTAAAAGCAGAGAACAAGCAGTAAGATATCAGAATAATCTTCCGGAAAATTTAAATACATTTATCACTACAAAATATTTAAATTCAAAGGGAAGAATTGTTTTAAGGAATCTGAAGACTGATCAGGTATTTGAATCCACTAAACCTATTTACATTAAAGGTGGTGCAGTAACGCTGCATAATGTACCTGTAGGGATCGGATATCATTGGGAAGACAGGGTATCACATATTTATCCCGAGACTATTTCTTTTATAATTGACAGATCCGGAAAATTAGCTGTAATCAATCATGTACCCATTGAAGTTTATTTAAAAGGTGTTGTACCCTCTGAAATGCCGGATGGATTTCCCCTGGAGGCTTTAAAGGCCCAGGCTGTAGCAGCTCGTTCAGAGGCATTATCTAAAATAGGCAAACTCCATAAAGATGATCCTTATGATTTATGCGATCAGGTCCATTGTCAGGTATACAGCGGCCTTTCAAAAAGAAAGGCATCAACAGACAGGGCTGTAAATGAAACAAGAGGAATGGTTATATGGCATAATGACGGGATATGTGATGCAGTGTATTCTGCTGTCTGCGGAGGCCATACAGAACATTCTAATAATGTATGGAACGGAGATTATATTGAGTATCTTCAGGGAGAATACGATGCCCCCAAACCTTTAAAAAGTTTTGGTGATTTATCAAAAGAAGAAAACGCAAAAGAGTGGATTGATTCCTATCCCAGGGTGTACTGTAACACTGTTGAGGGATGGATCCTTCCTTCTATGGAGTACAGCAAAAAATATTTTCGGTGGGAGAAAACAATATCTCAGGATCTTTTAACTAAAGTTGTAAATAAATATTCAGGGAAAAATATTGGCGAAATCATTGATATTATTCCTTTAAGGAGAGGAGTGTCCGGTCGGATATTATTATTAAAAATAGTAGGGACCTATGATGAATTGATAATCAATAAAGAGTTGAATATCCGAAAAACTCTCAGTCCGGAAACACTTTGGAGTTCCTGCTTTTATGTAAAAAAAATAAAAGATGAAAATGGTGATCCGGTTGAATTTGTTTTAAGAGGCGCTGGTTTCGGACATGGGGTTGGAATGTGTCAGACAGGTGCTGCCGGTCTTGCAATACGGGGAGCGAGCTATAAACAGATACTTCAGCACTATTATAATGGTATTAAAATAAAAAAGTTGTATTGAATGAGATCAACAGAAAAGAAAAGTAATTTTAAGGCAGGATATATTACCATCATTGGCAAGCCTAATGTAGGTAAATCTACTTTAATGAATTCTTTTCTCGAGCGGAAAATATCAATTGTTACTCCTAAACCTCAGACAACCAGGAATCGTGTTCTCGGCATACTGAATGGAGATAATTATCAGATCATATTTCTGGATACTCCAGGACTTATAACACCTAAATATCAATTGCAAAAATCAATGATTAAAACAGCTGAATCTTCTCTGAAAGAAGCTGATATTATTTTTATGATGATAGATATGAATTCAAAAGGGCCGGATACAGAACCGGTTATTGATAAACTGACATCATATAAGGTTCCAAAATTTTTATTGATTAATAAAATTGATCTCTATCCTAAAGAATTAATACTACCCATTATTGAATCTTTTAAAAACAGTAATGTATTTCAAGAGATAATTCCGGTTTCAGCCCTGCATAATGATGGGTTAGATATTTTATTTTCTAAAATCCTAAAAAATTTACCTGCAGGTCCGCTTTTTTATCCTCAGGATGTAATAAGCAGTGAACCGGAGAGATTTTTTGTTTCTGAAATAATAAGAGAAAAGGTATTCTTTTTATATGAACAGGAAGTGCCTTATTCAGTTGCAGTTCAGATAGTTGAATTTAAAGAGCGCAAAGGAAGAAAGGATTTCATTCACGCAATTATTATTGTTGAAAGAGATTCTCAGAAAGGTATTATTATCGGGAAGAAGGGTGAAGCACTAAAGAGAGTTGGAATGAGAGCCAGAAATGATATTGAAGCATTTCTGGGAAGAGAAGTATATCTTAAACTTGAGGTAAGAGTTAGAAAAAAATGGAGAAAGAATCCTGCAATTATTAAAGGATTGGGGTATTGAAAAGTGTTGTTTTTATATTCATTGATGGTTTGGGGCTCGGCTCAGAAAATCCGGAAATAAATCCCTGTTTACATCCTGACATATATATTTTTTCCTCTCATAATAAACATAAAGATAAAATACCGGTTGTGAAAAATGGATTTTGTTATCCTACAGATGCTATTTTGGGAATTGCAGGGCTGCCTCAGAGTGCAACCGGCACTGCCACACTGCTCACAGGGGTTAATTGTGCTTGGGAAGTCAAGATGCATGTTCCCGGATTTCCGACTAATAAACTTATTGAGGTTATCAGGAAAGAATCTGTTTTAAAAAAAGTGAATCGGAAGGGCTTGGCCTCAACTTTCATTAATGCCTACAGACCTCTTTTCTTCAAACTTAAAGAAAAAACAAAATGGAGATTATCCACTACTACAGTAGCTAATCTGGCAGCGAACAATACATTTTATTCTGTAGAGGATATTATAAAACATAAATCGATATATCATGATTATACTAACAGAGAACTCATTAAACGCGGATTTAAGGTTCCCGTATTTTCCAGTCAGGAAGCAGCAGAAATACTGGCTTCTGCTGCAGATGAATTTAATCTGGTGGTTTATGAATATTTTCTCACTGACCGGGCTGGACATAAGCAGGATATGGATACTGCTGTAAAGGTACTTGTTCAGATTGAAAAGCTTATTACAAGTCTGATCGATATGTTAGATTTGAGTGATAAGTTGTTAGTCGTTTCAAGTGATCATGGAAATATCGAAAATCTTTCAGTAAAAACCCATACCAGAAATTATGTGGGAACGTATATCTGGGGTAAGAATTCTGAACAGTATATTAATGAAATCAGAGATCTTACCGATATATCAAAGATTATTCAGAGATTTTTATTATGAAAAATCCGACAAAACTGCATAAATTACTGAGAAAACAGATGGAAAAAGCAATTCTGGAATATAAGATGATTGAAAAGGGGGACAGAGTGCTGGTTGGAGTGTCAGGCGGGGAGGACAGTCTGACGCTGCTTCAATTATTAGCTGAAAGAAACAGTTATATTGATCCTGATTTTACTATAACTGCTGTTCATATTGATCTGGGGTTTAATAAGAATAAAGGATACTGGGATACATTAGAACATTTTTTTAAGGATACAGATGTTGAGTATCAGATCATACCTACACAGATCAATAAGATTGCTTTTGCTTCTGAAGCAACAAAAAATCCTTGTTTTATCTGTTCACATTACCGCAGGAAAAAGATATATGAAACTGCTCATCAGCTTGGTTGTAATAAAATTGCTTATGGACATCATAAGGATGATATTATCGAGACGCTGCTCATGAATATTCTATACAGCAGAAAAATTGAATCTATGAGTCCGGTTCAGGAAGTTTTTAAGGGAAATATATATATAATCCGGCCCCTTACTTATGTATATGAACATATGATCGAGAAATTTTCAAAAGAAAATAAATTTCCGGTTTTGAAATCCGGCTGTCCTGTTGACGGATATACACGCAGGGATACAATAAAAGCAATTATTAAAGAATTGCAAAAAAAAGAAAAAAAAGCTAATATAAAAGAAAATATTTTTAAGTCGCTTCGGCATGTAAATATTTCTTTTGAACCATAGATATCAGGAGATGGAACAGGGAAAATGGAGAAGGGAGAATGGAAGTACTTATAAGAATAAAGAATAAAGGAAAAAGTTTTATTCTGAGAAACTAAGTATATTGCCCTTAAAGGGGCTTTGATTATTAGGGCTTTCCTTATTGCTATACATATCTCGTCTCTCAAGGGACTCGATCTGATCATTATTCATTCTACATTATTCATTAACAAAGTGTCTTTTATCTTTATTCTTTAGTCTTTGAGTCTTAGAGTCGTAGGGTCTTAGATGTTTTGTGTCGCGGAGTCATAGGATCATTTGAATATCTTAAATTGTCCGCAGACTGCTGACGGCTGACCGCCATATCTATTATTCTGCATTTTTTCCGATACTCCGATACACTTTCTTCAATAATGTAAACTGTAATAAATTACTTACAAAGCTCTAAAGTTTTATGTTCTTATCACTAACCACTCCCCTTTGCTTTTCTGTATAATTTTTCCTACATTTAAGTCAATGTTTTTGATCTATTAGATATTATTATAAAATTATTAATTACAGGAGGAATAATGAAAAAAATATCAAATCGAAAGTGTTTGAGTACTGTTTTTTTAATATTGTTTTTGTTCAACTTCTTACTTTTAACGGATGTATATACTCAAGAAGCTGAAGAAAAGGGCTGGACACCTGAACTGCATATGAAATATCTGCGGGTCTATGATACGGAAATCTCACCGGATGGTAAATGGATTGCCTATGTGATCAGAAAACCGGTTATGGAAGATGAGAAGTCAGAATATCTCAGCCATATCTGGCTGGTATCTTCTGATGGTACAAAGAATGTACAGTATACTTACGGAGATAAATCCTGCAGCAACCCTAACTTTTCACCATGCGGAAAATATTTAACAGTTACCAGTTCCAGATCCGGAAAAAATCAGATCTGGATCATGAGAGTTGCCGGCGGTGAGGCAAAGAAACTCACTGATGCCGAATCAGGAGTTTCATCTTATAAATGGTCTCCTGACGGGAGCAGAATTGCCTATCTTATGCGTGATCCGGAAACAGAAGAAGAGAAAATTAGAGAGAAGGAAAAGAGAGATGTTGTTTTAGTTGATAAAAATTTTAAATATAATCATCTCTATATGGGTTATTTAAAAGAAGATGAAATTGATAGAGTACAGGGTTTGACTTCCGGTGAATTTACAATCAGCAGTTTTGACTGGTCTCCTGACGGGAAAACTCTTGTTTTTGCGCATCAGTCCGATCCCCGTTTGAATACCAGGTTTATGGAAATGGATATTTCTGCTGTTCCTGCAGACAGCGGTGCAGTTACACCTTTGATACATCGACCCGGAGTTGATTCCGACCCCCTCTATTCTCCTGACGGTAAATGGATAGCCTTTACTTCTCACGGAGGCACACCGGAACCTATAGGACTGCAGGATGTATATATTGTTTCTGCCAAGGGGGGAGAACCGGAAAAACTGGCCGATACTTATGACAGGAGTGCTTCTCTTATTCAATGGTCAGAAGACAGCAAAATTATTTATTTTTCTGAGTTTATCAGAACTTCACGACAGATAAGGGGGTTACCGAGGAATGGTGATCAGCCTTTTACTGTGACTACAGAGAAAGGAGTATTCGGCTCTCCTTCAATTAATTGTAAAGAAAATCTGATAGCATTTGTGTATGAAAATCTAGCCACACCAGCTGAAGTATATACATCATCAATGAATAAATTTAAAATGCAGAAACTCACAGATATTCACTGTGATGTTCCGAAACCTGAAATGGGAAAAACTGAGCTGATCGAATGGAATTCAAAAGCTGACGGAAAAGTTATTGAAGGTTTACTGACTTATCCTGTTGACTATAAAAAAGGAAAAGCATGTCCCCTGATACTTCAGATTCACGGTGGTCCTGCAGGTGTATTTACCTGCGGTTTTACCGGAGGTCCGGGGATTTATATGGTTCAGTATTTTGCTCAGAACGGCTATGCTGTTCTCAGACCTAATCCGCGTGGAAGTACCGGCTACGGGAAAGAATTCCGTTATGCTAATTTTCAGGACTGGGGTTACGGGGATTATGAAGATTGTATCTCAGGTGTAGATAAGGTGCTTGAAATGGGAGTTGGACATCCTGACAGTTTATGTGTTATGGGGTGGAGCTATGGCGGATATATGACCTCCTGGATTGTTACACAGACAGACAGGTTTGAAGCCGCCAGTATGGGTGCCGGGCTTCCCAATCTTATCAGTATGGTGACCACTACTGATATTCAGGATTATCTGGTTGCTCATTTGGGAGGTGAATTCTGGGAGAATTATAAAGAATATGAAAGACATTCTGCTATTTACTATATTGGAAATGTGACCACTCCGACTCAGGTTATTCACGGACAGCAGGATTACAGAGTACCGTTTACTCAGGGACAGGAATTCTACCGGGCATTAGACCGGCTGGGAGTAGACACAGAAATGATAGTATATCCAAGAACACCGCATGGGCCGAGAGAACCTAAATTTTTAATGGATGTCTCGCCTCGAATAAAAAAATGGTTCGAAAAACATCTGAACCGGACTGAATCTGAAGAATAAGATGAACAAAAAATTACGGGATTCAGGGAAGGGAAGAGAGAGGGGCACAGAAAAAGACAGGAATTTTGACACTTTCCGGGTTGCTACTATAGGAGTCAGTCATGGAATTCATGATACCTATACTGCCTTTATTGCTCCTCTCTTACCGGTTTTCATCCAGAATCTTTTTTTAACCAAAGCTGAGGCAGGCTTACTGACAGTTTTTGTGCGCGCCCCTTCAGTCATTCAGCCGTTTATTGGACATCTGACTGATCGGTATCACCTTCATCATTTAGTGATTTTCACTCCTGCAGTAGGTGCAGTTTTGATGAGTATTGCTCCGGTTATACCCTCATTTACTCTTTTAATATTTGTGCTTCTTCTGGCAGGGGTGAATTCTGCTGCACTTCATGCCGTAGGACCGGTGATAACCGGAAGACTTTCAGGCAAGTCGCTGGGTAAAGGTATGAGTTTCTGGATGGTAGGAGGTGAACTGGGTCGGACGTTAGGGCCAATTGTAGTGGTAACTGCTCTGGCCCATTTAACTGTCAAAGGGCTTCCCTGGTTAATGATAGGTGGTATAACGGCAAGTATATTTCTTTTTATTAAATTGAAGGATGTGCATATTCATCACCATGCAACTCATGAACCTCTTCCCTGGAAAAAGGCCTTAAAAAAGATGCGGCCTTTGATTTTTCCGCTTTCTATGGTGATAATAGGACGCGGATTTGTTCAGGCTTCCCTGACCACCTTCTTACCGACTTTTCTTACAGAAGAGGGAAGCAGTTTATGGCTGGCCGGAGTTTCATTAACCATACTCCAGGGAGCAGGTGTGATTGGGGCTTTTGTGAGCGGTTCTCTGAGTGACAGATTAGGAAGAAAGGTTCTGCTTTATATTTCTTTTATCGGTGCGCCATTGTTTCTTTTGATTTTTATAGGAATACAGGGATGGCCAAGATTTATACTACTTCCGGTTTTGGGATTTATTACAATTTCTGTAACTCCGGTTATTATGGCCATGGTTCAGGAAAACTATCCGGAAAACAGGGCTCTTGCAAACGGAATTTATATGTTTCTCAGTTTTGTACTACGATCCGGGGTGATTGTGGCTGTGGGTGTATTAGGTGATATGTTCGGTTTGTTCAGAAGTTATGTTATTGGCAGTTTTATTATGCTGGGCTGTTTACCATTTATATTTTTACTGCCTAAAGATACATAAGCTTATGATAAGATTTTGTTAATTTGTATTTGATTAAAAATTTTTTAATATATTTATATTCCTGTATTGACAATACACATATTATATTGTATATTATATACAGGAGGTGATGCATATGAAGCGATTAAACATTACTTTACCAGATGATGTTGCTCAAGAATTAGCACATAAAAAGAATAAAAGTTGTTTTATAGCTCGTGCTTTAGAAGAAAAGTTCAAAAAAGAGAAACAAGAAAAGATTGAAAACCTTATGAAAGAAGGGTATAAGGCTACTTCCCATCAGGATAAAAAAATTAATTCAGAATGGGAACAGGCTGATTTGGAAAAATGGAGTTAAATAAATTTCCAGAACGAGGTGAAATCTATTTAGTATGTTTAGATCCGACTGTAGGATCTGAAATTAATAAGACCCGACCAGGTTTGGTAATATCCAACAATATTAATAATCAATATGCTCAAACTATAACTGTAATCCCTATTACCTCTAATAGTGGAAAGATTTATCCTTTTGAAGTATTTTTATCATCTCAAAATTCTGAATTATCAAAAAATTCAAAGGTAAAATGTAATCAGATAAGAACTGTAGGTAAAAAACGTTTGGTTAAGGTTATAGGGAAAATTACACTCCCAAAGTTAAAAGAAATTGAAAAAGCTCTATCCTTACATTTAGGATTTCAAAATATTTTATAGAAATAGATCATAATGAATTGATTGTCAATATCATTGTAGTTCAATAATAATGTTAGATGAGGAGTGTAAAGATGTTGGATCAATGGCTGTTAATAGGATTTTTCACTTTTATTGCTTCTCTGGTCGGCACTATCAGTGGGTTTGGCCTTTCCACTATTATGGTCCCTGTTTTATTATTATTCTACCCATTTCCAGTTGTACTGCTTTTTGTGGGTATTGTTCATTTGTTTGGAGATATATGGAAAGTAATTTTTTTCCGGAGAGGAGCTGACTGGAAGCTCATTTTACTTTTCGGGATCCCCGGAATTCTCTTCAGCTATGCCGGTGCCACTCTGTCAGTCGGCAGTCCGGAAATATTGTTAATAAAGTACCTCAAAAATATTTCAGATTGGTCATTGCTGTGTTTCTTGGTCTGATAGCGTTGAAGTTTTTAATCATCCCTAAATAGAAAGGAGTAAAAAATATGGAGAAAAAAGAGATCCCGGTGGAAAATCTGTCAGTAGATATTTATGATCACTGGGCACATAAATGGTTTTTATTAACTTCCGGAAATTTTAATACAGGGGAATATAATACTATGACTGTAGCCTGGGGCAGTCTGGGGTGTATGTGGAACAAACCTTTTACTCAGGTAGTCGTTCGGCCTTCCCGGTATACACATGATTTTATAACAAAATATGAGCATTTTACTCTTTGCAGTTTTTCAGAAGAACAGAAACAAACCCTGGAGTATCTGGGTTCTGTATCCGGAAGAGATGAGGATAAGATTTCCAAGAGTGGATTAACACCTGTTTCGGCAAATACAGTTGAAGCTCCGGTATTTAAAGAGGCAGAACTGGCAATTGAGTGCAGGAAGATATATTATGATTCCTTAAAACCGGAAAATTTTCTGGATCCGTCAATAGAAAAAGAATATCCTGAATCTGATTATCATACTATTGTATTTGGTGAAATTGTATATGTGTCTGGTATAGAGAAATATTGTAATAAACAGAAATAATAATTAGATTGATCAGGTTTAATTTAATATTAAAAGAGGAGATAACAATGAAAAAATTTTTTGTAATGCTGGTTGCTTTTGTAATGTGTACAATTGTTCTGGGAATATTGCCTTTACAGGCACAGAATTCGGTTCATTTGCTGCAGTCATTTCAGTATGATGCGTCTATTGCCAATACTTTTTATGGAGAAGCAGGGTTACTCTATGTGAATTTTGCTGATGCAGATGTAACAGAAACCATTATTGCTGCCCGAGGTGGGATACCGATTAATGATAAAATGGAAGTTGTAGCCCAATGGGCTTATGTTAATATTACTCCGGATAATTTTGATGCATTGAACGGGCTTGCCGATATTGGTCTTTTCGGCCGCTACAATTTTTATAATAACGGGATTACGTATATTTCCGCCGGACCTTTTCTCACACTGCCTATCGGAGAAGAAGATGTGGGTCAGGGTAATCTCAATTTCGGCGGTTTTTGTGCATTACGCCATATTTTACGAAGTGGACTGGTCATCACCGGAAATATCGGCCTGGAATTTTATGAAACCTGGGAATGGGAAGGAGATAAAATGGAGGAGAAATACACCAATCAGATACTTCTTGGTGCAGGAGCTATATTCCCGGTTTCCGGAGATACTCATATTATAGGTGAGTTTTATATGAAAGGTGATATGGATTACTCCGTACTCAGCGGTGCAGTGGACCACAAACTGGGTCCTGGACGTATCAGAGCCGGTATAGGTATTGGTCTGGATGACGGTGCTCCGGATCTGATGATTGCCGGTGGGTATGCGATGACCATGTAGTTGGTTTTTTCTGCTTCTTTCAATATTTTAACAAATTTTTAATTTAGCAGGAGTATTTGCTCCTGCTAAATATATATAATTATTAAGGATTATTTATTTAGAAAAGGATGATAATACCATGCAAATTGACATGCATTATTATGGTGTTTACGCTCTTGCCCGAGTTGTGGGTATAAGACCTGAAGAGGCAAAGTTAATTGCTTGCAGTTCCCAATTTGTTGATGAAGTCATGGATGATGATAACATTCATTTTGAAAAATACTTGACATTGCCATAATAGTTTGTTAGTATAAACTGTTCCTTAAACTGTAATAATTGATAAAAATGTATTTAGGAAAAGAGATTTTTACTGTTATACATATGAATGATTATGGGTGGCAGTATTATATTAATAGGATGATAAAAAAAGCTTGCATTTATAAAAAATAAAAATTAACTTATAAGTGAATTTAAAATTTAAAATAG
>CAZETW010000034.1:0-1502 GCA_964515295.1 uncultured bacterium | reverse complement strand
AATGCTAATTTAACACTAAAAACAATTACTAAAATTGAAGCAAAATTAGGTGTTGATATAATCCATATACCATTATTTGGAAAAAGTAATGTTACTATAATACACAAAATTGAAATATCTGATATTAAAAAATATTCAAGAAGTAGATTGAGTAATGAAAATTATTTATCAATTCCTAATGATTTTACCAGTTATAATACGATAAAAAGTTTTAATTCTTATCAAAAACGTGGTGCTGCATAATGAATAAGAAATCTTTTCTTGTTAAGTACCGTTTAAAAAATATTAATATTATAAAATTTTATTTTAATAATTCGAATAATGATAAAATTAGAACTGATAAACTTACATCAGAATTTTCTGTTGGTTTTAATATAAATAAAGATAAAGAAATTATTACTATTCAAATTGATGTAAAAATTAAAGGTAAAGATGCAAACCAATCAGATATTAGTGAACTTATTGTAAATTATGATTATCATGTAATCGGTCTAAAAAATATTGAACAGAATGATGATAAGTTAAAAATGCCTGATGAATTTTTATTATCAATTATAGCAATCTCATTTAGCACAACTCGAGGTATATTTTATGAGAAATGTGCAGGTAACTGTCTAAGCAACTTCATATTACCGATAATTAATCCTAAAGATATTTTGAAAGGTAAGGAAAGCAAGTAGTATAAATTTTATTAATAATTATTTGAAACAAAGGGAAATATGAAATATTTGAAGTTATTTGAATAAAGAAATATTTGACATTTCCATAATAATTCGTTAATATAAAATGTTAGCAAACTTTTATACTAAATTTTAATATCGGTTAAAGAAAATGAACAATTCTTATCCAGATGTTTTAGATCATTCCGAAGAAGCTGCAATTAAAGAATTAATTTTACAGTTAAAGCAAAATTTTAATATTGAAAATATAATTTTATTTGGTTCTGCTGCACGAAATCAAAAGGACGAAGAATCTGATATTGATATTTTAATAATTACAACTCAACCGTATAATCGTACTGAACGACATGAGATTACTGATTTAGTTTTTGAAATTAATTTGAAATACGGCACTAATATAAGTACGATTGTAATTGATAAACATTCATGGGAACAAGGGCCGGTTTCTGTTCTTCCTATAAAAGAGGAGATTGATCAAGATGGTATAGTTTTATGAATAAGAATGACAATAAAGAATCAGTAGTAAAATATTGGTGGGAGAAGTTTGAAGTAGTAATTGATTCAGTAAATTATAAGATTATAATATGAATTATATTCGAAGAATTATTACAAAATTTAAATCAAAAGAAATAGTTATTTGGGCTGGTTCTGGTGTTTCAAAATATTGTAATTTACCTTTAGGATCTGAGCTTGTAAAAATACTAAAAGATAATATGGATAAAAATGAAAGAGAAGAATGCGAAGATAAAACTTTATTACCTGAAGTCGCTCAAATTTTTGTAGAGTATCGAAATGGATCAAAAAATGAATTAATAAAAATTT
>CAZETW010000033.1:0-28237 GCA_964515295.1 uncultured bacterium | reverse complement strand
TTCTTTTTCTGGCATTATTGATGTTAGTACAATTAAAATGGAGTGTATTTTAATGAACCCCATTAGAAATTATACAAAAGTTTATGTAACTGGTGTTTTTAATGGGATTCATTCTGTGGAATATTTTCCTTTGCCACAAGAAAAAACAAATAATAATTTTCGAAGGGTGATATAATGAACATTTCTACTGGGGTGAATATTATTGAGATCATACTCTCACCACTCATTGCCTTGTTTACGGGAATATTTTTTTTGGGCTTAGCCAGAAAGATAATGGCACGCATCCACTGGCGGTATGGCCCCCCCATCTATCAGCCGATTATTGATATTATACGATTATTTAGTCAAAAGGCAATGAGTCATGGATTTATTTTTGAGATGGGTATAATTTTTTCCCTGGCCGGCTCATTTCTTGTCATTCTATTTCTTCCGATAGGTACAATGTGTCCTTTAAGTGCAGGAGGCGGATTGCTGGTCATCTTGTATGTTATGCTTTTGGAACCGCTGGGAATCGCCTTAAGCGGAGGTGAAGCAGCTAATCCCAATACCAGTATTGGAATATCCAGAAAATTCATTTTAGTACTAAGTTATGAAGTTCCTTTATTGCTTATACTCCTTGCTGTAATGACTCATTACCATACTATCTCGATTGTTGAGATTGTAAGAGAACAAACTGTCCAGGGATGGTCGTTTGGTTTGTTACCTCTCCTAGTATCAGGAATTTCTTATGTGTTAATACTGCCGGCGATTCTGGGTATAAGACCCTTTGAAATTGTTGGTGCAGCACAAGAAATTTCATCAGGACCAATGGCTGAGTATGGAGGTAAGTATTTGGCATTTATCACTATCGAACATGGATTGAGTGAGTTTATCGGTATTGCTCTTTTTGTCAATTTATTTTTAGGAGGAGGAGATCTATTCGGAATTTTTGCAGGTCTTGCTGATACAATAGGGGGGAGTATTCTGGGAATTATTGTATTTCTGGCAAAAATGATCATAGTTTTTGTTGTAGGTCTTTTTATTAATGCTGTGTATCCGCGATTCAGAATAGAACAAGCTGTAAAGTATTTATGGATATGGCCTACATTGTTAGCTTTTGTGGGGTTGATAATTGTTATTATAGTCAATTAATCAAATAGGATAATTAAGTATGGATAGAAATCAACTTAAAAAATGGTTTAAATCTCCTGTAAAAATGGGACACAAATATTCTCTTCATGCAATTTATTTTTGTACCGGATGTGGAATTATTGAGGTGCCGCCTTCCATTACAGCCAGGTGGGATGCAGAACGATTTGGAGTGATTCCGGTAGCAACACCGAGACAGGCTAATTTATTTTTAATTACCGGATATGTATCCACCAAAACCTTAAAAGCAATCATCCGTACCTACGAACAAATGCCCGAACCCAAGTTTACGGTAGGTTTTGGATCTTGTCCCATTAATGGTGGAATGTACTGGGATTCCTATAATACCATTAAAAAATTAGATAAATATATTCCCATTGATGGATGGATTGCTGGATGCATGCCCAGACCGGAGGCTATTTTTGTTGCTGTTACTCATCTTTGGACCTTAATTGATAAAGATATGGCGAATGGATATAAAAAGTATCGGGAAAAATATAAATATTATCGGGCAAATCAGGAAAAAGTATTTGGTAAACTCGAATGGCCACCATTATTTTCATAAGGATGTATAAAGATGAAAACCTTGAAGAGAAAAATTGAGTCATTATTTGATAATATAAAAATTATAGTTACTGATAACACTATGGTTATCAATATTGATAAAAATGGAATTGTTACTCTTTTAAGTTTCCTGAAGAATAATGGATATAAACATTTAGCTTTCATATCCTGTGTTGATTTAATTAAAGAAAAAAAATTAGAAATTGTCTATATTGTTTCAGCGTATATGGAGAATGACCTGAAGTATACGGATAAAGAAAAAAGAAATATCATAGTTAAAACCGGAATTCCTCGGAATAAAGCGAATTTTATAACTGTTATTGATGTTTTTGAAAACGCAGAGCCCTATGAGCGTGAACTGCATGAACTTTTTGGGATATATTTCCAGGGACATCCGAGATTAACACCTCTTTTCCTGGAGCTTGAATATAAGATTCCTCCTTTCAGGAAAGATTTTGATACCAGAAAATTTGTAAAACAATTTTTTGAAAATATTCCTGCAGTTGAATAAAGAAAAGGTAGAACATGAGAGAACTTGAACTTTATTTTGGACCACAGCATTTGGGGATGGTGGGAAATTTCAGCATCACTTTAAAAGTCGAAGGTGATAGAATCAAAAAAGCTGATGCAAATCCCGGATATTTGCATCGCGGTTTTGAAAAACTCATGGAATACAGAACCTGGATGCAGAATTTTCCACTGGTATGCAGAATAAATGTAGTTGAACCTGACCATATTGAACTGATTTATTCTATGGGTGTAGAGAAGTTAGCTGGGATTGAGGTACCGTTACGGGGAAAATTTATTCGAAGTATTTATTGTGAACTTGCCCGGGTTGGATCACATTTATTTGGATTATGGGCTTATTCCAACATGCTGGGATTTGATACGGTTGCGCAGTGGGCTATGTATCACAGAGATCTGGTATTAGATCTATTTGAAGAGCTTACCGGGGCCCGGGTATATCATATATACATAAGACCAGGGGGGGTACGGCGTGATTTTCCCCAGGGATTTGAAGATAAAATTATCAGCACCTTGCATTCTATCGGTGGAAAAGTACCGGATTATAATGCTACATTTTTTGAAAATCGGTTGTTCGAAAAAAGAGCGAAGGGAGTAGGAACCGTAACTCGTGAAAATGCAGTAAAGTGGGGAGCAGTCGGGCATGCAATGAGAGCAACAGGAATGGAGTATGATATACGAAAAATTGAGCCTTATGCGGCTTATGACCAAGTGGAATGGGAAGTTCCAACCAGAAAGGAGGGTGATGCCTATTCACGGCTCTTAGCGATCCGGGATGAAATGATCGAAAGTGTTCATATGATTTTCAAACTTATTGATAAAATGCCGAAAAAAGGTGCAGTGTTTACCAAAACACCAAATCCATTCCAATGGAAGATTCCGGCAGGAGAGGCGTATGTCAGATGTGAATCTTCCCGGGGAGAACTGGGGCTTTATATAGTCAGTGATGGCGGAGACAAACCTTATCGGGTTCATTTCAGAACTCCTTCCTATTCTCATGGCCTTACTATTTTAGAAAAAGTACTGGAGGGTGAAAGCATTGCTGATGTAGGTAATATTATGATCAGTTTATATGTTGTCGCCCCGGAAATTGATCGATAAAAAAATATAGGAAAAAAAATGGCAGAAACAAGTTTTATTAATCCATTTAAAGCAGTAAAATACCTGTTTAAAAAACCTAAAACTATTCGGTATCCTTTTGAATTAAAAGAACCTGCTTTAAGATATAGAGGATTCCATATTAATGATTGGGATACGTGTACCGGATGCGGCAATTGTGCTGACATATGTCCTAATGAAGCTATTGAAATGGTGAAGATTGCTGAACTGGTATCAAAACCAGAAGAAGGATTAAAAGATGAACGTCCTAAACTGGATTACGGTAGATGCTGTTTTTGTGGTTTATGTGTTGATATCTGTCCTCCTGGTTCACTTTCCTTGACAAGAGATTATTTTCATATACATTTCAATACAGATACTTTCACCTTTATTCCCAGGGATGAGAAGGCAGATAAAGATAGTTTTGTATCTGCTGATGAATATTCAGTATTAAAAGCCAGTTTATCACACAGAAAAAAAGATTATCGAGGATTTTCACCTGAGATAGAGTATGCTCTTTTTGAAACTGATAGAGTTGAGATGCCAGAGATTGCTCCGGAAAAGAGAAAGCTTTCTTTTATTGAACAAGTAATCGGATACAATAAAGACGAAGCCATAAGTGAAGCAGCACGGTGTTTGGGTTGTAAACTTTGCGAACAAGCGTGTCCAGCACATTTGCAAATATATGAATACATACATGCTGTTGCTGATGATTTACCGGAAAAATCTTTAAGAAAAATTTATGAAGATAATCCTATTCCCTCCATTTGTGGAAGGATCTGTATGAAACATTGCGAGGATGCCTGCTCTTTGAGTATCAGAGGAGATGCACTTGCGATACGGTGGCTTAAACGGTTTGTAGCGGATACTATTGATGACTATAAAAAGGCTCTGGAATTATCACCTGGAGAATCCACTGGAAAGAAAATAGCTGTAATTGGAGCTGGACCCAGTGGAATATCTTTAGCTTATTTTTTGAGGTTAAAAGGTCACGATGTGGTTATTTTTGATGAGTTACACGGAGGCGGAGGAACCTTAAGAACCGGCCCACCTACCTACAGATTACCACTGGATAGTATAGACAAGGATGTTAATTATATAAAATCTTTGGGCGTTACCTTTAAATTTAATACCAAAGTAGGAAAAGATATAAAATTTGAAAAACTGTTAAAAGAATATGATGCTGTTTTTTTGGGTATAGGTAATACAGTGAGTTTCTCTACCCGTGTAAAAAATGCAGAAAAGTGCTGTTTGGCACTTGAATTTCTGAAAGATAATAAGATTGGAAAACAAAGAAAAGTAGGTAGGGAAGTTATAGTGATAGGAGGTGGGAATGTTGCAATGGATGTTGCCAGAGAGACAATACGGCTTCAGCATATGCAGTATCCTAAAGAAAAAGTAGTAACGAAAACAGTATCATTAGAGGATTGGCATGAACTTCCTGCTACAGAAGAAGAAGTAGAAGAAGCAAAAGAAGAAGATATTCAATTCAATCCGGCTTGGGGACCCAAGGAGGTCGTCCTTGGCAGTAATGGAAATATTAAAGGTCTTGAATGTAAAAAAGTAAAATCTGTATTTGATGATAAGGGAAGATTCGCTCCTACCTTTTATGAAGATAAAACACAGTTTCTAAAAGGTGATATGGTGATAGAGGCCATTGGTCAAAGACCTGATTTTTCCTTTATGGGAAAACTTGCAGATAAATTACAGTTTACAAAAAGAAAAAAGGTTAGGGTTGATAAGAATGGTATGACCTCTATTCCGAAAGTATTTGCTGGTGGAGATATTGTTAATATAAATCTGGATGCGGTGACAGCAATTGCAGATGCTAAAGTTGCAGCTGAAGGAATTACTAAATATTTATCAAAATAACAATATAAATATTATTTATAAATTAATAAATGCAGATACGATTTGTATCGGCATTTATTGTATCTACATTAAAATATAAATATTATTTTATTATAAATAATAATTTCTAATTTTTTTTTAATTTTTTTTCCCCATCTTAACTCTCTGGAATCTCAATACATTATCTTGAAATATTTAAATATAATGTTCAAGTAAATTAAAAATTTTTCTTGACAATGACAATTTCATTTTATATATTTAAGAACAAATTTAATATTATTATAAAGTAATAATTAGTTAAAATTAATATAATAAACTATAAATGATAAAAAATATATCAAATTTGTTTTATATAAATAAGATAAATCTACATGGCTGAAAAATATTATATAGGCAAAGCACACTGGGGAACAATTTTAAAGAGCTGGATGGAAACTCATTCAGTTCTGGCATCTCAGAAAACTGATGAAAACAGCTTGTATCTTGAAACTGTAACCTCAGAAAATATTACTTCCATTGTATATGATCAGGCTCGTGCAGCAAATCCAATGAAAAATTTTCTTCTGCCGCCAATTGATGAGGTGGTCGGCAAGGAAACAACACCGGAAAAGCCCTGGCTTTTTCTCGGCGTTAAGGCGTGTGGATTATCAGCATTGCCAATTTTAGATCAGGCATTTGGTGGTGAATTTGCTGATCCTCTATATCAAAAAAGACGAAAAAACAGTGTTATTGTCAGTTCTGACTGCACTCAACCCTGGGAAACTTGTTTCTGTACTTTAGTTGGTGGACAACCATTCGCTAAAAAAGGTTTTGATTTGAATTTATCGAAGGTATGGGATGGATTTGTTATAGAGGTAGGTACCAAAAAAGGAAAAGAATTATTAAAAGGTCATGAAGAAGTTTTGAAAGAATTAGTGAAAGAAGAAGCTAATGCTCTTGAGAAACAGAGAAATGAAACTGTTAAAAAAGTTGTAGATCAAAATAAAGAATTTGAAATTTCTAAATCTCATAAAGATCTTCTTTCTGAAAGTTGGGAAAAACTGGAGGTTTGGAAAGATCACTGTGAGACTTGTGTTGAATGCGGTGCCTGCAATCTAGCCTGTCCTACCTGTCACTGTTACTTTTTAGATGATGTGACACGAGAGAAATACGTTCGATTACGCGGTTGGGATGCATGTATGTTTACAGGATATGCAGTAACCGCAGGTGGAGGGACACCCCGTCCGTTACTCTATGAACGGTTTAGAAATCGATATATATGTAAATTTAAATATTTACATGATAATTTTGGTCAATATGGATGTACGGGATGCGGAAGATGTATTGAGGGATGTCAGGGGGACATCGAAATGAGAGCATGCATCCGAGATCTGGATAAAAAGTAAAAAAGGTAAACAGGGGTTATGAATCAGCAAAAAAATCCATATAAACCAATTAAAGGAATTATTGAAAAAGTTGTTCCTGAAACACCTGGTATTAAAACATTCTTCGTTAAACCAAAATCAGCTTTTTCTTTTAATTGTGGTCAATTTGCTGAATTGGGTATTCCCGGAATTGGTGAGGGTCCCTTTGCTATGTCCTCATCCAGTCAAGAGCCTGATATGCTGGAATTCACCATTCAGAATGTGGGATTCATGACGTCAAGACTTCATAAATTAAATCAAGGAGATGAAGTGGGCATTCGGGGACCGTACGGAAATGGGTTTCCTCTACAGGATTTTTATGGTAAAGAAGTTCTTCTACTTATAGGTGGAGTAGGATTTCCGCCTGCCAGAGCACTGCTGTACAGTCTGCTGCATGAGAAAGATAAATTTAAACGAATTATAATGTGTTACGGTGCCAGAACCCCTGAAGACATTGTTTATAAATATCAGATTGATGATTTCCGGAAAAAAATTGATCTTCATTTAACAGTTGATAAAGCCGATGAATCCTGGGAAGAAACTGAGGGTGTGGTTACTGTTCTTCTGGACAAAGTAAAAAGCGACTTGAAAAATTCTGTAGCAGTAGTAATAGGTCCTCCAATTATGATGAAATTCGGAACGTTAAAATTACTTGAAGTAGGATATAAACCGCAAGATATTTATCTTTCCATGGAACGGAAAATGTATTGCGGGATCGGTCAGTGCCGTCACTGTTTGATCGACAGTCTTTTTATCTGCAAAGATGGTCCTGTTTTTACCTATAAACAACTTAAAGATTTTCCAGATATTTGGGAATAAACATGGCTAAAAGATTATACATAGATTTAGAAAAATGTCGGGAATGTGAATCCTGTGATGTTAAATGCAGTTATTTTTATCACCCTTTTAATAACGGAATTATCTATCTTCGTGAGATAGGCGAGTTTGCTACCACCTGCAGACAATGTGAAAAAGCTCCCTGTGTCACTTCATGTCCCTGTGATGCTCTGGAAAAACAGGAAAATGGTATTGTAAAAAGATATAATATGAGATGTGTTTCCTGTAATACCTGTAGTTACGCATGTCCATTTGGTACTATTCTTCCGGAATTAATCCCATATGCAACCTCCAGATGTGATTATTGCATTAAACGTTTAAATGAAGATGAAGAACCTTTATGTATTCAGGGATGTGATAAGGATGCTGTAAGATATGGTGATTTTGAACCTGATGAGAAAAACTTTGAGTTTTTAGTTAATGATAATTTAATTGTTCGTTCTATACCATGGAAAAAGGAAGAATATATTTAATATGAATCCGATATTATTTTATATAATATGTTTTCTCTGTACCGGGATAATCGGTATGTTGGCCAGTTGGATCGACAGAAAAGTTACTGCTCGAGTACAGTGGAGAATAGGACCGCCCATTTTACAGCCTTTTTATGATATTGTAAAACTGATGGGTAAGGAGACTATTGTTCCTGCAGGTTCTTCCAGGATTACATTTTTAACTGCTCCTTTATTCGGTATTCTGTCTGCGGGGTTGGTATCAACGCTGATCTGGAGTTCTATCATATGGAGGAATGACGGTTTTCAGGGTGACCTGATTGTGATTCTGTATTTTCTTTTAATACCATCCACTGCTTTAATCATTGGCGGATTTGCCTCCCGAAATCCTATTGCCTCTCTGGGGGCAAGCAGGGAAATGAAGTTAATGATGGCTGATGAACTTCCGTTTTTATTAGCTGTGGCTGTACCGATAATTCATACAAAGGGACAGATTCAGTTAACTGAATTATTAAATTATCAGGAAACATATGGAATGATTTTTACCAGTCTATCGGGTATCCTGGCACTTATTGTCGCAATAATGTGTATGCAGGCAAAATTGACACTTGTTCCTTTTGATATACCGGAGGCTGAAACAGAACTGATGGGGGGCCCGGAGGTTGAATACTCAGGTCCTGCTCTAGCTGCTATCAAACTTACACGGATGATGATGCTCTTTACTTTACCTATGTTGCTGGTTCTCTTGTTCTTTGGTGGAGTTAAGTTTGAAGGAATATCAATTCTGTGGTCAATATTAAAATTTGTTGTTCTGTTAGTATTAATAATTTTAATTCGTAACACTAATCCCAGAGTTCGTATTGATCAGGCGGTAAGATTTTTCTGGTATCCGATGACATTTTTAGCTGTAATAGCGGTTGTTTTAGCATTGATAGGATATTAATATGGGATTAAAATTAAAAGCTTTAACAAGATCACCGTGGGTTTATCATCTTTCAACCGGAAGTTGTAATAACTGCGATATTGAAATTCTTGATTGTCTTACCCCGCGTTTTGATCTTGAACGTTTGGGGATTGTTTTAGTTGGCAGTCCTCGACATGCAGATGCTCTTCTGGTAACCGGGAATATGACCATGAAATCAATGGAAAGAGCAAAAGAAGTATATAATCAAATGCCAAAACCAGGAGTTGTTATTGCAATTGGCACCTGTGCTTTGGGACACGGCGTTTTTGATGGAAGTTATGTAATGCCCAATACAGTGGATGAGGTATTACCGGTTGATATCTATATTCCTGGCTGTCCTCCCAAACCGGAAGGTATTATTGCCGGAGTGGCAAAACTGTTAACCATGCTCAGACAAAAAGCGTGACATAATGAGGTTTGCATGACCTGGATAGAGATTAAAAAACAAATAAAAGACAAGTTCGATAAAAAGATTCTTAAGTGGTATGAGCATAACGATAATAGAATTTATGTTAATATCAATCCTGAAGATCTTGTAGAATTTGCAGAATATTTATTCAAAGAACGCAAATCACGATTTATCATCGCTTCAGGAGTTGATACTCCCAGAGGCGGGGTTGAAATATTATATCATTTTGATTTTTTTCAGTTACCACAGGTTTTTACGTTAAGAGTATTTTTAAAAAAACCTGAGATTGAGGTTGAATCCCTGTCTCCGATTATAACTGGTGCAAAATGGATAGAAAGAGAGATTCACGAATTGTTAGGAGTAAAATTTAAAAATCATCCTGATTATAAACAGCATTTGATATTACCGAATGACTGGCCGGAAGAGAATTATCCCTTGAGGAGGGATCAATGAGTGAAATAATTCCCATAGGTCCCTATCATCCTTTACAGGAAGAACCGGAATTTTTTAAACTTCATGTTGATGGTGAAAGAGTCACAAAGTTGGATATTGAAATCGGTTATAATCACCGAGGAATTGAGAAATTAGCTGAGTCAAAATCCTGGGATCAAGTAGTATTTTTAGTTGAAAGAATTTGCGGTATTTGTTCAACCAGTCATCCGGCAGCTTCCACCAATGCAATGGAAGATTTGGGTGGAATAGAAGCTCCAGAACGAGCTCAGTATATCAGAACTATCATCTGTGAGCTGGAAAGGATCCATTCCCATCTGTTATGGCTTGGTCTGGCAGGGCATTTTATTGGTTATAATACTGTATGGATGTGGGCCTGGAAATACAGAGAAATAGTCTGTGATGTTTTAGAAAAGACAACCGGAAACAGACAAAGTTATGCCATGTTCAAACCTGGCGGAGTGAGAAGAGATATTCTGGAAGATGATATTCCCTGGATCAGGAAAAAAATGGATGAGTTAAAACCCAGTCTGGATATGTTTTTAGGAGCTGTCAGTGATGATCCGGTGATACATGCCAGAACCAAAGGAGTGGGGATACTGACAAAGCAGCAGGCTATTGATTACTGTGTAGTCGGCCCTACAGCCAGACCTTCAGGAATTGAGATAGATGTCAGAAAAGATGATCCCTATTTTGCCTATGACTGGCTGGATTGGGATATGATTGTCATGGAAGAGGGTGATGTTTTTGCCAAGACTGCCTGCAGAATTCTTGAGATGAAAGAATCTGTGAAGATAATCGAACAATGTCTTGATAAAATGAAACCGGGTGAAATTGATTTACATATAAAGGAACTACCGGCCGGAGAAGGAATAGGAAGAGCTGAAGCTCCTAGAGGTGAAGTATATCACTATTGTCTGAGTGATGGTTCGAATTTTCCTGCACGATATAAAGTTCGAGCACCCAGCTATACGAATATTTTATCTAATGAAGTTGCATGTGTTGGTCAAACAGTTGCTGATGCAGCTCTTGTGCTTGCAGCTGTTGATCCCTGTTACTGTTGTACGGAAAGGGTAGTTGTAGTTGATAACAATACCAACTCTGAAAAAGTAATCAGCGGGAATGATTTAATAAAAATATCCCATGAAAAAACCAAAAAGTTAAGAAAAGAATTGGGTATATAATGAATACACTTCTATTTCCCATATTCGTACCAATTATTGTTGGATTAGTCATTTATTTTATTCCAGGTAAAGTAAAGTTCATCAAACAACTGCTTACTTTGCTAACATCAACATTTGTTTTAGGGACATCTATCTGGTTTTTTATTGATACTCCTCCTCAAATGATTATTAATAATACACTTGTTCTGAATGTGGACAATTTGAGTAAGTTTATATTTCTTGCCATTGGTGCTTTTAGTTTTCTGGTCTCTATTTATTCTTTACGGTATATGCAGGATAAACCAAAGCTAAGTCTTTATTATGGTTCTCTACTCTGGACGGTTGGATCTGCCTGCGGAGTAGTATTTTCCAATCATTTAGTATTACTTCTTATTTTCTGGGGATTTTTAGGTTTGACTCTTTATTTAATGATATTATCTGGAAAAGAAGATAGTGCACCTGCTGCCCAAAAGGCTTTAGTTATTATTGGTGGGAGTGATGCCTTAATTCTTTTAGCCATAGCATTTATATATTTTCTAACTCATACTTTTAAAATGGATCAAATTTCTATTAACCTTCAGCATGAGGGTGCTCTGGCAAATATTGCTTTTATTCTTTTAGCTCTGGGAGTTTTTGCCAAAATTGGAGCTGCGCCTTTACATACCTGGATTCCAGATGTGGCTGTGAAAGCTCCGTTATCTGTATCGGCGTTTTTACCAGGTGCATTGGATAAATTACTGGGGATTTATTTATTAGCCAAAATTAGTTTAGAATTATTCCAACTTTCATCTGCTATGAATTTAGTATTATTGATTATTGGTTCTTTAACCATAATTATTTCTGTAATGATGGCACTTATTCAGAGAGATGCGAAAAGAATGATAGGATATCTGGTTATTACAGGTGCGGGTTATATGATTCTTGGTTTTGGAACCGGGAATACCATTGGAATTGCGGGTGGCTTGTTTTACATGATAAATAGTGCACTTTGGACTCAATGTCTTTTTCTAATTGTTGGAAATGTAGAGAAAAAATTTGATAGTACAGAATTAAGTAGTTTAGGTGGACTAATAAAGATAATGCCTTTAACTTTTATTATGGCATTGATAGCCACCCTGGCAATTTCCGGGATCCCGCCATTAAATGGTTTTGCTTCTAAGTGGATGATTTATCAGGGATTAGTAAAGCTAGGAATTGCTGGAAATAATTTATGGATACTCTGGTTGATTATTGCCATGCTGGGAAGTGCCTTAACTCTGGCAAGTCTAATGAAACTCATCCATACAGTTTTTCTTGGTCTTCCTTCTACAAAAATAAAAGAGAATAAACCTTCGGAAGTGGGTTTTAGTTTAATATTTCCTCCTAGTGTATTAGCAATTATATGTGTTATATTTGGAATTTTTCCCTTTGTAGTTCCTATTAAGACTTTTATTCAACCAATTATTCCCGGAATTGACTATATCGGCTTATGGTCTTCAGATCTTGCAACCATCTTAATACTGGTTGGTCTTGCTATAGGAGCCGTCATATATTTGTATGGCAGAGTTTTCAGTAATATTCGTGAACAAGAACATTTTATTGGCGGTGAGAAACTGGAAATCGAAGAACGTGTAACTGGAACTGGTTTTTACAATACAATTAAAGAATTTAGTATATTGAAGAAAATATACAAACAAGCAGAGATGAAAGTTTACGATATTTATGATCAGTTATTACGATTATCTGGTTTAATTGCTGAAACATTCAGAAAGGTACATACCGGTGTTTTGACATTGTATTATTCCTGGGTAGTTGTGGCATTAATAATTTTATTAATTATATTGATGGGAAGGTAAGGTATGACAACCCTCATCATATTAACAATTTTAATGATTTTAGGAGCTATTGTAGCGCTTGAGAGTAAAGATGTGCTGTCAGGTATAATTTCTTTGGGCATTATAGGGTTTGCATTAACTATTAACTTTTTACTCTTAAAAGCTCCTGATCTGGCTATTGTGCAGATTATTATTGAGACGTTAACCTTGATAATTTTAATTGCGGCTGTTCTTAAAACGACTCGAGATGAAACTGTGGAAAAATTTGGAATTCAAAAATTAGTGTTATGGATTATAGGGTTAGTTTTCATCTTCGTGTTTGTTTATTCTTCGGTAAAAATCTTCAATCATCTTCCTGAGTTCGGAGAGCAGTCTTTGAGAATGGCAAAGGTATATATAGATCAGGGCTTACGCTTAACAGGTGCTGGAAATTTAGTTGCAGCAGTGATTCTTGATTTCAGAGGATATGATACGCTCGGGGAAGCAACAGTATTGTTCACTTCAGTTGTAGGTGTAATGGCTGTTCTCAGAAAAGTAGGGAGGAAGAGATCATGAGAGGTATGACCTTAATTGTTAAACAAATTACAAATTTAATGGTCCCTTCAATCCTTTTATTGGGAATTTATGTTGTGCTGCACGGACACCTGACTCCAGGTGGCGGCTTTGCAGGAGGTGTGCTTATTGCCGGATGTTTTACACTTTTAATTTTAGCTTATGGATCAGAAAACATCAAAAGCGAAGCAAAAAAGATGCGGGCCTCACTGACAGAAAGTATCGGGATTTTCCTTTTTTGGTTTATTACTATTATAGGATTATTAAATGGTACGTATTTCTTTTATAATATTATTGCAAAAACAAATCTAGGAGAACCTTTTAGACTTTTTAGTGCAGGAATTATTCCCTTATGTAATATTGCCATAGGTATTGAGGTAGGAGCTGCTTTATTTTCAATATTTATTACATTGGCCATTCTAAAAGTTGGAGAGAGATTATGATTGTTTTTTTATTGGCAATAATACTATTTTCAATTGGATTATATGGCGTTTTGGTTAAAAGAAATCTTATCAAAATGATTATTGGATTGGTTATAATGGAGTATGCTGTTAATCTTATGCTTGCTTTAGTTGGTTTCAGAACAGGCGGAATAGCACCAATAATTACTACGAAGATACCCGACACAGCAACGTTTGTTGATCCTCTTCCTCAGGCTATTGTATTAACAGCTATTGTTATTGGTTTGGGGACAACAGCCTTATTAGTTTCATTTGCTGTCAGAATTCATGAAAAATATGATACATTTGATGTAAGAAAAATCAGGAAATTACGAGGATGAATTTACTACCTCTATTTGTCGTTGTTCCATTGGGAACAGCATTTATAACACTCATCATTTCAAAATTGTGGAACCGGTCTGCAGACTGGCTTGCCAATATTGCCACTCTATTTTTAATGGGACTGGCGATTTATTGTTTACGATTTGCAGGTCAGACTATTACCTATTTTGCCGGAGGGTGGGAACCAGTTGAAGGAATACCCTTTGGTATTGCCATAGTAGTTGATAGTTTAACAATAGTTATGCTGCTGATTGTTAATATTGTTGGTTTTGGTGTGAATATTTATTCTATTAATTATATGTCACATTATACAGATAAACCAAAATATTATACTTTATTCCTATTAATGATTGCAGGTTTAAACGGGGTTGTTATTTCTGGAGACTTGTTCAATCTTTTTGTCTTCCTGGAAATTACTGCAATTGCTTCCTATGCTTTGGTTGCTTTTGGAATAGGTTCGGAAGAATTAGAAGCATCATTTAAATATCAGATACTGGGCGGAACAGCTTCAGCTTTAATTTTACTTGGTTTGGCTTTATTTTATTTTATGACTGGTACATTGAACCTTGCTGATGCTTCACAAATTATTAATCAGATTGGAACAAATCCGGCCCTTGTTTTTATCAGTATTCTTTTTCTGGTGGGATTTGGTCTGAAAGCGGCCTTAATGCCATTTCATTCCTGGTTGCCGGATGCTCACCCCTCAGCTCCTGCTCCGATTTCTGCAATGTTGTCAGGAGTTGTAATAAAAGTTCTGGGTGTGTATACCTTAATCAGAATATTTATAAATGTTTTTGGTTTTACTAATGTACCTTTTATACCGACTATATTTATTATACTTGGTGTCTTGTCAATGGTAGTTAGTGCTTATCTGGCCCTGGGACAAAATGATTATAAGAGACTTTTAGCCTATTCATCTATCAGTCAGATCGGTTATGTCATGTTTGCTTTTGGACTGGGGACTCCTTTAGGATTTTTAGGAGGGATATTTCATTTACTGAATCACGCGGCATCTAAATCATTATTATTTCTAAATTCAGGTGCTATCGTGTATGCAACAGATAATAGAGATATGAACAAAATGGGCGGATTATCTGAAAAGATGCCCATAACTTCATATACTTCCTTGATTGGTTCTTTATCAATCAGCGGAATACCGCCACTTGGTGGATTCTGGAGCAAATTAGTAATAATCATTGCTGCAGTTCAGGCAAAGCATTATATTCTTTCTGGTGTTGCAATACTGATAAGTATAGTTACTTTAGTATATTATTTGAAGTCACAACGATTGGCTTTTTGGGGTAAATTAAACGATATTTACGCAAATATTAAAGAAGCTCCTTTTGCAATGAGTCTTATTTGTATTCTTTTGGCATTATTAAGTATAGGAATGGGATTACTGTTACTTCCCAGTTTAAGATCCTTATTACTTGATCCTGCTGTTGATGTATTAAAAAATGGTATAGATTATGGAAAAACTGTTTTAGGAGGATGAAGTGAAACGAATTATATTAATAATCTTCTCCTTCATTGTTTGGTTGTTATTAACCTGGACACTATATTGGCAAAATCTTATAGTAGGTTTAGTTGTATCAGTTGCTATTGGTTTTATATTCGGAAACCTGTTTGTAAGCAATTCAAAAAAAGTGCTACAATTGAATAGGTGGTTTTGGTTTTTTGTCTATATTCCGGTTTTTGTCTGGCAGATGGCTAAAGCTAATTTTGATGTTGCTTTTCGTGTTATTATAAGTATATTTCGTCCGAGAAACATGCCCATTGCACCGGGAATTGTCAAAGTAAAAACCAGGTTGAAATCAGAGATGGGGAAAGCTGTTCTTGCAAATTCTATAACCTTGACACCTGGTACATTTACTATAGATATAAAGGATGAAATTCTTTATATACATTGCATTAATGTTACACACAAAGATATTGAAGATGCCACTCAGGATATTGTAGGAAGATTTGAGAAATTTTTAGTAAAAATTTTTGATTGAGAGGATAATGGATATTTTAATTGAAATACTACAATATTGTTTTTATATATTAATTGGTTGTTGTTTTGCTTGTCTGATAAGGGCATGGCGAGGTAAATCCATACCGGACAGAATGGTAGCCATTGATATAATGGGAACTCTTGCAGTCGGGATTACAGCAATTCTAGCATTAATGTCTGATCGGGCCTTTTTACTGGATGTTGCTTTAGCATGGATATTCTTGAGTTTTCTGGGGACTTTGGCTTTGGCAAAATATTTAGCACATAAAACATTGGATGAATAATGATATGATGAGTTGGAATGAAATAATCGGTATTTTTATTATTTGCATTGGAGTCTTATTTGATGTTTTTGGATGTTTGGGCCTTCTGAGATTGCCGGATGTTTACAATAGGCTTCAAGCAGGTACTAAATGTATTACATTTGGAACATGTGGAATACTTTTTGGTATTTTTATTACAACTGGTTTTTCGGGTATGGGTATTAAAGCTCTGCTTGGAATACCTTTTGTTCTACTTACTTCTCCAGTTGGAGCTCATGCTTTGGCAAGAGGGGCTCACATATTTGGAGTTGAGTTATGGGAAAATAGTGTAGTTGATAAATATAAAAAAGATCGTGGAGACAAACCGAGATTATAGTTTGGTAATATAATATGAAATATCCAAAACTGAGAGAATTAAAAGAAGCATTAAGATCATTATTTAGTAAGCCATATACAACTAAGTTTCCTGCAGTGGAAATTGAACCTGTAGATGGTTTCAGGGGAAAACCCAAATACTTTGAAGAATATTGTATAGGATGTGGGGCATGTGCAGAGGTATGTCCTGCAAATGCAATTACTGTGATAGATCCGGAAGAACCTGTTGATTTGAGTAAGGGGACCCAAATTCGCAAAGTCGAATGTAGATATGATATGTGTAATTTTTGCGGTAATTGTGAGGCTCATTGTATAACAGACAAAGGAATACAACTTACCAAAGAATATGATTTAGCATTATTTGATCGTAATTTAGCTGAAGAATCTATTGAACATGAATTGGTTATCTGTGATATTTGTCATTCTATTATCACAACCAAAAATCATCTTGCCTGGTTAGTCAGAAAACTGGGTACCCTGGCATATGGTAATCCTAATCTTCTTATCATCAGTCAGCAGGAGCTTATTCCTGTAGAAACCGGAGAAAAATCTGAGGAATTAAGACGTCCTGATATGATGAAATTATTATGTCCCAAATGCAGACATAAAATTGATTTAAAAGATATTTGGGGTTAGAAAACTTTTTTTACGGAAAGTCCACTAATTTCATTTTTTTTTATACATTCCATTCTTGATAGATATAATTTATTATTTCTAACAATCTATATTAAATAAATTTTACATTAATAATATTTTTTCTAATAAAAATATAATATTTAAGGTATATTTTATTGACAATAAACTTTATAATTGTTAAATTAAATATAAACCAGAAATTTTAGCTGAGAAAAATAAAAATTATAACAGATTTTGGAACAATATGTTAATAATATGGTTATAAATGGAAAATTTAACATTGTAAGGGAGCAAAATATATAATGATTGATGAATTGCAGGAAAAACTTGACAGTACTACCAAGAGAATCTCAAAACTCTGGAGGCATCTTTGACGGTGATAATAAAAAGAAAAAAATATCTGAATTGCAGAAGATGACAACAGATCCAGATTTTTGGGATGATAATATACAAGCTCAATCAATTCTGAAAGAATTAAATGATTTAAAGCAATGGGTTAATGACTGGGAAGAATTAAATCAAAAAAATAATGACCTTTTGGTTTTATTTGAGCTAGCCAAAGAAGAGAGTGATGAAAAAACATTACAGGAAATATCAGAAGAAATTGAAATCCTGAGATCGAAAATTGTTCATCTTGAATTACAGCAGATGTTAAATGGAGAAGATGATGATAAGAATGCAATATTAACTATACATCCAGGTGCGGGCGGAACTGAATCTCAAGATTGGGCTGAAATGTTATTTCGTATGTATACTCGTTATGCTCAAAGAAAAGGTTTTACAACCAATGTTTTAAATGTTTCTGCTGGTGATGAAGCGGGAATAAAAAGTGCAATAATGGAAATCAAAGGAAGTTCATCTTACGGATATTTAAAGGCAGAAGCTGGTGTTCATAGATTGGTACGCATTTCTCCTTTCGATTCCAATAAAAGGCGTCATACATCATTTGCTTCGGTTTTTGTGTATCCGGAAGTAGATGATGATATAGAAGTTGAAATTAATCCTTCCGATCTTCGCATAGATACCTACCGAGCCTCTGGTGCCGGAGGGCAACATGTGAACAAAACCAGTTCAGCTGTAAGGATAACTCATTTACCTACCGGTATTGTGGTTCAATGCCAGAATGAACGTTCACAACATAAGAATAAAGCTAATGCGATAAAGGTTTTGAATGCACGCTTATATCAGCTGAAAAAAGAAGAAGGACAACAAAAGATACAGGATATTGAAGATAAAAAGAAAGAAATTGCCTGGGGTAATCAAATCAGATCTTATGTATTCCATCCATATAATAAGGTAAAAGATCACAGAACCGAAGTCGAAACCTCAAATACTCAGGATGTCATGGATGGAGACATTGATGAATTTATTAAAGCCTATTTATTAAAATTCAGTAATTAATAACGGAGGTTATGTATTGAGTGTATTAGATGAGTTAAGAGAACAGAGATTAGAAAAATTAGAGGAATTAAGAAAGAATGGAATAAATCCATATCCTTATTCTTTTGCTCAGAAAGATTTTGCTGAAGATATTATCAAATCATACTGTGAAGAATCTAAAGAGGAAAAAGTATCGGTCGCCGGAAGGTTATTATCTATAAGAAAGATGGGCAAAGTTAGTTTTTGCCATTTGAGAGATAAAACCGGGAAAATCCAACTTTATATACGTAAAGATAAAATCAGCGAAGAAGATTATAAGGTATTTAAATTACTGGATATTGGTGATATTATTGGTGTTGAAGGTGAAGTGTTTAAAACCAGAACCGGAGAAACAACTATATTAGTGAGTACACTGATCCTTCTTTCTAAAATTATTCGTCCCCTTCCAATTGTAAAAGAAAAAGAAGAAGGTGAAGATAAAATTTTATATGATCAATTTTCTGATAAAGAGATGCGGTACAGACAGCGTTATGTAGATCTTTTGGTCAATCAGGATGTGAAAGATGTGTTTATTAATCGGTCAAATATTATATCCGCTATGCGTATTTTTTTGGAACAAAAAGGTTTTATGGAAGTAGAAACACCGGTTTTACAACCTCTTTATGGAGGTGCTTATGCCAGACCTTTTATTACTCATCATAATACTCTTGATATGGATTTATACTTGCGGATTGCAGATGAGTTATATTTGAAACGTTTAATTGTAGGCGGATTTGATGGAGTTTTTGAGATAGCTAAGGATTTTCGCAATGAAGGAATGGATGCAGAACATAATCCAGAATTTACTATGATGGAATTATATATTGCTTATCAGGATTATTATTATATGATGGATTTAGTCGAAGAAATGGTTAAGTTTATCTGTAATAAAGTATTTGGAAAGACTGAAATAACCTATAATAATATTTCTTTGGATTTTAATAAAAAATGGAAAAGAATTTCTTTTTTCGAGGCTATAAAAGAATATACCGGATGCGATCTTTTTGGCAAGGATCAAAATGAGATTGCTGAGGCAGCTCAGGGACTAAATATTGATATAAAAGATCTTTCCGGGAAAGCAAAACTTCTGGATGCAATATTTGGAGAATATGTTGAACCTGAATTAATACAACCAACATTTATATTGGATTATCCTGTTGAGCTGTCACCACTGGCAAAAAAACATCGGGATATAAAAGGGCTGACAGAAAGATTTGAGGGATATGTTGCAGGAAAAGAACTATGCAATTCTTTCAGTGAATTAAATGATCCTATTGATCAAAGGGAACGATTTACTGATCAGGCTAAAATGAGAGCACAGGGAGATGAAGAAGCCATGATAATCGATGAAGATTTTTTATGTTCCATGGAATATGCTATGCCCCCTACTGCTGGTCTGGGTGTGGGTATTGACAGGTTAGTTATGCTGCTTACAAACTCACAATCCATACGTGATGTTATATTATTTCCCCAAATGCGACCTAAAGAGGAATAAATTTTTAATGGATATTATATGAATTTCGAATTTTTTATAGCTAAAAGATATTTAACTGCCAGACAGAAAACCCGGTTTATTAATATAATTTCTTATATTTCAATTTTTGGAGTTGCGATTGGAGTAGCTGCCCTTATTATTACACTCTCTGTTATGAATGGTTTTGAATCTGAAGTCCGGTCACGGATAATTGGTTTTGATACTCATCTCAGAGTGCGTAAATTTCATTTTGAAAATATGGAAGAATATAAAGAAGTTGCAGAAAAAATAAATGATATCGATAATATAATTGGTATTTCTCCCTATATCTTAAATGAGGCAATGATACGTGCGGGTAGGTATAGTGACGGCATTATAATACGTGGAGTAGATCCAAAAACTGTTTTTAAAGTTTCTGAGATTGGAAACAATATGTATTATGGTGAGTTTAATGTAGGTGATATAACAAATGAGGAGAGTATAAGTCGTCCTGGAATTGTTTTAGGCAGATGGTTAGCCGATCGTCTTTTAGTTGATACTGGAGATGAAGTGATATTGGTGAGCCTTGCCGGTGTGTATTCAATGTTCAGACAACCTCCAGTAAAACAATTTGTTGTCAGTGGGATTTTTGAATCAGGAATGTTTGAATATGATAATGCATATGCATTTATTTCAATTGAATCAGCGCAGAAATTATTCCGGATGAGTAATGCTGTTTCTGGTCTTGAAATTAAACTTAACGATCTTTATAAAGCTGATCAGATAAGCAATAAAATTGATAAAATTCTTGGATATCCTTATTTTTCTCAGACATGGTTTGATTTACGAAAAAATCTATTTTCCTGGATGCAGCTGGAAAAATGGGCAATGTTTATTGTGTTATCCCTGATTATTCTGGTTGCTGCATTTAATATTATCAGTACTTTAATAATGGTGGTCATGGAAAAAACCAGAGAGATTGGAATATTAAAATCAATGGGAGTAACATCAAAAGGTATAACAAAAATTTTTCTTTTTGAAGGAATGGTTGTCGGAATATTAGGATCATTAATTGGTTTTATTATAGGATTCTCACTTTGTTTTGCCCAGTTAGAATATAAATTTTTCTCTTTACCTGGCGATGTATATTTCATTAACTATTTACCGGTCAAAATGCAGTCATTAGACTTCGTTTTGATCGGTTTAGCTGCTATTGTGCTTTGTATTTTTGCTTCATTATATCCGGCCATAAAAGCTGCAAAGTTAGATCCAATAAGAGCTATAAGGTATGAGTAGGAAAAAAACATTATGACTAATGTAAATAAAAATATTCTTACTGCTAATAATGTATATAAAAGCTATCAAGTTGGTAGAAATAAAAGTCTTAAAGTTTTAAAAGGAGTAGATATAAGTATTAAAAGGGGTGAAATAGTATCTATAATTGGTCCTTCAGGAGTTGGTAAGAGTACATTACTGCATATTATTGGGGCATTAGACAGACCTGATAAGGGGAAGGTAATTATAAATAATCATAATATCTATAATATGGAAGATAAAAAGTTAGCATATTTCAGAAATCAGGAAATAGGTTTTGTTTTTCAGTTTCATTATCTTTTACCTGAATTTACTGCTCTGGAAAATGTTGCAATGCCTGCCTTGATAAGCGGAAAAGATAAACCTGAAGCTATCAAAAAAGCTGAAAAACTTCTTAAAGAGGTGAATTTAATGCAACGACTCAACCATAAACCAAATGAATTATCCGGAGGTGAAAAACAGAGGGTTGCATTTGCAAGATCTTTAATGAATGAGCCGCTGCTGATATTAGCAGATGAACCGTCAGGAAATCTGGACCAGGCAAACAGTGAGTTTTTACATGATATGATGTGGGATCTTGTACGGGGAAAAAATAAAGCATTTATTATTGTAACACATGAAAAGGATCTTGCAGAAAAGACTGATAGAACTATTGAATTATTTGATGGAAGGGTTAGATATTAATAATGGTATGTGATAAATGTAATCAACGTGATTCAATAATTAGAGTCAGTATTATTACTAAGGGGGAAAAAACATCATTGAATCTCTGTAATGAATGTTTAAAACATTTGGTATTTAATTCTTCGGCTATTAATAATGTGTCTACTGTTTATATAGAAGTGATAATAAATTTGATTTCTGAATATCTGTCTGATATTGTCAATGATGAGAATTTTGAACTAGATATTGATAAAGATAATGAAACAGAACAATATAGTATGGATGATTCTCTTGATGAACTGCAAAATAGGTTGGATATGGCGGTGAAAGATGAAAATTATGAATACGCAGTTATATTAAGAGATAGAATTATAGCTTTAAAGAAGGGAGACCAGTAAAAAAAGATTAAAAATAAAGGTGTTTGGATATATAAAATCAAAATATAAAAATATGAAATTTCTAAATAAATGGCTTGAAATTTGCATGAATATAATTCATTGCACGTTTAGATTGTAAGATGATTAAAATCTTAACAGTTATATGGAAAGTATGGTAAATTTCAAAAATACAACGGTTTCTTGAATTGGAAATTCAAGTTTATTTTGATTTTTTATTAATAAATATTACATTCAATAATGAAAAGTAAAATAATATGAAAGTGTAAAGAATGTTTAGTAAATAATAAGTTTAGGAAAAAATATATGATTAGAAATAATTTTTCACAAAAAGTTCAGGTTGTAATTCAACTTTCCAGAGAAGAAGCATTGCGTCTGGGTCATGATTATATTTGCACTGAACATCTTCTTCTTGGGATTATTAGAGAAGGTAGTGGTATAGCTATAGAGATATTACAGAATCTGAATGTTAATCTTGACGATTTAAAAAGATCTGTAGAGGAAGCAGTCAGGTCAACCGGTGGAACTATTACAATGGGAAACATACCTTTTACAAAAAGAGCGGAACGTATACTACGTGTTGCCTCGTCAGAAGCTGAAAAATTTAAATTTAACGTCATTGGAACAGAACATCTGTTACTCGCTTTGTTGAAAGATGCAGAAGGAATTGCAGCCAGTGTATTAAATAATTATGATGTTTATTATGATATTGTAAAAAAAGAATTGGAGAATATTTTGAAAGGGTCAACACATACTTCTATGAAAGAACACAAGAAAAAATCCAAAACTCCCGCCTTAGATCATTTTGGGAGGAATTTAACTGAATTAGCACAAAAGAATAAATTAGATCCGGTTATCGGACGAAATCAGGAAATCCATAGGGTTGCTCTAATACTGTCTCGACGTAAGAAAAACAATCCCGTACTTATCGGGGAACCAGGAGTTGGGAAAACCGCAA
This sequence comes from uncultured bacterium, assembly GCA_964515295.1. Classification (GTDB taxonomy): domain Bacteria; phylum Zhuqueibacterota; class QNDG01; order QNDG01; family CAYUAG01; genus CAYUAG01. The sequence continues at coordinate 4,773 of CAZETW010000033.1, read as the reverse complement.
TCGCCGAAGGACTGGCAATGAGAATAGTTGAAAAGAAAGTGTCAAGGGTACTTCATAATAAGAAAGTTATAACACTTGATCTTGGTGCTGTAGTGGCAGGAACTAAATATCGCGGTCAATTTGAAGAACGTATGAAAGCGATAATGAGTGAATTAGTTAAGCAGCAGAATATTATCCTTTTTATTGATGAACTGCATACAATTGTAGGTGCAGGTGGAGCATCCGGCTCTCTTGATGCTTCAAATATGTTCAAGCCTGCCTTGGCCAGAGGTGAACTCCAGTGTATCGGAGCAACCACGTTGGATGAATACCGACAACATATTGAAAAAGATGGTGCTCTGGAAAGGAGATTTCAAAAAGTACTGATAGACCCTCCGACAATGAATCAGACACTTCAAATTCTAAAAGGATTAAAGAGTCGTTATGAAAAATACCATAGAATACGATATACGGATAAGGCGATCGAATCTGCTGTTAAGCTGTCGGATCGATATATTATTGATAAATATCTTCCGGATAAAGCTATTGATGTTATGGATGAAGCAGGATCCAAGGTTCATCTTGCAAATATTACGGTTCCCCGTGAAATCGTGATGCTGGAAGAGCGGTTAAAAGTAATAAATCATGAGAAAAATAATGTGATAAAAAATCAAGAGTTTGAGAAAGCTGCTGTATTACGTGATAGAGAAAAAAAGTTATTGCAGGAATTATCCGATGCTAAAGAACGATGGGAAAATGATGAAGAAGAAGTTCTTGCACATGTCACTGAAGAAGATGTAGCTCAGGTCGTTTCCATGATGTCCGGAGTTCCGGTTTCTAAAGTAGCTCAGTCAGAATCAGAAAAGTTATTAAAAATGTCTGATGTAATAAAACAATCTGTTATCGGTCAGGATCCGGTAGTTGAAACTCTTGCCAAGGCTATACGCAGGACACGTGCAGGATTGAAAGATCCTCGTAGCCCGATCGGATCCTTTATATTTTTAGGACCTACCGGAGTAGGGAAAACTTATCTTGCCCAGGTACTGGCAGAATATCTTTTCCAGGATCAGAATGCTCTTATCAGAGTTGATATGTCTGAATTTATGGAGAAATTTGCTGTTTCAAGAATGACCGGAGCACCTCCGGGGTATGTCGGCTATGAAGAGGGAGGACAATTAACAGAAAAGGTCAGAAAACATCCTTATTCTGTGGTGCTCTTTGATGAGATTGAAAAAGCTCATCCTGATGTTTTTAATGTTTTACTTCAGATTTTAGATGAAGGTCATCTAACAGATGGTTTGGGCAGAAAAGTTGATTTTAGAAATACAGTTTTAATACTTACTTCAAATCTGGGATCACGTTCTGTACTGGATAAAGGATATGGATTTGGCAAAACCGGAGGTCAGGTTGATTATCATACTATGAAATCCTCTATGATGGAAGAAACCAGAAAATTATTTACTCCTGAATTTCTTAACCGAATAGATGAAATTTTAGTATTCAGGCCTTTAACTAAAAAGGATATTACCAAAATAATTGATATATCCATGGATGAACTTTTAAAGATTAGTGAAGAGAGAAATATTTCTATTTCATTGACTGAAAGTTCAAAGAAATTATTGGTTGATAAAGGATTCGATCTAAAATATGGAGCAAGACAAATTAAAAGAGTCTTAAGAAAATATATAGTGGATCCGATAGCAGAAGATATACTTAGAGGACGTTTTGCAGAAGGAAGTAAAATTCAGGTTAAAAAGAAAGGTGCAAAACTTGAATTTTATGAAGTAGAGGATAATAAGAAAAAGAAAAAATCCGAAATTCACCCTGAAGAAATCGATCACAAAAAATCACATTTAAATTAGAGGTAATCATGAAAAGAAGAGATTTCTTAAAAAATTCAGCTGCTCTAAGTGCTGCTTTTCTTTTAGCAAAGGATACTTCTGTTTTTTCGGAATCAGCAGATACTGATTTGGTAGTAGTGAGAAATGCTGAACCGGAAATTCTGGTTAGGAAAGCAGTTGAAGAGTTGGGGGGAATGAGTAATTTTATAAGTAAGGGAGATATAGTTGTTCTTAAAGCAAATGTTTCCTGGGATAGAGTTCCTGAACAGGCTGCCACCACCAATCCTCAGGTAGTCGCAGAAGTTGTAAAAATGTGCTTAGAGTCAGGTGCCAAAGAAGTTAAGATTTTTGATAATACACTTAATGAAGCCAGACGCTGCTATAAAAGAAGCGGGATTGAAAAGGCTGCCACTGAGGCCGGAGCTGATGTCAAACATGTTTATTCCAGAAAATTCAAACGGGTTGCAATACCTGAGGGTGAATTAGTGAAATCATGGGAAATATACGAAGATGTTTTAGAAGCTGATAAGATTATAAATATACCTATTGCTAAACATCACAGTCTCTGTCAGGTTACTTTAAGCATGAAGAATTATATGGGATTCTTAGGTGGAAGAAGAGGCCAATTACATAGGGATTTTGATGTAAAAATTACTGATATAAATACATTTGTGAAGGCTGATCTGATCATACTTGATTCATATCGAATGCTACTGAGAAATGGCCCCAGCGGTGGAAGTTTAAATGATGTTAAACTTGCTAAGACAGTGGTTTGTGGAACTGATCCTGTGGCAGTTGACAGTTATGGGGCTTCTCTTTTTGGATTTGATCATAATAAAATCGGATTTATCAAGGTTGCCAGCGAACGTGGACTTGGAATAAAAGATTTAAATAAATTAAATATAAAAAAAATTGATATGTAATATATGAAAAAAATAAGAATTGTTTTTCAGATTTTATTTTTATTGTTGTTCTTTTTATTATTTTTTCTTGCCACATACCCATTCACATCTAATATTCCGGTTGATTTCTTCTTGCAACTGGATCCTCTATTATCAATCTCAGCTGCTATTGCTGCGCGGAATATTTTAATTATATCTATACCCGCGGTAATTGTTATTATTTTTACTGTGATATTAGGCAGGTTTTTTTGCGGGTGGCTTTGTCCTCTGGGTGTATTAATAGATGTCTTTGATACTTTTACAGTATCAAAAGATAAAAAAAGAAAAGAAAGGATTTATTTTCCTTGGATAAAATTTTCTCTTCTTAGTATTATACTGATTTCTGCAATATTATCCATTCAGCTTACCGGTTTTTTAGATCCCATATCTTTATTAACCAGAAGTGTAGTAGTTTTTCTTTATCCGGTATTTGTTTTTTTTCTGGAAGGCTTTTTAGGATTTTTTTTGGATCTGGGATTTTTGGAAGATTTCCTGTTCAATCTGTACGATATGCTTAAAGGAACCCTGCTGCCTTTAAATGAGCTGATGTTCAACGGGTTTATATTTATCAGTATTATTTTTCTTTTTATAATACTTGCAGGTATACTGGAGAGAAGATTCTGGTGTAAAAATCTTTGTCCATTAGGAGGACTGCTGGCTTTATTTTCATTAAAGCGGTTTTATAAGAGAAGAGTTTCAGAAGACTGTACTTCCTGCGGGTTATGTGAAAGAAATTGTCGGATGAATGCAATTGAAGAAGATTTTGTCAGTACTAATAAAGCTGAATGTATAAACTGTATGGATTGTATGGATGTTTGCCCGGTTGATGCGATCTCCTTTGGTTTCTATAAACAAAGTAATATCTCTGCAAAAAAGACTAAAAATATTGATTTCAATAAACGCAGATTTTTAAAAACTGCAGGGGTAGGTATTTTTACCATTGGATTTCTTAAAGCCGGCTTTCAGGATCCGGTTTCTAACAGTAAAGTAGTACGTCCGCCTGGTTCTCTCCCTGAAGCAGAATTTCTAGACCGTTGTGTGAGGTGTGGGGAATGTATAAAAATTTGTTCAACCTCCGGGGCGGGTCTACAGCCTGCAGTCATGGAGGCAGGGCTTGACGGGATATGGTCTCCAATATTAAAACCGGAAACCGGGTATTGTGAATATAATTGTAATCTGTGCGGAAAGGTCTGTCCTACAGGTGCTATCCATGAATTAGAATTGAAAAAACGACAGGAGTTCAAAATTGGAACTGCACATTTCAATAAAACTCGTTGTATTCCCTGGTATTACGGTGAAAACTGTATGGTATGTGAAGAACACTGTCCTCTGCCTGATAAAGCGATAAAATTTGTTACCCGGGAAGTTATCAGGATAGACGGAGAAAAGAGTGAAGTCAAACTGCCCTATGTTGACGAGACCTTATGTATCGGATGTGGCATTTGTGTTTCTACCTGTCCCCTTGAAGGTGAACGGGGTATTTATTTAACCAATGCTAATGAGCAGCGGTTTTATCGCTAATCTGCTGAGTCGTGAAAAAATTAATGTCAGTATCATAGATCCGGTTGCAATAAAAATCCAGCCAAGAATATTTATTTCTCCATATTGAGCCAGAGATGATGGAAGTAAATAAATCCCTGAACCTATCATATTTCCCATAACAAGGGCTATACAAATCCAAATACCAATTTTTTTGTATTTTTGTGTTGTTCGATAGTTATGGGTACGGTTTTTCACTGTTTGTTGATATTACGTGGATTATATTTTAAATGTCGGGATCGTATCCTGACCATAGAAAGCTGCTTTATTTTTCATTAAAGTAATGAGTTAATCTTTCTTTTCTTCTGACAGCTGTATTTCCTGATATGATTTCAGATGTTTTTCAGCAAGTGTTTTTTCATTACCCCTGTTTACAATTTACATATCTTTTGTAAAGCAAACAATTTTTGTATTTCCAGGTTGAAATTAATTTTAGAATAACGTACATTAATATATAATGTATGTCAATAAAT
>CAZETW010000032.1:0-29026 GCA_964515295.1 uncultured bacterium | reverse complement strand
TTAGGAAATAAATATGCAGAACTATTAAGAAAATTTCTATCAAAACATATTATAACTATTATAGACTTTAAAGACCATATGGTTTTTGAAAATGTAAATATTCATACCAATATTATATTTTTAGAGAAAGAAAGCCGGAATACAAAGGTCGAGTACTTTTTACCAAGAAAAGACAAAGAACTAAGTACACAAAATTTAATAGATTCCTTTAAGAAAATAACACTCTCAAGAAGGAAATTAACAGATAATTGGATTGTTGCTAGAAAAGAAGAATTGGTCTTAATTGAAAGACTTCAAAAACATACTCCACTAGGAGATATATCAACAATTGAAAAAGGTTCTACTTCCGGTATGAATAGGATATTTACTGTTTCGAATGAATTAGTTAAAAAGGAAAAGATTGAAAAAGCATTGCTCAGAAAAAATATAAAAAACGGAGATATACAGAGTTATAATATCAAAGATAGAAAACAATACTTGATTTATATTGACAACAAGACTAATCCGAAACAATATCCAAACCTCTATAAATATCTCCTTAAGCACAAAGCAGAGTTATCCAATCGCAATGAGGTTAAAAGAGGGCTGTACGATTGGTACCGGCTTGAACGCCCTAGAAAGAAAGAGATATTTGACGCTTCAGAGAAACTTGTAGTACCCTATCGAGCTTCATCTAATAGATTCGCTTATGACAACAAGCAATATTTTAATGATGGTGGTGATGTTCGTGTAATTGTACTTAATAAAAATGAGAAAATAAGTATTAAATTTTTACTTGGAATATTAAACTCGAAATTAATGAATTGGTTTTATGGATTTATTGGAAAACCAAAAGGTATTTCAAGAGAGTATTTTAATGAACCACTGAGTAAAATTCCCATTATTTCAGTCAATTTTACTAATAATAAGGAGAAAGAGAAACATGCCCAAATCGTCAAATTTGTTGACACCCTCCTGAAATTAAACAAGCAATTGCAAACCATCAAACTCAAAACCAAACGCACCCAAATCCAGCGTGCTATTGACCACGCGGAGAAAAAAGTAGACGAACTGGTTTACGGGCTTTACGGGTTGAGTAAGAAGGAAATTGAGATAATTGAAAGAGGTTGAAAACAATATTTGATTGTCCTGGGGTGTAATAGAATCTGCAAATTTGAAAATTTTTTTAGTTAGAAGAGAATTGGTAGAAGATGGGTTACAGGCCCATCCTACTGCAAACTAACTGTTTGGCACAAGCTAAATAATGAACCCTGTATGAAATGTGAATTACATAAAAAGAAAGCAGAACTTTGCGAAAGTCATATTATCCCAAAATTCGTTTATAAATGGATGAAAGAAACAGAAACATGTAGAGATTCCTGTAAAGCCGCCCGGCAAATGAACTTGTCTTTTATATAATAAATATAAAGGGGAATAAAATGTGTATATCTCAAACAATTTTTTATGGTGTGCTATGTTCAATACTATCAGTAGTGTTTATTGCTATATTTTTCAACTTTAAGACATATATATTATTAAAAATATTGAATTCAAAAAATTATAAGGGTTATAAATTAGATGGTATGCCACATCAATATAAAACGTATGAAGTAAAATATGGCATACACAACATATTAAAATTAAATAATGAGTTAAATATAAAACAAATATCAAATAAATTTGGGAATTGGGAAAGTAAAATTTACATCAATGATAGTACTCCATATATTGCTAGCGGTATTTATAAGTATAAAGATGATGGCCCAAATTCTGGGACATGGGGTATACATGAAATCACAATAAATCGAAATGAAAAAATAATAAGTATTGATGCTACGAGTAAAGAATTAGTTGGTAAAAACAAATTTATTATCAAGTTAAGTGAATAAAGTTACAATAATAGGTACTTAAATTAGAAAATATAGCCACATAACAACGTCGGGTGGTCTGGATAAAAAATACTATTAATACTCGTTTGGCAGGTGCCCCCCAATCAATACCCAATCAAGTTGGGCACAAGGTTGGGGTATGCTTTATCATCTCGTACCCACGGTCTCCGTGGGGACGTATAGTAAGACGCTCTGCGTCTATGTTATCATAAGGGATTTTCTTGGCAAGAAGCAGATATAAGATATTTGAGAATCAATATCCATATTTCGTAACCGGAACTGTTGTTCAATGGCTTCCAGCTTTTTCGAATCCGGGAGTGGTTCAATATGTACTCGACACCTGGGTGTTCATGCAGGAACACCACAGATTGAATATTTATGCATTTGTGATTATGGAAAACCATTTGCATATGATGGTATCATCAGATGATCTTTCAAAAGAATTGGGTAACTTCAAGTCGTATACGGCCAGACAGATTATTGATTATTACAAAAAAAATGGCTCAAGATCAATCTTGAATGCATTTTCCAATGGAAAACAAGCATTCAAAAAAGACCGGGAGCATCAGTTCTGGCAGGAAGGCAGTCATCCTCAACAAATTCGAACCAGAAAGATGATGACCCAGAAGATCGATTACATTCATTATAATCCGGTTCGCAGGGGATATGTTGATGACCCTTCACATTGGAGATACTCAAGCGCTCGGAATTATTTGAAAGGATCGGGTTTGATTACTTGTTTGTACAGAATGGTGAAGTACTGGTCGCAGAGGGTACAGGGAAGGCGTTCCCACGGAGACCGTAGGAACGAGGTATAATTAGAAACTCAACGCCGACAAATCCAGCGTGCTGTTGACCATGCAGAGAAAAAGGTGGACGAACTGGTTTACGGGCTTTACGGATTGAATAAAAAGGAAATTGAGATAATTGAGAAAGGTTGATATTTTCTACTCAGTTGGGTGTCCTTAACTTCACTGAGTAGAAAGCCAAAGAAGAATAACAAATTAGGTAAAAGAAAGGGTAAAAAATTGAAAATCAGATACATCATCACTATCATAATTCTTATACTTTTAGCCATAGTATTCGAGTACTATGTGATCTTTTCAAAATATGGGTCAAATGCAGAAATTGGCAACACTATTCAAAGTGCTGCTGTCTTTGTCGCATTAATATCTGCTGTTATAGCTCTGTCAACTGCAGATCCAAAGCCCAAAAAAGTTAAGATAAAAATTGAACAAAGTGTTGATTCAGAGCACATTGGCATCTACCCTAAGAACGAGTTACCTAGCGATCTCCGAACAAAATATAAAACTTTCCCGGATCCAATAACATCTCATAAAGTTCAATTCAAAATTACAAACACTTCAGGTTTTACTCTAAAGAAGCCAACTTTAATGTTTAGACTTCCCCTCGAGAAATTACACCCAAGAAAAAATAATGGTGGTTATACGTTATCTTTCAATTCAAATCTCTTCAATTCACAAAGTGAGCTTCGATTGCTCGAATTTGCAGATACACGTCTCCTCTCGAATTCCAATATGCCTTTTTGGAATAATGATGATAATATTACCATTTGGATCAGAATGCTTCTTAATGACGGAAAATTGGAGCCCTTTATAGTAGAGATATCAGTTAATTGCGAAAACGCTGAAGGTGTTACAAAAAAAGTCCAGATAGAACCACGGGCGATTATATCTAGTTAGAATTCTACATCATCTAAGGGGATTGTTAAAAAATATCAATATGAATAAATTTTCGAACTCGTTAACAACCTCATGGAACTAAACAAGCAATTGCAAGCCACCAAATTAGAAACTCAACGCCGACAAATCCAGCGTGCTGTTGACCACGCGGAGAAAAAAGTAGACGAACTGGTGTATGAGCTATACGGATTGAGTAAAAAGGAAAGTGAGATAATTGAGAAAGGTTGAATCTGTTTAGGCTGGTGTGTAAACTTCCCGAAGGTTCGGAACCTTTGGGAGTTTGTAATTTTAAACCGTTTCCCTAATTTTCGAAACAATTAAATAAAAGAAATCACTCATGACGTAAAGCAGTAATAGGATCAAGACGTGCTGCTTTGGATGCCGGATATATCCCGAAAAAAAGTCCCACAGCAGAAGAAAAGCCCAACCCAACAAATATTGACCACACCGGTACTACTGATGGTATGGGTGCAACTGCTCCAACCAACTGACCCAATCCAATACCAAAAATGATACCGATAAATCCTCCGAGTCCTGAAAGTACAATTGCCTCCACAATAAACTGCCAGAGTATATCTTTCTTTCTGGCTCCGATGGATTTCCGTATACCTATTTCCCTGGTACGTTCAGTTACTGATACCAGCATAATATTCATAATACCAATACCTCCCACTAAAAGAGAGATCATAGCAATGCCAATAGAAGCAGTAAAAACTACACCGGTTAAATTTCTCCAGGTTTCGGTGAGAGAATCTCTGGTTATTATTTCAAAATCATTTTCTTTTCCGGGAGGAACTTTGCGCTCTACCCTTAAAATCCCGATCACTTCATCAATGGCAGCATTAATCGATTCCGAAGTTCTTGCCTGAACTGCAATATTCATTCCCCACTCTTTACCAAACACCTTATGAAAAGTTGTATAGGGAATTGCTACAATATTATCTTCACTCTGTCCGAACGTACTGCCCTTTTCTTCCAGCACACCTATTATCTGCAATTTAGCAGGACCAACACGTACAGACTGTCCCACAGGATCAATAAACGGGAATAGTGTCTCTTTTATATCCATACCAATGACACATACTTTTCTGGACGAGCGTATATCAAAATTTTTTATAAATCTTCCAGATTTTACATACCGCCCATTAATTATCTGCCAGTCTTCAGATGCACCATACAGTAAAATATCCGGATTAGTTTTTTCTCCCTTATAACGAACTCTTTGTCCCCACATATATAATTCAGGATTTACCCGGCTCACTAATGTTGCTCTTTCTTTAATAGCTTCAGCATGTTCAACGGTAAGATCTTCTCTGTTTCTGTATTTTTCATCTAAACGACCAACGCGTACAGCAGGATATTTCTGTATATAAAAAGTATTGGTTCCTATCTGTTCAAACTGTTCTTCTACAGTAGCATTAATCCCTCTGACTATGGTCATCATCCCGATCACAGTCATAACTCCTATGACAATCCCAAGTGTTGTCAGTACAGCTCTGAGTTTATTTGTTCTCAAAGCACTTAAAGCTATAAATAAACTTTCTTTGATATCCATAATCAGAAATACCTCTGTAAAAAATTATTCAATATCATCATCAAAAATTGCATCTTTTAGCTTTACATTAGTCAAATCCACACTGATTAAACGGGCTCCCTTCAAATTTGCCTCAGTCAGATCTGCCTTTTTCAATACAGCTCGCTGAAGATGAGCTTTCCGAAGATCTGCTCCTTTGAGATTTGTATTAATCAAACTGGCTCTTTTTAATTTAGCGCCTTTTAAATTACTTCCGGCTAAATTTGCTTCGTCTAAATGAGCGCCGAAAAGAGAAAGATTCTGCAGATCAGTTTTCTGAATATTTGCCGCTTCCAGGTTTGTATCCTGAAAATTTGCACCTTTCACCTTAACTCCCTGTAAATCTGCACCTTTTAAATTTGCTCCAAATAAAAATGCATTAGTTAGATCAGCACCTGTTAACTTTACACCTTCCATATTTGCATTCTGGAGATGTGCATCAGTTAAATCAGCATTACTGAAATCAGCATTCTTTAAATTTGTATAAGAAAGATCAGCCTCACTGAGATCCTTTCCACTTAAAGAAATCCCCTCCTCAACCTTTTTAATTATTTCTTCTCTGGATAATTCACTCATTATGTCCTCCTGTAGTAAAACTCTTTACAGCATCATTAACGGAATCAAACAGTTTAATCACCTGATCCAGTTTGGTTACTTCTATGGGCTTTTTTACCCTGTCAGATGTTTCTGCAAGGCGTAAATCACCATCACTTCCCCGCAAAGTGGTTAAACAGGACATAATGATACCAAGTCCTGAACTGTTCATCCATTTCAAATCTTTCAAATTCAGCACTACATTTGGTTTATTGTCTTCGATGGTCTTATATATCCGTTCTTGTAAAGGTTTTGTCTCTTCACCACCCATTAATTCACCGGAGAGACTTAATACTAAAACATCATCAATTATGCTTTCTTCTATTTTCATATTACCTACCTCCAACATTTTACTCTCTCATATTTAAATTAATATTTACTATTATAAGGGTCTACAAAAGCTAGCCAATGTTTGATCTTAATATAAATTAATAACTATCCTATTAATCCGCAAAAAATTATATTAAAAAAATTAAAACCATAGTTTACCACAATTATTCTGCAGGTAATGACTCAGCATTATTCATATCGCAGTGATTCAATAGGATTCAATCTCGCTGCTTTACTTGCCGGATATAATCCAAAAAATATTCCTACTCCGGAAGAAAATCCAATTCCCAGTAAGATGGACCAGCCAGTAATAGTTGTCGGAAGTGGCGAGATGGATGCTATGATTTTACTTATTCCAAAACCCAGGCCTATTCCAATTAATCCGCCTATAGCACTGATAACAATAGATTCTACCAGAAACTGCCACAAAATATTTCTCCTTTTTGCACCAATTGCTTTTCTGATACCTATCTCTCTGGTACGTTCTGTAACTGATACCAGCATAATATTCATTATGCCGATTCCGCCAACTAACAGTGATATTGCTCCTACTCCAATAGCAGCTGCATATAATGTAGAAGTCAGACTATTATATAAATCCATTATCATACCCATTTGATTTACGGAAAAATCATCTTCTGCACCTGGGGCAACTTTTCTGACTCTCCTTAGTATTCCTCGGATCTGATCTCTGGCCTGATCAATTATTTCCGGATCTTCTACCTTGACTGTAATTGTAAGACTGCGGTTACTCCCAAACAGTTTATAGAAAACACCTATAGGAATTCTGACTTCCTGATCCAGACTTTGTCCGAACACATCACCCTGTTTTTCTAACACTCCGGCAATTCTGAACTTATAACCTCCAATCTTAATTCGCTTACCTATGGGATCTTCTTGTTTAAATAGAGTTTCTGCAACATCCCACCCAATTACACAAACCCAACGTCTGTGATGCACATCCATGGCTGTCAGGTCTCTGCCATATTCAGGAAAGACATCTGAAGTTTTTACCTCATTTGTTCCGGTTATGGCAACATTCTCCAAAAACTCGCTTTTATACTTAACCGTCCTTCGGGTTTGAGTAGAGGGAGAAACGGCTGCAGGTATGGTTAAATATTCTTCCAGAGCTCGTACTTCTTCCATGGTAATATCTTTTCTGTTACGCATTTTATCCCAATCGACCTGCTGTGCCCAGGGAAACTTCTGCACATAAAGTACATTTGATCCCAGAGAAGATATTTCATCACCAAAAGCTTTATCTAAGCCCTCTGTAATGGAAATAATCCCTATGACAGTAGTAACACCAACAATAATTCCCAGAAGAGTAAGAAAAGCACGTAACTTATTTCTACCTAACGCACTCCACGCAATTTTAATAGCTTCCCATAATTCAATTAAAATTCTCATCCTGTCTCCAGAAAATTAACCATCAATCTGCTTCATCCCTTTCAACTCTTCCATCCCGCAAACGTATGATACGGTCAGAATGTTCAGCAATATATTCTTCGTGAGTAACAAGTATTATTGTATTTCCCTCTTCATGCAGTTTTTCAAATATCTCCATTATTTCATCCCCGGTTCTGGTATCCAGGTTCCCAGTAGGTTCATCAGCAAGAATGATTGAAGGTTTATTCACTAATGCTCTGGCAATTGCAACTCGCTGACGCTGACCTCCGGATAATTCATTAGGCTGGTGATTCATACGATCTCCCAAACCAACGTCTTCCAGAGTTCTTGCTGCCTGTTCTTTTCGTTCTGAAGCAGATTTTCCGCTGTAAATAAGAGGCAGTTCAACATTATGTAAAGCCGTAGCCCTGGGTAACAGATTAAACGTCTGAAAAACAAACCCGATCTCTCTGTTTCTTATCTCTGCCATTTCATTATCATCCATGGTGCTGACATTGGTATCGTTTAAACTGTAATCCCCTGCAGTAGGAGTATCCAGACAACCAAGAATATTCATCAGGGTCGATTTACCTGAACCTGAAGGGCCCATTATTGCAACATATTCTCCCTTGTTAATTTCCAGATCTATCCCGTTCAAAGCATGAACTACTTCAAGACCCATGTGATATTCTTTTATTAAATTATTTATATCAATTAACATATCATCTATCCTCTTGGTTTATTCTACATATTGTCTTTTCACAGAATTATCAACTTTTACTCGATCGCCATCACTGAGCTTTTTGGAAAGTATTTCAAAACTTCCGCTTACTACTTCATCTCCCTCTTCAACGCCTTTCAAAATTTCCCATTCTGTATCACTTGATATACCAGTTTTCACCTGTACTTGATGAGCAATCTCATTTTCAACCACAAAAACAACTTCTACCGGTTCTTTCTTCCCGGGCTTTTTTAAAGTTTTGGCCGAACTGTCAGCCTGCACTGAATCCTGTCTTGTATTAGTATTGTTACCCGCATCTTTATCTTCTAATTCCAGGGGTGTCCGTACTGTAACACACTGAATCGGCAATTTCAAAGTATTTTTATGGGTTTCAGTTAATATATCTACTGTGGCAGACATCACAGGCCGAATTCCTTCCGGTTTTTCCAGCATAGCTACTTTAACCAGAAAATTAGTCACTTCTTCCTGGGACCCGGCTCCTCGGGTTTCTCCGGTATTGGCTATTTCTGTTACTTTACCTTTGAATATAGTGTCAGGATAAGCATCAACACTTATTTCCGCAGTATCTTGTTCTGTCACAAAGATCACATCATTTTCATCTATCTCCGTTTCAGCCACCATTTTAGTCAGATCAGATATGATCATTATGACATCCAGGGTAAATTGCGAGCCCTGTACCATTTCTCCGACTTTCTTATTTAACTTACTGACAGTCCCTTCCATGGGGGAATATATGACTGTCTCGGATAAATCATCTTTTGTCTTCTGAAGAGCAGCTCTGTTCTGTTCTACTTGTGCCTTTGCCTGTTCATAAGAAGATTTTGCAATTTCCAATTCTGCTTCTGAAATCAGGTTATCATTGTATAAGGTTTTAGAGCGTTCATACTCACTTTTAGCCTTGTTATATCCTGCCTCTGCATATCTTAGATTAGACCTTGCCTGTTCAACTGCTGCTTTATAATCTGATTGTTTAAGCCGGGCTAAAAACTGACCCTTTTCAACATAGTCTCCTTCTTTAACCCCGAGATCCATAAGCTTTGCAGTTACCCGGGCAGAAACCTTGACTTGTATTTCCGGCTGGATCTTGGCAGACCCTGAAATAAATGATGTAATATTGCCTCGCATAACCTTCTCTGTCTGAACTGCATATTTATATCCTCCTTTCTTGGTTGAATTCAATATAATTATAATTACAATTACAAGCAGGAGGCCCAAAAATATAAACAGTTTCTTTTTATTCTTCTTCTGCATTTAAACTCTCCCTGTTTTAAAGTTACTTAACTAATACACCCATAGCTTTTTCCACCCTGGCGATTGCATATTTATAATCATACAATGACTGAATATGATCACTTTTTGCCTGACTATATGAAACCTGAGCATTTAATAAATCAAGCATAGTGCCGGATCCCAATCTGTACTTCTCTTTATTCAACCTCAGATCTTCCTCAGCAGATTCCACTGCCTCCTGAGTGACCCCTATTTTCTTTTTTGCCTGATTAAGATAAAAATATGAATGCTGAGCTTCCAGAGCAACATCCCTTTTTACCTGTTCCAATTTCTTATCCTGCGACATTTTATTAAGTTTTGCCCTGCTCACTGCAGCTACCCGGGAAAACCCCTGAAATATTGGCATTGATAAACCAATACCCAGATACCAGCTATAATCTGTATCAAACATATTATCAATTTCATTGATCTCCTCATTACCCCAGGAGTAGGAATAATAAGCTCTGACAGATGGTAAAAAACGACCTACTGCCATACCCACAGAAGCCTTGGAAGCTTTGAGATCAAATTTATTCTTTAATAAACTGGGGTGATTTTGTGATGCGTTATGTACTACATCTTCATACTCAATACTGTATTCAGGTACATCAAGCTTTTCTATGACCTTGATCTTTTTATTAACATCAAATCCCAGCACATGATTTAAACTGGCCCGGGCAACAGACAGGTCATTTTCAGCTGTTATTAAAGAAAGCCTATCATTTTCTAACTGTACCTTGGCTTTAAGCACATCAGACTTTGGCGCCTTGCCTACTTCGAACAGAACCTGTGCTCTTTTATAGGATTCTTCAGAAGATTTTAAAGTTTCCTCAGCTACTTCTAAGAGTGCCTCAGCTTTAAGAAGATTGTAATATCTTTCTTTGACTATTAACACGGTATTTTGTTTGGTTAATTTTAAATTAAATTTTGAACTCTGCTTCGATGCCACAGCTCTTTTTATATTATAGATATTAGATCCTCCATTAAAAAGAGTTTCATTGACTGAAAGACCAACATTTGAAGACCAGGATTTTATTTCATAGGGCTGCACCGGAACCGGAATTCCTGTTCTTGGATCAATTTTTAATCTGGAAGAAGGCCCTCTTACTGAATGATAATAACTCAGATCAGCACTAATACTTGGCAAAAGATTTGCCAGAGATGTTGTCACCTCTTTACCGGCAATTTTATAGGAAAACTCACTCATGATTATATCAGGATTCTGCTCCAATGCTATTTCTACACATTCATCTACAGTTAATTCTTTTTCCTGTCCATAACTAAAAGAGGTAATAATAATGAACAAAAAAACAAAAATTATTATGCCTGAACGTTTCATAACCTCACTCCTTATTATCTAATATATGAAATTATGCCAGCTACAAACTGTATCAATCATTTATCAATGAGCTTTTTAGCTCTCAGCATTTAGCCCCTGGCATTTTATCTTTTGTCTTTTGTCTTACACACCAAACATTCCGCCCAGCAGACTTCCTGCTGCTACAACAAAAATTATATAGATAATCCAGAGAGAAAGTACCATAGTAGCAGACCTTTTAGTGGAAAAATTATACACAATTGAAAGTCCGATAATCCAGAGAATGAGAGTCCAGATAGTAAAGATATCGAACCGGGATAATATCCGATACAATAGGGTCTGACTTTCACCTACCTGCGGAGCGGGCAGCAAAATTGCCAAACTGGTTGTCACCCCGAATCTGGTGCCATTGCTGATAACTAAATATGTATACAGCACCTGTTGAACAATGCCGATAATTCCACTCCAGCTGACAACTGCCAATACATTCTTGAAATTAGCGTTTCCCCCCATAATATTATTCCCGGTAAACACAAGAATACCCGCTAAAATAAGCCAGACAATTAATATACCGATAGGTGCAGCAATAAATCCAATATACTTCATTGGACCTTCCATTCTTTCCTGAGCCAGTTCTATCTGTTCCTGACTCATCCCCCGAGATTTCATAACTTCAATCTGATCCTGAAAGGTTATATCCATTACCAAAAATTGTGAGATAACTGCCAATAATGTAATAATAATAAATGGTAGCAGCCAGGTAGGTTTTGTGTTGATTTCTGTAAAAGTTTCCTTCGGAGAGGTGAATATTCCAATGATTTTCTCAAACACATTCATTTTACTTTCTTTCTGTCCCTCTGCATTCATGATTTCCTCCTGTATCTTTTATTATAAAGCTTAACGAAAAATTAAAGGAAATGTTTCAAAATTTATGAATATTTATCGGATTATATTAATTATCAACGAGGTAATTATCTTTTATCTTATATAGATATTCCAAAGCTTTATCATGATCATTGGGTATTTCCCCTTCAAGGATAGCATCTTCAATGGCTTTTTTCAATTTACCAACCAAAGGTCCGGGGTCAATCCCACATATTTTCATTATCTCATCCCCTCTGACAGGAGACTGAAAAGCCCTGAGTTTATCCTTTACCTCCACCTCTTTCATTCTTTTCCAGACTTTTTCAAAATTTTCCAAATGTTTTTTTACCCGATCAGGGTTACCAGAGGTGATATCTGCTCTGCATAAGGTCATGAGATCTTCAATATCATCCCCGGCATCAACCAATAGTCTTCTGATTGCAGAATCTGTTACTTCTTCATCAATCAAATGTATAGGCCGCATATGAAGACGGGTCAGTTTACTTGCATAATTATACATGTTATTTGACAATCGTAATTTTCTGCAAATACCCTTCAGCATTTTCATGCCAATATAATCATGACCGTGAAAAGTCCATCCTTTACCTTTTATAAATTTCTTAACTCTCGGTTTACCAATATCATGAACTAATCCGGTAAATAACAATTTCTTGTCATTGGTCATTTGAACTAAATTATCCAAAACTTTCAGTGTATGCTCAAAAACATCCTTATGATGATGGTTTTCTCTTTGCTCCATTCCACTCATTTTATCCAGTTCCGGAAAAATAATTTTTAGAAGACCGATTTTTTTCAGTAACTTAAAACCCACAGAAGGTTTACTGCTTAACAGTATTTTCATTAACTCATCAGTAATTCTCTCCTGGGATATAATATGAATACGGTGACACTCTTCCTTCATAGCTTTGAAAGTTTTATCTTCAATGGAAAACTGAAGCTGACTGGCAAACCGGGCAGCCCTCATGATCCGCAGCGGATCATCATAAAATGTTTTTTCCGGATCCAGGGGAGTACGTATTATTTTTTGATTAATGTCCTCTCTCCCGTTAAACGGATCAATTATTTCTTTAAAAGAATCTAAAGACAGATCCATAGCAAGAGTGTTGATGGTAAAATCACGTCTTTTCAGATCATCCTCTAAAGATGATAATTCAACATCCGGCTTTCTTGATTCAGACTGATAACTCTCTTTGCGGGCAGAAACAAATTCCAATTTCATATCCTTATAATTAAATGATGCTGTGCCGAATTGTTTGTACACGGTAAAACCATATCCTTGTAATTGGTTTTTCACTTTTTCTGCAAAATCAGGTCCGTCTCCTGTCACCACAAAATCTATCTCATTTGCTTCTCTGTTCATTACAGTATCACGTACATAACCACCAACAGTATAAACCTTTATCTTCTCCTGATCGGCTATCTTCCCGATTTTTTTTAAAATATCCTTGTGTTGTTTTTCCATATACAGTTATTTATTCAATTAAACAATTATTTTCTTAAAATATTCAATAAAATCAATGTTTTTTATTATCTCTTACCACTTTTTTATACCACTCAGCAGTCTCTTTAATTGCCTGTTTAAATCCTGTCGCAGGTGTATATCCAAGCATATTTTTTGCTTTATCTATCTTAAAATGAAAATCCTGTTTTAAATGTGTTGCCAGATATCGGGTCAAAGGGGGTCTTTTTGTTATATTAAACAGTCGGTAGATAAACTCCAGAATACTGGCTAATATCTTTGCTATTGACGGATGCAGAGAAAACCTGGGAGTGGGAACATTCAGCTCCTCGGTGAGGGCTTCAAAGTATTCTCTCCAGGAAATTTTAGCTCCGTCTGTAATAACAAATGTTTCCCCTGCTGCCTGCCTTTTAGTGCCTGCAAGTATCAAACCATCAGCCAGGTTTTTTACATAGGTCAAAGCCCCTATAGTTTTTCCTCCCCCTATATACGCCATCATTCCTTTCTCCAGCATTGGAGCCATTTTTAAAAGACTGACTCTGTCCCCTGGGCCGTAAATATCACCAGGTCTAACAATGGTGGCTTCTATTTTTTTTTCATTATGATAAGACATCACTAATTTTTCAGCTTCGCGTTTGGTCTGTACATAAGGAAAAGAAGTTTCAAACTGAGGACTTTCCTCATCAAGGTCACAGGCGCCTATATGACTGTGCACCACAATACTGCTTACATAGACAAACCTTTTTACCTTATTTGCCGCTGATAACTCTATAAGCTTTCGGGTGCCTTCCAGATTTACTCTTCTGAAGTAGTCTAAACTTCCCCAGTCCGAGACTGCACCAGCAATATGATACACAACCTCAACATCTTTTAAGAATGCAGAATATGTAGCTGAATTATCCAGAGAACCGACAACTTTCTGAATATTTACTCCTTTCAGAAGTGAGAGGTCACTGGTTTTCCGGACTAATCCCAATACTCTGTCCCCTCGTTTGACCAGTTTTCTGCACAAAGCAGATCCCACAAATCCATTCGCTCCGGTAACGAAAACTTTCATTTTTCTCCTTTTTTTTACTGCTGTAACATATAAAAAATTTATATGAAAATAATCACTCCTGGATTGGATACTCACCGGTGAAACATGCACAGCAAAAATTTTCCTTGGGCATTTCAATGCAATCCAGCATACCTTCAACCGACAGATATCCCAGTGAATCAACCTTTAAATACTCCCTTATCTGGTCAATATTTTTTTTATTTGCTATAAATTCACTTTTAGTAGGCATATCAATACCGTAAAAACAGGGAAATTTTACAGGAGGTGAAGAAATCCTCAAATGAATGTGTTTTGGTTCGGCACTTTTAATAAGTTCAACAATTTTCTTCATAGTAGTGCCTCGGACTATGGAATCATCAACTATAACAATACTTTTATTTTTCAATACACCTTTAACTGTATTGAACTTAATACGTACGTCTAAATCTCTTTCTGATTGTTTCGGATGTATAAATGTTCGCCCCACATAATGATTTCTTATCAATCCAATCTCATATTTAATACCAGAACCTTCAGAATATCCTAATGCAGCAGTATTAGCAGAATCAGGAACAGAAATCACATAATCAGCTTTCGGAACCGGATGCTCATGAGCAAGTTTACGTCCCAGTTTCCTTCGCACTTTATCAACATTTTCTCCAAATACATAACTATCCGGCCGTGAAAAATATATATGTTCAAATATACAGTGCTTATAATGTTTTATCTTTCTATCCTGCAGTATATTGAAACTCTTTATTCCCTCATCTCCAATGCATATCATTTCACCTGGCTTGATCTCTCTTACCAGATCTGCTTTTATCAGATCAAAGGCACATGTCTCTGAAGAAAGAACAAAGCTGTCATCCAGTTTACCCAATAAAAGAGGGCGAACCCCGTATGGATCTCTGGCTCCGAAAAGTGTTTTATTGGTAAGAAAAAGAATTGAATAGGCTCCTTTGACTCGGGAAAGAGCATCCAGAAGCATATTTTCCATCCCTTCCTTTTGTGAACGTGCTATCAGATGCATTATAACCTCTGTATCAGTAGTGGTTGTAAATATAGAACCATTTTCTTCCATTTTACTGCGTAATATATTTGCATTAACAAGATTCCCATTATGTGAACTTGCAAGCTGACCATTTTTAAATGATATTAATACAGGTTGTGCGTTTACCAGACTGGAAGATCCTGTGGTTGAATATCGGTTATGCCCGATTACATGAGGGCCGTATAACCTGTTTAAAATTTCAGGATCACAAAACACCTGATTTACCAGCCCCATACCAGTATATTGCCTTAATTTCTGGGTATCAGAAGCAACCATGCCTGAACTTTCCTGTCCCCTGTGCTGTAACGCATACAGTCCCAGATAGGTTAAATGAGCAGCTTCCGGATGATTAAATATCCCGAAAACACCGCATTCCTCATGCATTGATTTAAAAAACATAAATTGTGCACTCCTGATTGTAATCCCTTATTTAAAAGATTTACTGTACTGTAAGGATGCGGCCACAAACCCTTTAAATAAGGGATGGGGTTCTACAGGACGGGACTGAAATTCAGGATGGAACTGTGTAGATATAAACCAGGGATGATCCTTTAATTCTGCAATTTCTACCAGAATGTCGTCTGGAGAAAGACCTGAAAATATCATGCCCTTTTCTTCGTACTTGTCTCTGTATGTATTATTAAACTCATATCTGTGCCGGTGCCTTTCACTGATCTTCTTTTTTTGATAGGTTTCGAAGGCTCTTGAATTTTTTTTGAGTATGCATGGATACGCTCCTAAGCGCATCGTGCCCCCCTTATTGATTATCTTTTTTTGTTTTTCCATAATATCAATTACCGGATACTCGGTTTCCGGATTCAGTTCCGTACTGTCAGCATTCTCAAAACCGAGAACATGGCGGGCAAATTCCACCATAGCCATCTGCATTCCCAGGCATATGCCCAGAAAAGGAATATTATTTTCTCTTGCATACTTTATGGCCAATATCTTGCCTTCATGCCCTCTTTTTCCAAAACCGCCTGGAATCAGTATACCGTGCATGTTTTTTAATACCGCTTTTGCACCATTCTGTTCAATATCTTCTGCAGCAACACTATGGATGTTAACGCGAACTGAACTAGCCGCACCACCATGATTAAGTGCTTCACGGATAGATTTATAAGCATCCTGTAACGCTGAATACTTACCCACAACTGCTATATCAATCCTTTCCTGTGAACTTTCTACTTTATTAACATATTCCCGCCAAGGTTTAAGATTTCTTTTTCCTGCCCGCAATCCCAGATAATCAATTATACTGTCATCAAGATTCTGAGCAGCAAATTCAAGCGGAACTTTATATATGGTATTCTCAACGTCAAAAGCCTCGATCACTGCATTTTCATCAACATTGCAAAATAACGATATTTTACTTCTTACATCTTTATCAAGATGTTTTTCAGTTCTACAGATAAGAATATCCGGAATGATACCAATCTCTCTGAGCCGGCCCACAGAATGTTGTGTGGGCTTGGTCTTTACTTCTCCGGCTTTATGCAGATACGGTATTAAGGTAACATGTATGAACAGTACATTGCTTTTCCCTTCTTTCTGACGAAACTGACGAAGTGCCTCCATAAAAGGAAGACTCTCAATATCACCCACAGTGCCGCCTATTTCTGATATTACTACATCAATATCAGAGGTGGCAACCGAACGTATACCTTCGCATATCTCAGAGGTCACATGAGGAACTACCTGTATTGTACTTCCCAGAAATTCCCCTTTTCGTTCTTTGGTGATAATGGAATCATAGATACGGCCTGCTGTATAATTACAATTTCTGCTGGTCTTTATTCCGGTAAAACGCTCATAATGTCCAAGATCAAGATCAGTTTCTGTCCCATCATCAGTAACATACACTTCACCATGCTGATAAGGATTCATAGTACCCGGATCTACATTCAGATAAGGGTCAAACTTCTGATGCATTACATTGAGTTTTCTGGATTTTAACAGCAATCCTATGGAGGCTGCAGTTATTCCTTTGCCCAACGATGAAACAACTCCTCCGGTAACAAATATAAATTTTGGCATCAGTTTCTCCTCTTTAATACTCCTGTCAGCTTATTAATAAGTTATGGACTGTCTTTTAAAATATATTTATTAATATACATCCTGTTTATTAAAAAATCAATTTATGCTTTCAATAAAATTCTTGCTTTCTATTAAATTATTTATTATCTTTTATGGTTTTAATGAAAACTGCTAAAAGGAGGTGTAAGCATTGAAAAAGGGAATACATCCGGAATATAAAGAAGCAACTATTACCTGTGCATGCGGAATGAAATTTAAAACCCGTTCTACCAAAGGTGATTATAATATTGAAATTTGTTCCAGTTGTCATCCATTTTTTACAGGAAAACAAAAACTGGTTGACTCTGCAGGCCGGGTAGAAAAATTTATGAAGAAATATAAACTTGATAACAAAGAAAAAGAATCTAAGGATAGCAACAAATCCTCAGAAAAATCTTCTTAGCAATATTTAGACAATTACATAACGGGATACGGATCAACTGTCCGTATTCCGTTTTTTATATAATCTCATATATCAGGTAAGCAATGAATGAAGATGAAAACATTCATGTCGGAGGACAGGCTGTCATTGAAGGTGTAATGATGCGGTCACCGGAATACGTGTCAGTAGCAGTGCGAAAACCTGACGATACTATAATTGTAAAAAAACAGCCCCATATTCCCTGGACAAAAAAAAATAAATTTCTGGGTCTTCCTGTCATCCGGGGTGCTGTTGTTTTAATTGAATCACTTGTGTTAGGCATCAAAGCTTTGAATTTTTCCGGTGATATAGCAATGGAAGAAGATTCAGAACATAAACAATCCAACAACAATCAACTGCTCCTCGTATTAACAGTTGTTATAGCGTTGGGGTTTGGTATAGGATTTTTCTTCTATCTTCCCTTACTGTTAACAGAATTAACCGGGGTTGAAAACAGTATGTTGTTTAATTTGATTGACGGAATAATAAGGGTTATTTTCCTGTTGACCTATATATTTCTTATCAGCAGATGGAAAGAAATTAAACGAGTTTTTGAATATCACGGTGCCGAACATTTATCAATATTCCTCTATGAAAACAAAAAACCTTTTAATTATAATGCTGCAAAAGAATACTCCACCCATCATCCCCGCTGCGGAACCAGTTTCTTGTTTATGGTAATGATCGTTTCTGTATTAGTGTTTATGTTACTCGGTAGGCCTGAAACATTTGTTGACAGAATTATCCGGCTCCTATTCGTTCCTGTGATCGCCGGTATTTCTTATGAAGCAATTAAATTATCAGGAAAAAAATTCGGTACTAAAATAGCAAAAATAATCATTGCACCCGGATTGTGGCTGCAGCATCTGACTACAAATCAGCCGGATGAAAAGCAGCTTGAAGTAGCATTTGCTGCTTTAAAAAGTTCTCTTAATATGGAAATTGATCCGGATATTAAAGTGATAGAATAATATAATACTCATTATATAATATAAAGATATAAACATGGATACTTTTTGGAAAAAAATTGAGAACAAGATTACGTCTGCCGAAGAGCGATTGAAAGAAGTCGAGAAAACCCTGGAAAATCCTGAAGTATTGAATAATCATGAGAAATTAGCCTCATTATCCAAGGAACACAATAATCTTAAAACCTTACTGGATAAAGCTCAGCAGTATAAAAAAATAATGAAAAAGATTGAAGAAGATGAGAACCTTATTTATAACTCATCTGATGAAGAACTTATAGAAATTGCCCGTCAGGAAATAGAAGAAAATAAAGAACAAAAAAAATCTATAGAAAATTCATTAAAGGAATTACTTATTCCTAAAGACCCTAGTGACGATAAAAATGCAATTATGGAAATACGTGCAGGAACAGGAGGAGATGAAGCTGCCTTGTTTGCCGGTGATTTGTATAAGATGTATACAAAATACGTTGAGCGAATGGGGTGGAAAAAGGAAATATTAGGAGGCAATCCCACTGAACTGGGAGGCTTTAAGGAAATCATTTTCTCTATAAACGGAGAAAATGTGTACGGAACCCTGAAATATGAAAGCGGGGTTCACAGAGTGCAGAGAGTTCCCTCTACTGAGACTCAGGGTAGAATTCATACTTCTGCTGCTTCTGTGGTAGTGCTTCCGGAAGCAGAAGAGGTTGATATTCATATTGAGCCAAATGATATAAAAATGGATGTGTACAGATCATCAGGACCCGGGGGGCAAAGTGTAAACACCACAGATTCTGCTGTCCGCATCACTCATCTGCCGACTAATTTGGTAGTTACCTGCCAGGATGAAAAATCACAGCATAAAAACCGGGCTAAAGCTATGAAAGTACTGCGTGCCCGTTTGTATGATCTAAAACAAAAAGAAAAAGAAAAACAGACAACAGCCAGCCGGCGTTCCATGATAGGATCCGGGGATCGCAGTGTAAAGATCAGAACCTATAACTTTCCCCAGGGAAGAGTAACAGACCACAGAATCAATCTTACTCTTTACAAACTCTCAGAAATATTGGATGGTCATCCTGATGAATTCATACATGAACTGCAGATCAGGGAAAAAGAAGAAAGATTAAAAGACAATACTGATTAATACATATTAGTATTGAAAGTTATCTGATTTTATAATAACGTCTATAATAAAACCGAGTATTTAATACCCAGTCTGTTAAGCAATGTAATCGATTTTTACATATCAGGTGAGAGGAGCAGCAAGGATAGTGAAGGCAACTCTTTTACTGCAAAACGGGACAAAGTTTACCGGTAGAGGATTTGGCGCATCCGGAACCAGCATTGGTGAAGTAGTATTCCATACCGGGATGACCGGATATCAGGAGATCCTCACCGATCCATCCTATAAAGGTCAGATCATAACCATGACCTATCCCCACATTGGCAACTATGGTTTTAATAAAGAAGATTATGAATCCGGAAAACCGCATATAGAAGCGCTTATTGTAAAAGAAGCCTGTTCATTTCCTCACAATCACAGATCTGCTGAAAATATCAACTCTTTTCTGAAAAAATTCGGTATTGTCGGATTAGAGGACATTGATACTCGGGCCCTGACCCGGCATATCCGGGAAAAAGGATCCATGAAGGGAATTATCTCTAATACTGAAAAAGATCTGAATACTTTAAAAAAATTACTGGACAGTCACCCTCCAATTGAAAACATAGATCTGGTTGATAAGGTTACAGTAAAAAAACCGTATAACTGGAAGAAAAAAGCTGATCCTCAATGGTATTATGACAGTATAACGGAATCAGGTAATAACACTTTTACAATAATAGCATATGATTTTGGGATAAAACAAAATATTCTGAAATTGATGACCTCTATGAATTTTAAGATTACAGTAGTGCCCGCTGCAATTTCTTATGAAATGATTCTGGATATGAATCCGGACGGAATTTTTCTTTCCAACGGACCCGGTAACCCTGAAAAAGTACCATATGCGATACATACTATTAAAAAACTGGCTGCCAGATTCCCCGTATTCGGAATATGTCTCGGTCATCAAATTCTGGCCTTAGCGCTGGGAGGAAGTACTTACAAATTGAAATTTGGTCACCACGGGAGTAATCATCCGGTCAGAGATCTTCGGACCGGAAAAATCGAGATCACTTCTCAAAACCATAATTTTGCTGTTGAACCAAAATCAGTGGAGAAAAAAGGATTTGATATAAGTCATATAAATCTGAATGATAATACAGTTGAAGGTATGGAACACAGAGAACTTCCGGTCTTTTCTGTGCAGTATCATCCGGAATCATCACCTGGTCCTCATGACTCTCTGAACCTGTTTAAAAAATTTTACACTTTAGTAAGGGAGAATGCTTAAATCAATATTCATATCAAACCACACTAATATATATACCTTATAACTAATAAACTTATAACTCATAACCAATTCAATGCCAAAAAGAGACGACATAAAAAAAATTTTAATCATAGGATCCGGACCCATTATAATCGGACAGGCCTGTGAATTTGACTATTCCGGTACTCAGGCTGTCAAAGCATTAAAAAATCTTGGGTATGAAACCATACTGGTAAATTCTAATCCTGCCACTATAATGACTGACAGTGAAATAGCAGATAAAACCTATATTGAACCTATCAACAAGCAGACAATTGCAAAAATAATTAAAAAGGAAAAACCAGATGCTCTCCTTCCGACCATGGGAGGGCAGACCAGTCTGAATGTAACTGTGGAGTTAGCAGAAGACGGAATACTGAAGCTTTTCGGTGTAGAACTGATAGGTGCACAGCTTGATGCTATTCGTAAAGCAGAAGACAGAGAATTATTTAAAAATATAATTAAAGACTTACACTTTGATCTCCCCAGAGGCGGGATTGCAAAAAATAAAGATGAAGCATTCAGTCTCATTTCAGATATTGATTTTCCGGTTATCATACGGCCTGCTTTTACTCTTGGCGGTACCGGAGGCAGTGTTGTTTTTAATAAAAAAGAATATGAAAAACAGATAGAGTGGGGATTATCAAACAGTTTTGTTAATGAAGTGCTGATTGAGGAATCAGTAATCGGGTGGAAAGAATTCGAATTAGAAGTTATGAGGGATATAAAGGATAATGTGGTTATCATATGCTCCATTGAAAATATTGATCCTATGGGAATTCATACCGGAGATTCCTTAACGGTTGCCCCCATTCAGACCTTAAGCGACCGTGAATATCAGTTTATGCGTGATGCAGCCAAAGCTATAATCAGAAAAATCGGGGTGGAAACTGGCGGATCCAATATTCAGTTTGCTGTAAATCCCGAAACCGGAAAAATGGTTGTTATTGAGATGAACCCGAGAGTTTCCCGGAGTTCTGCTCTGGCCTCTAAAGCCACAGGATTCCCCATCGCCAAAATTGCTGCCCAGTTAGCAGTCGGATTGACCCTGGATGAAATACAAAACGATATAACCGGAAAAACCCCGGCGTGTTTTGAACCTGTTCTTGATTATACTGTGATAAAAATTCCGCGCTGGAATTTTGAAAAATTCCCCCAGACTTCATCCCTTCTGGGCACTCAAATGAAAGCCATTGGTGAAACCATGGCTATAGGACGAACATTCAAAGAATCGCTGCAAAAAGCCATGAGATCCCTTGAATGTGACTGGTGCGGTTTTGGGATTAAAGACAACCTGTCTGTTGCAGAGTATAAAAAGAAAATTATGCAGCCGACCCCCGAACGCCTATTGTATATTGGAGAATTATTCAGAAAAGAAGCTGCTGTTAACGATATATATTCCCTCACCGGTATTGATAAATGGTTTCTGTATCAGATAAATGACATTATCAAGAAAGAAAAAAACTTCTGCAAAGAAAGCCTGAGAAATAAAAATTCTCTATTACACATGAAAAAAGCCGGCTTTTCTGACAAGAGGATCTCTCAGCTTGCAGGCGAAAGTGAAGAGAACATACGAAATATAAGACATGAACAATCAATAAAACCAGTATATAAGGTAGTTGACACCTGTGCAGCAGAATTTGAATCTGCCACCACCTATCTTTACAGTACCTATGAACAGGAAAACGAAGCAAAGAGAAATAATAAACCAAAAGCTGTGATCCTGGGCAGCGGACCTAACCGCATAGGACAGGGAATTGAATTTGATTACTGCTGTGTTCATGCTGTGATGGCACTTCAGGAAGCAGGATATGAAGCTATAATGATTAATAATAATCCTGAAACAGTTTCAACTGATTATGATATTGCTGACAAACTTTATTTTGAAGCCTTAACCCTGGAAGATGTACTGAATGTCATTGAAATCGAAAAGCCGGAAGGAATAATTGTACAGTTAGGAGGACAGACACCGTTAAAACTTGCTCATGGTCTGGAGAAAAATGGAATAAAAATTCTCGGTACTTCTACAGAATCAATAGATATTGCTGAAGATCGAAGTAAATTAGGTGAACTGATCAAAGGAACAGATATCAAACAGCCGGAGTGGGGAACAGCTTTTACCCTGGAAGAGGCAAAAAAAGTTGCCCAAAAAATTGGATTTCCGGTGCTGCTCCGGCCTTCTTATGTTCTGGGCGGACGAGGAATGGAGATTGTATATGATAACAGCTCTCTGGAAAAATATATCACAGAAGCTGCTTCCCTGAATTCTGAATATCCTGTATTTATTGATAAATTTTTAGAAGATGCCTTTGAATTTGATATCGATGCTATCAGGGACGGCAATAAAACCATTGTCTGTGGTTTTATGCAGCATATTGAGGAAGCAGGAATTCATTCCGGAGACAGCTCCTGTGTATTACCACCTTATATGATCGGTGATGAAGACTATAAACTGATTGTTGAGCAGACCAGACTTATCAGTGATATGCTTAATGTGAAGGGGTTAATAAATATTCAGTTCGCGCTGAGAGATGGAAATATTTATATACTGGAAGTAAATCCCAGAGCCTCCAGAACTGTTCCTTTTGTCAGTAAAGCAGTAGGAATACCCTGGGCTAAAATTGCTGCTAAAATTATGATCGGGAGCAGCCTGGATGATTTTAATATTGATAAATTTCAAAATACAGATATAATCGCCATCAAAACACCAGTTTTCCCCTTTATGCACTTTCCCCATGTACATGTCTATCCCGGACCGGAAATGCGGTCTACCGGAGAAGTAATGGGAATAGACACCACCTTTGGCGGAGCATTTGCCAAAGCTCAATTTGCCGCTGGACACGGCCTTCCCAAAAAAGGAAATACTTTTATAAGTGTTAATGATAATGATAAGATATCTGTTATCCCTGTTGCCAGACAATTATACGAACTCGGATTTAAAATAATAGCCACACAGGGAACGTATCAGGCTTTGCGAAAGGCAGGAATTCCGGTAAAGCCGGTACACAAGGTTGGAGAGGGACGGCCAAATTCACTTGATCTGATTATTAATGGAGAAATCCAGATCATTATAAATACTCCCTTGGGTAAAATATCCAGATCTGATGAATATAAAATCGGCAGAACTGCCCTGGCCCATGATGTTCCCTGTTTGACCACTCTTTCTGCAGCCTGGGCTGCAATACAGGCGATCAGAACCCTGCAATCCGGACCGCTCAATGTATGTACAATCCAAGAGGTTGAAAAAATGTAGTATTTTACGTATCTTGACACTAATTCACCATATTCAAAGCGTTTTTAAAGGAGCACACCATGAACAATAACTCATTATCCGAAAAAAAGCAAGGCATTTTCCATCCCTCCACTCGTCTGTTTCGTTTCACCATTCTTATATTTGTCAGTCTTTTGTCATATGGAACCTACTTTGCATATGACGGTCTTTCCGCTATAGCTCCTCTTCTCATCAAATCATTCCATATTTCCAGAGCTGCTTTTGGAGCAACCAAAACTATCTATTCTGTTGCTGCTATTTTATGTTTACTCATTGGCGGAATGCTTATTGACAGGATTGGCACCCGTAAATCCAGTATGCTGTTTTCCAGCTTTATTGTTATTGGTGCAGTTATCGTTGCTCTGTCTTCCAATATCTGGGTTCTCTATATCGGTATGTTCTTTTTCGGAGCAGGTTCAGAAACACTTATCGTTGCCCAAAGTTCTATTGTTGCCAGATGGTTCAAAGGCAAGGAGCTTGCTATGGCGTTTGGTATTGTACTGACAGTCAGCAGACTGGGTTCTCTTTTCAGCTTTAATACTGAAGCTTTGATAGCTGAATTCTTCGGTCATTACTCCTATGCTCTCTGGGCAGGGGTAATTTTCTGTGTTCTCTCACTTCTGTGCAATATCATCTACTGCTTTTTTGATAAAAAGGGTGAGCATGTTCTCGATCTGAGAGAAGAAGAGATAGAAGAAAAAATAGTCCTGTCTGATATTGCTAAATTCGATCCTTCTTTCTGGTATATTACCTTTTTATGCTTAACTTTTTACGGGGCAATCTTTCCCTTTCAGCATCTGGCAGTGGATTTTTTCCATGATAAATGGAATATGCCTCTTGAGGCAGGAGGTGAAGGAGGTTTCCTGTACCAGGTCTTTTCAAATATCATTCATATGTTTTCCACCGCCCCTGGTCTGGCAGGAATCATTGTATTTGCGTCAATGATTTTTGCCCCTTTTGCCGGAAAACTGGTGGATAAGATCGGGAAACGCGCAACTCTTATGATAATTGGTGCGTTAATGATGATCCCGGCTCATCTGTTACTGGGAATTACCTATATAAATCCTGTTATTATAATGATTGTTCTGGGAGCAGCTTTTGTACTTGTGCCTGCGGCTATGTGGCCTTCTATTCCCCTGATAGTATCTAAAAAAAGAGTCGGCACAGCTTTTGGATTAATGACAATGCTGCAGAATATAGGATTAGGCCTTTTCCCCTGGGTTAACGGTAAATTAAGAGATATTTTCGGCAACTATACAGCCAGTCAGATCATGTTTGCATCTCTGGGTTTACTGGGTCTCATATTTGCTTTACTTTTAAAAAGAGCAGATTCCAGAAATAACAATATTCTGGAAAAACCATAATATTTTACAAGGATATGCATGTTATGACAGAGAACAACAGTAATACTCAACTATCTTCTCAGAAGGTAACGTTTAAAAATTTTATTCAGCAGTGGGATAATACTTCCTGGATACTGATTCTGGTACCGGTTCTGCTCACGCTGTGGGTTTATTTCGGCAAACAGGATTTTTTTGATACGGCTTTTGGAAATTTGATCGATGTCTGGAACCAGGATTTTTACAGTGCAGTGTATGAATATTTCTGTGCATTCATTTTTATGTTCGGAATTCCTTTTATTTTTGTAAAGTTTATATTCAAAGATAAACTTTCTGAATTTGGGTTTAAAAAAGGTGATATAGCATTCGGTGCTAAATTTTGTTTATACAGTATTCCGATCATCCTCATTTTAATGTTCATAGGAGCAGGAACAGAAAGTGTGCAGGCAGAATACCCTCTGGCAAAATCAATAATGGGTAATGTGAACTATCTGATAATAATCGAAATATGCTATCTGGTGTACTATATCAGCTGGGAATTTCTTTTCAGAGGATTCATGCTCTTCGGGCTGGAGAAAAAATACGGTACTCTGGCTGCAATTCTTATTCAAACCATACCGTCTACCATTGTACACATCGGCAAACCGTTCGGAGAGACTATGGGAGCTGTGATTGGAGGATTACTATTTGGGTATCTTGCTATACGTACACGGTCAATATTTTATCCATTGTTTATGCATGCATTGCTGGGCATCAGTACAGATATTTTTGTAATCCTGAGAACTATTCAGTAATATTAAATATTCATATAATCAAAAGATCAATTATGAAATCCAAAAAATTTAAGCATATTCAACAATCCATACCGGTTTTCAATGGTGATTATCTCACTGTGGAAAAAATGACTATAAATTTACCGGATGGTCGTACAGGAACCAGAGAAATAGTATTAGTTAAAAATGCTGCAGCAGTACTTCCTGTGGATAAAAAAGGTATGGTGCATCTGATCCGTCAGTACCGGCACGCAGTACAGAGATATACCCTGGAAGTTCCGGCAGGATTAATAGATAAAGATGAAACACCGGAACAGAGTGCAGTCCGGGAATGTGAAGAAGAAACAGGATATTCCCCCCATAAAGTAAAAAAACTGCTTTACTACGCACATTCTGAGGGGTATTCTACAGGGTATACCACTCTTTTTCTGGGAACTGAGCTTGAATATACAGGAAAAATGAATCCTGATTCTACCGAATTTCTGGAAAGGATATCCATGCCGTTTGAAGAATTTTTCCATATGATCAGGAAACAGGAAATTCTTGATTCTAAATCAATCTTATGTGGGATATTGTATAAATTTAATATTGAGATCAGTTAATAAATATATAGTATGACCCTTTAGAGAAATTCACCACCTGTCAAATTTAAAACTTGGATCATTTTACGGGTTTAATAGGCCCTCTATGATCAGATCTGTCGCATCATCCTCATCTAATCCCCTGGCCATGAGCGTTTCCAGCTGTTTTGAATCCACACTTCCGATGGCAGCCTCATGGGTAACATGAGCTTTGGGGTGCTGCACTTCCACTATGGGAACAGCTTTGGCCACTCCCTGATCCTGCACAATCTCTTTACAGTCTACATGCCCCCGGGCTCCGGCTGCTTTGGCAATAAGTGTGTTTTGTATGAATGCCTGAGCCTGTTCCCGTACTGCAATATTGGTGGTCAGAACACCTCGGGCATCAACACCTTCCAGGGAAGCTTTTTCATTTATTTTGATCACATCATCCCCTCTTCCGTGTACGCGGGCTGTCATTTCCAGAATACTTTTTGCTTCACACACAGCCTCATAATCTATATCTATGTTCCCTACCATTCCCTTGATCAGTTCAAAATCAGTTCGGAACCGGGCTCCTTCTTTAAGATGAACTTTTGCCTTAGGAATTACCTTAACTCCTCCCCGGGGTCCATGTACATGCCGCTCAATATAAGCATACTCTGCATTCTTGCCGATACTAAGATCTGCATCCATGGCATGAAGTATGTCTTTGGCAAAGGGAAATGTACAGCTGGCAACAATCCCTACTTTTGCATTATCCTCAATACGGGTATGAATAGTAATTTCCTGTACTCCCTCTTCCGGGATCATGCCAAAACAGATCTTGACCGGCTTTTCGATTTTTACATTTTTTTCAACCACAATCTCAGCTTCGATGCCTTTTTTCAGTTCCTTGGCTTCAATATGGAGCCCGTCAATTAGATGAAGGCCCAGAACTTTATTATGATGAATTTCCACATGTGCTACATCAGGCCCGTGTTTATGAGATTCTCCCAAACTCTCATACATTTTTTTTATTAATTCAGTATCATTCATCTGTACTCTCCATAACTGGTTCGTTTTTATGATCACAGGGGATACATTTATCACCAAAAAATTCTTCTAATTTTTCAGTACCTCCCTTTTCCAATAATTTACCGCAGCAAATGAGAAAACCGTGATCAGCCTGTTTCAGTACAGTTAAACTGTGAGTTATTAAAAGCACAGTACTGCCGGTTTTTTTAAGGGTCTGGATTGCTTCAAAAATACGATTTAACGCATCCACATCTATACCGGAATCAGGCTCGTCCATCATCACCAGTTTGGGTTGCATAATTAATATGGAAGCAAGTTCTATGCGTTTTCTTTCACCACCGGAAAGAGTAGTATCAACAGCTCTGTTCAGATAGGTATCCGGACTCAGTCCTACCTGATCCAGCACTTCCCGGACTTTTTCAGTAGACTTCTCTTTGGTTCCGGCCTGAATGAACCGCTGAATGGAGAGTCCCTCAAACCGGGCCGGCTCCTGCCAGGCCATGGTAATCCCTTTCTGGGCACGCTGGTCAATGGAAAGTTCACGGACCGATTTCCCCTCAAAGAGAATATCTCCGGTATAGTGAGTATATCCCGAAAGTCCCATAATGGTAGAAGCAAGGGTGGATTTTCCGGCGCCGTTGGGCCCCACCACAGCATGTACATACCCGGGCCAGAAGTCCAGGCTCAGATTATTGAGTATAGATTTATCCCCTAGTTTCAAACTTACATTATTAACCTCAAGAATAGGTGTCGGTGTCATGTAAACCTCTTAATCTAATTTTTTTTATTTATTAAGAAATTAATGATTAATATTTTACTATGCAAGGAAAAAACAAAACTTTATATCCTCTTCGCGGCCTCAGTACAACCTGAGTCGGAGGGAAAACTCTGAATCCCGAAAAATAAAACCTGGAAGGTTTGGGATAAGCCGCTGGGTTCAGACTTGTGAAATCCACCACCCTGACGAGACTGTCGAAAAAGTCA
>CAZETW010000031.1:0-29039 GCA_964515295.1 uncultured bacterium | reverse complement strand
TGGCTAAAAAATAGATCTGTTTTCCATCCGGTGACCATTGCAATGTATGTATATCTCCCTCATGTTCGGTAAACTGCACAGCTTCGCCTCCGGCGTTATTCAGAAAGAATATCTGAGAATCATCTGCACCGCGTTTACTGATAAAGGCAATGGTCTGGCCGTCAGGAGACCAGTATCCGCCGCTTTCTCCGTCTTTACCATTGGTCATCTGTACCAGCCCGGTTCCGTCGGTCTGTATCCGGTAAATATGGGAGATGTATTTGTTGTCTTTCCAGCAGGCTTTGGACATGGTAAATAAAAGCTGGTCTCCGTCCGGAGACAATCTGGGATTGGATACCCTTTTTAGATTAACTACATCCGTAAAATTCATGGGGCGTTTTTCCTGAGCTGTCAGTATACTGATTGTCAGTACAAAACTCAGAAGAAGTGCGGCCGGGTTCAGCAGTTTTTTTCTCATGGTTATTCTCCTTATTTTTATTTTGAATATTATATACTTTAGACATTACTAAATATTTTTTAAATTTTATTATTTTAATTTATATATCTATCAAAATACTTGTCCCATACTGAATGACCATACACATTGAGATTCGTTAGGTTTGGGATTTAAATTGAATCCTAAATCAATACGACCTACCCCAATTGGGGTATCTAACCTTAAGCCGAGCCCAGGTGAAAACCTGAATTCATTAAATTGAAAATCTTTGGGGCTGGACCAAACATTACCCATATCGAGAAATATAGTCCCTTTGAATATCTTATATAATTTATGACGAATTTCAATTACATGCCAAATACATTTTAATTGTCCCCCCAGGGGTGTCTGGTCATCTTCTAAAGGACCTAATTTCTGGTACTTGAAACCCCGAACAGAATTTGGCCCTCCTGCATAAAAACGTTCTGATAAAGGAATATTTGACAGACCACCTTCTGCCTTCATTATACCGATTTCCATTCCGGTAGCACATACAGTTTGAGAACCATTGAAATAAAAGTATTTAAAAGTACCCTGTAATCGAAAGAATCTATGAATTTGCTGAGAAAATGAACCACCTATTTCACTTGAGAGTTCAGTATATATACCTTGTTTAGTATTAAACTGGTTGTCCCGAGTATCATTAATTAATGAGATTTGCAGACTGCGTATATCTGTTTTTATTTCCTTGGGGATTTGTTTTACTTTTACTTTACTCAGCTCTCCTGGCTGAATTCTGAGCCGTGCCCTAATAGTCAAGTGTTGATTAAAAACTCGACCCATGGTAAGATGTCCTCCATATTGGTTCAGATGATATCCCGGCTCTTCCTTGTGTTCAGTCCCTAATGCAAGATCAGTTCGCCAGGGGGTAGAAAAAGTCCAGGGTTCTGTAAATAAAAATTTCAATCCCCTCTGTATGGAGCTTAATCTCAGGGTCATTCCAACTTTCCTGGCTTTGCCTCCTACATTCTGGTTATATATTTCAATTTTACCTCGTAATTTATCTACAGAACCGTATCCGATAGATGTATTTATTTCAACAGAAGGATTTTCTTTGACTTCAATCGTAATGTCTTTCTTACCAGAATCCCCATTAGATATGGGATAAATAAAAACACTTTGAAAAAGACCGGTGAGATAAAGTCTTTGCTGAGATTTTAAGATACGGGAGTAGTTCATTATCTCGCCAGGACTGAACTGCAGTTCCCGATGGATGACATTGGGTTTGGTTTTTTCCAGTCCATGGATGAATATTTTTCCCAGGTTATACTGCAGTCCTTCTTTGATATAAAAATCCAGAATAGCTCGATTTCTTGTTGTATCAGTCATGACCCCAGGTGTGACATCAGACTCCAGATAACCATTATCAGCATATAAACGAAGTAAATTCAGGACTGCTGTTTCAATTTTTTTTCTCGCAAAGGGATTACCAGGACTCAATTTTATTATTTTTAGAAGTTTTTCATCAGTAAATAACTGATTTCCCAAAAAACCGATTTCTTCTATACGGGTGAGTTCTCCTTCCTTTAATGTTATTATGATATGTACCTTATTAGAACTGGAATCTATCTGTATATTATAATCTATTATACTGGCTTTTAGATAACCATTTTGCTTATAGAAAAGAATTATATTCTTTAAATCTTCTTGAAAAATATCAGGATTATACTTATTTTTGCTGAACAAAGTAGAAGGTCTGCATACCATTAATTTATATAACCGGTTATCTGAATAGATTTTATTGTTCTTAAAAGTAACTGACTCAATTATATTTGATTTTTGTTTTCTGGCAATACCCTGATCAGTAGTTATTAAGGAAATGAAAAAAAATAAAAAAATTAAATATATTAATTTCTTTGTCATTTGAATTTCCAATGAAATTTTAGATCAATACCTGATTGGCCCTGCTGATCAGTGAGTCCCTGAAGAGACAGATTTTTTAAAAGCCGATAATCCAAACGGATGCTTTGTTCATTTGAGTGTCCTACTCGTGTAGAATAAGATATTTCCATTCGGTCTGTAATTGTTTTTGAAGCTACCAGTCTTGGCCCCCAGGATTTACCGAATTTGAAAAGATTACCTTCAACTGACATCTCTTTCAGACCAATTAAATCACCAATTTGACGGCTGGCAAAACCGGAAACTTGACTGCTTGATATTAGCCCGAGTCTGTCTTCCAGAACATTAGTTATGGATGGTTTTCCTGTTTCATCTTTCCCCATAAGTTCTTTTCGGGTCGCACCTACAGTCAGCACAGTAATAATATCTGATTTTTCCAGGGGAGGATTACTGGTGAGATTTAATGCAGCTTTTTCTAATGGTCCTTGAATATTCAGTGTTATTTGATAAGTCTGATTGGACAATGTTTGATAGTTTTTAAGATCAGCCTGTGCCTGAATATCAACCAAAGGATTGATTTGATAGGGATCTATAAAGTCCAGAATCCCTTTTTGTATATTAAACTTACGATCAAAGTATAAAATATATCCCTCTTCTGCAGTAATTCGACCAGTTATGTTAGGATTAGCCAATGTTCCAATAAATGTCAATTCAGGATGCAACCTGAGGCGAGCAATATTATTATTTACCAATAGATTATTGCTTCCTCGAATTTTCAAATTTAACTGGGTTTTTTGAAAAAAGCCTGAAGGTGATGGATGTGGCTTTTCCACTTTGTTGAAAAATGAGATTAAGTTCTTCGGACCAATATCCCAGAGTAAAGTAGATCTCCCCAATATTACATCGCCAGCAATTATAAAATTATTTTGACTCTTTTTTAAATTAATTTGAATGGATTGGATATTGAGTTTGAATTTTTGGGGATATTTTAACGTAACCTGGTTAACGTTAAATTCAGTTTTCAGATCAATTAAATTTTTTCCGGAAATAGTTGACATACCTGTTGCTCTAATGTTTCCCTTATTTATTGTAAATAACAGACTGTCAAGGATTATTTTGTTATTATTAAAAGAAATATGGATAATTCCATTTGTGAGTGGGACATTAAGGAAATCTGGCTGAAATTTTATATTGATTGCTTTCAGATCTCCTCGTAAATTGGGATTTTCTGAGGATCCCAGGGCATATATCTGGCCCTTTAATTGTCCCTCCATTTGTTCGATTCCCGGTGCTATATTTTTAAAAAGAGAAAATGGCATGTTATTTATTTTTGCCTGTACCTTCAAGGAATCAGTTGTCCTTAAACCATTCAGAGTTAATACTTCTCTGCCATCTGTACTAAGGTGCATATTTGTTTGAAATTTAGATTTCGCACTGTTAGCTATTTGACCCTGTATTAAGAAGGGAATGTCATTAATTTTACCTGAAATCCGATTTACTAAAACCAGAGAATCTGCTAAAGATATGTTTGCTTCTAATGAATGAATTTTTTCTGCATCAGAATGGATTTTCATAGTTCCATTCTGGATGTGAAGAAATCCTTTGAGGCTTGGTTTTTTCCATGTACCTTTCCACTGTAATTCAAAATTACTTATTCCTGATACCTGAGTATTCAGACCGAACAGAGGAGGAATGAACTGCAGATCAATTTCCCTGCCTTTTGTTTGCCCCCAAATGTTACTTTCCGGGGTTAGAGTATATTTTCCGGTTTGTGATTTTGTCAGTTCACAAAAAGCTTCTGTTCGGGATTCATTTCCTCCTGAATATATTCTAAGAGGAATTAACGCAAGTTGATTATTTTTTAGTTCTATGGTACCCTGGAGAGAATCTATTAAAGTCCGTTCAATTCCCAGAGAATCGACTTGAAAGTTAAGTATTGCTGAGGGATTGTAATTGTCTGAAGATAGAGAAAGTTGGAATCCTAAAGTACCTTTCAGGTCGTGCTTTTTTTTATACATCGAGAAAATCTTATCCAACTGTAATTTCTTCCCTTCAGTTTTCAATTGCCAGGTTTGATTTTTATCTTTTTGAAACTTACCGGAAATTGTTCCAACCAATACAGAATCGGCAGTATACACAATTCTGTGGTCTGACGGGATAGAATCGTATATTTTTTTATCAGAATTTTTCTCTGTAAAGGTAATATCAAGATTTCCTTTGGAAGAGTGAAGCTCATACTGTGCTCTGGCCTCGCATATGAGCTTATTTTTACATAGGATCAAAGAATTTTTCAAGGATAGTTCTTTGTTCCTGTAAATAATTGATGCTGCCAGTGAATCCAGAAGAAAAGTATGATACTTTATGGCTTTTCCCTGAATTTCAGATATGATGAACGGGTCATGAAGAAGATTTGTTATCCGGCCTTCTGTTGTAACAGAACCTTTCAGGCCTGAGATTTTTAACAGTTCGGCAGAACTTTCTAAATGAGGAAGGTGCAGACTGTATTCTCCCCTGATTTCATCTTCGGTAATTTGCCATTGACTTCTTAATCTATTTTCTTCCTGATCAAGAATTAAAGAAGCAAATCCGGAATGTAAGGATAATTTAGTGGTTAGATCAGGTATTATTTTATTCTGATGTTGTATTTCTGTGAGTTCAATATTTGAGATTATATTTAAATTTTTAAGAGAGCGTATAGGTCCAGAAGAAACAATGCTTCCATTTATAATACCGGTAATCCCTTTAAATTTTTGAGGAAGAATTTTTAAAAGATCAGACAAAAATAAGTTTTTATAGCTGAGAGTCAAGTGATGATTCAGCAAACTGTCTATTTTTACGGTACCCTGTCCTGAAATCTGGCTTTCAGCAGTGGTAATTTTCAGTTCTTTTAAAGAAATAAGTGAATTTTTATATGTGCCCTGAAAGGAAGTATTAAAATCAGGTAATTTACCTAATTTTAAATTTTTGATAGTTACACAAGTCTTATATTTCGGTTTTAATATTTCGCTTTCTATTTGAACCTGGGCATACAGAGTTCCGGAAACGGGTATAAGCACAGAGTCAATAGTTGAACAAAATATGTCCGATAAAAAATTTATCGGTCCTTTCAGAGTAAAGGTACCCTGAGTTGGAATTGATTGTTTTCCTTTTAAATTACCGGTTAGTAATAGGCCAGCACATTTACTGTTTAAATTGTTGATTTCCCAATAATCATTTCCAATAATTCCTTGTATGCTTGTCTGATCCAGATAAATTTTTTTCTTTTGATGAACAACGCTTCCGGAATCAGAAGAGAACTGGAATAAGTAATTCATATTTTTTTTAAGGTGTCCGTTAAAATCAATTCCCCGAAATCTCCCTTTTAACGGAATGGTTTGATCCTGGAATGAGATAAAAGAATTCTGTATATTTATATTCTTTACAAAAAGATGTAGAGATGTTGTGTCCCTATCATTATTTTTTTGGTCTTGTAGTGATGAGCCGGGTAAAAGAGTTTTTTTAATACTATCTTTTTTGATATTGAGATTTAAACTTTCAAGGTAGAGGGAGCGTAAGGAAAAACCATTAATCAGGATTTCAGGTAATATGTAATCTGCACGACCATATCCCAGCTTAAGAAATATTGAACTGTCGGGATATAAGAGAATAACTTCTTTTACCTGCAGTCGGCTTACTATATTTGTTTCCAGGTCACAAGAAGATACACTATATCCCAGAGAAGACTCCAGTTTTTTAATGATAAAGCTGTTTATTAATTTCTCTGCTGGTCTGGAACTTGCCAGAATAATTAAGAATAACACAAATATTAATAGAGTACAAAATCCAGTTATTATTATCTGTAAAAATTTTTTGATTTTATCAGTTCTCATATTAAATTTTTAATATTATTGGAACAATATAAAAATATTATAAATTTACTTTTCAAAAGGTGTTTTTTGAAAAATCTCTCCGGAAAAATCTCTGATCATTCGTTTAATTATATCTTCAACAGGAGCAGGAGATTCATATCTTTCCTTAGTGGATGCAGTTCCACAGGCAACAAGCTCTCCGGTATTGTTATCATATAGTACATATTTTGATTGTAATGTAATGTAGTATTTAAAATTTTTAACAGCATGAAGTTTCATATCCCTATCAGTTATACCTGAGACATTATAACTTCTGGTAGAAGTGGTGGCTTCTTTGGTTTTTTTAGAAAAAGAGAGGAGTAAGTCTTCAAAAAATAAGATAAAAACCGGATCAGATATATCAAGCTGGATAGGTTGAAGAGGAAGATCAAATGTGAATTTTTCTTTCTTATTTAGATTCAAGGTCCTGGTTTCATATTCAGGTTGAGTATCATACCTGATATATTTAATCGTGTTAAAGGTCGACTGGTCATTGATGTGTTGTTCAATATTTTTCATAAAATATGAAAAATATTCTTCCTTGGTATTATAAATATCAAGTTCATTGAAGAGTGTGTCATTCTCAATAAAATCGCAGTTCTCAAACTGAGGAAGCAGCAGTACAGCATTGGTGATTTGTCTTTCTGAATAATCGGGATTAATATAACGGGTCTGATGCGCACAGGATGTAAAAATAATTAAGATAAAAATAGGAACAATAAAAATAATAGTCCGTTTCATAATAATTACTCCTTTATGTATATGTTTTAAATGGCAGTGATTTTTTTTGCCAGTCATTCATAACACATATTTGCACCGGGCCATTGCTGATGAATGAGCAACATTATGGAATCCCTTGCAGCCTGAGTGAAATAAGTTTCAGGACAGATATCGTTGTTATTATGTTTTACACCGAAATGAACATGTGTTCCGCTTGTTCCATAAAAAAGATTTCCTATGATTTCACCCCGGGCAACTTCCTGTTGCTCATTAACTAATATATTATCCAGCTGGGCTTGACCATGTGCTGGATCAGACGTCATGGGCTCAAAGGCATAGGTAACAGAAAAGGTAGCATTATATTGCAATTCCAGATTCACCTGCCAGTTTCCGTTACCATCATTTTGCCATAAGTGTACTGTTTTGATTTCACCCGGACAGACTGCCTGGAATGGTGCCAGATTTTTATCAGAGAAAAAATCAATTCCTCGATGTTCAAATCCCCAGGGACAGTTGCTGTCAACACTGAATGCTTCATTGATCGGTGCCATATCAGATATATTTATAAAAGGAGTAATCATAAAAAAATCTTCATCTAAATACTGATCAGAATCCTTATCCTGGGGACACATACAACTGATTAATAAAAATCCTGACATGATACTGCATCCTAATTTAAATATAATAGTATTACTTTTCATAGATTTACCTTTAGTGTATTATTTTTATTATAGTTTTGATTGTATATACTGTATAATTATTTTTTTACATTCCAAATATTAAGTGGATGGGCTTCAGTATTAAAAATTTTTTTGTCAAAGTCAAATGCGTCTTGTGAAGAAAAAAGTAAATAAAAATACTTTAAAGTTTCAGCCAGAAAAAAACTTTGCATTGCATCCATTTTTTCTTTTGTCTTTACACTTTTTAAATGTGAGTATCCGACTTCGTTTTTACAGTATTTAACTATACTGTCAAAGTAGAGCTTCCCAATGGTGAGGTATTCAGGATCGTTGGTAAAGTGATATAAATAGTAAGTTGATTCAATATTTTCAGGGCGGAGCAGGTAGTAATCAGCTATGGATTCCATGGTGCTGTAATTTATCATTTCAGGTTCTATATCATGGAGCATCCACATATTGTAACAGCTTTTGTGTAATTTTTCTGCCCTGGTGATATCCCCGCTTAAGGCAAGAACTGCAGGGAAAAAAGCATCCAGAGCACCAAAATATGTATGGGTTCTTTCACCGCTAGTTATTTTTGTCCATCCGTACCATAAATTCTCTTTTACTGTGTCAGCCAGATGCTTATGTATGGCCTTGATACTTATATCCCACATTTTTTTTAGATCATCATCTCCGAACATGAGCCAGCCTTTCAGTAAATATTCATAATAGGAATCTATACATGCACTTATATGGGAGTCTGTATTGATCCACTTTCCGGTTTCGATATTGATCTTGGATCCCACCAAATCCAGTTCGGAGCGTTTTTGAAATAATGACTGAACAGCTTTTTTAGCTTTCTGATAATACATTGGGTTGCCGGTAATTTTTGATAAGGTACCCCATTCCAGCAGGAGTGTCCCTATCTCTGCCGGATTGTTGACCGGATCTTTTGTCTGACCTGTTTTCAAATTGACGTAACGGTAAGGCATGCCTGTAGGCGAGGAGAACACCGGTAAAAGACGATCAGCTAATTCCAGAGCTAAATCAAGAAATTTTTTATCTCCATCCAGCTGGTAAGCAGACAGAAGACCCCCTAATAATCTGATATTAATCTCAAAGAGTTGTACATCAATGTTTTTATTAAAAGATAAATTATTAAAAATTAATTTTTTGGCTTCATTACATTCTTGTTTCAGTTCCATGATTTTCATAGTGCTGAAAGCGTCTACCGGAGTCATTAATAATGATACTCCGTACCAGTCATGATACCCTTTTGAAAGCGGTTTAAGATCATCATGCCCCCAGGCATATTGCTTGTATCCGTTCCAGGCATGTATGAATTCTTTTTTAACTTTTTTCGCCAGTAATTTTTTATTTAACTGCGGATCAATATCCTTGTTTGAACAGTTACATTGCAAAAAGATCAGAAGTATTAATACCTGAATATGATAAAATCTTTTGGACATAATTTACCTTTTAATGTGTACTGTATTACGATTTTTTTGTCATTCCGGATTTACCAGTAATATTTTATAAGGATTTATTAAAATTCATACTGTATTATTTTCGTAACCATTGTTCATATAATTCAGGTCGACTGTCAGGTAAAAATAGTTTTCGGGCAAGGCATCTGTCAATATACTCTGTCTTGCAATCACAGACTAGAATATCTTCATGTTGATTTTTAGCTTGAGAAGGAACATATATTTAGTTTTCATCTTCAATGTATACAATTTAACGGAAAAGCAAGTATTTATCAGTAATTAAAAATACTTTTACCAATAAATTCCCGCAAAATTGAATTCAGTGGGATTGTGTCAGGTTCAAGAGGGAGAAAGAAATAAAGAATTTGAATTAATCTCTGCGCTTCTGAATAGATATACTTATCATTTGATATGGAATCCAGTAGAGGTTTAAGTACAGATCGGAAAACAGCTAA
Source organism: uncultured bacterium (assembly GCA_964515295.1). GTDB lineage: Bacteria > Zhuqueibacterota > QNDG01 > QNDG01 > CAYUAG01 > CAYUAG01. The sequence continues at coordinate 19,514 of CAZETW010000031.1, read as the reverse complement.
CTCATATATTAGTGCAGAGTTAAAAACCGTATCTGAATCTTCCTGAAATGGAAATATATATTTTTTTTCTCCGTGTCTGACATCTGGCCATTGATTTAATGTGTGTGCCGGAGGTTGATTTCTAAAGTTGTAACCGCGTATTAAACGTCGGAGTAAGCGAATATCACTGGTCGATACTCTTATATGATTTGTAATATTAAGTTGAGTCAGGGCACTTACATATATTTTAAATTTTTTCTTTTTATTTATAGCCAGAGTGACATTATCATTCAGAGCATGTATGCCTTCAATAAGAACAGGATTGTCGGATTTCAGCTTGCAGATATGTCCCGGAATTTGTTTTCCGGTATTAAAATTAAATTTTGGTATTTGAACAGTTTTCCCCTTAAATAAATTTATTAAATCTTTGTTCAGATGTTCTATGTTTATTGCCCGGGGAGATTCAAAATTTGGAGAATAATTATCATTATCAAGTGGTTTATCGATATCATAATAGTAATTATCAAGTGACATTATAAGCGGATGCAGTCCATTAATCCTCAGCTGAACAGCAAGGCGCTTGGTAAACGTTGTTTTTCCGGAAGAAGATGGTCCTGCAATTAATACTGTACGGATATTTTTCTTATTATATGTAATTGTTTCTGCTATTTCTATTATTTTTTTCTCATGAAGTCCTTCAGAGATATTTATTAGATCTGAAATTTTATTATTGTCAATAATTTTATTAATATCAGCAGCTTTCTGAACATTCAATATTTTATTCCAGTGTCTGTATTCTTTTAAAACTTTATAAAAACTTTTTTCTTTGGATAAAGGAGGAAGTTTTTTTTGGTCCATTTCTTCAGGAAATTTAATAATGAAACCCGGAGATGAATGGACTATATCATAAGTTTTGATATTTCCGGTTTTTATAAAAAGCGGAGAATTTAAAAAATCAGCATATTCCTGAATTTTATAAAATTTCAAATAAGATTGTTCGCGATTTCCCAATAGAAGAGAGGGCTCTTCTCCTTTAATGATAAATTCTTCCAAAGCCTTATTCATTAACAGGTTTTGAGGTGAAATCTCTTCATCGTTTTCAATTATTTCTTTTACTTTCCTTTTGATTTTTTTAAGAGTTTTTTTTCTTATGGGGTTACCGGATTCCAGGCTGCAATATAAATTATTTCCGAGAGAATAATTTATAATTATCTGATCAGCCGGGAAAAGTTCATTAAATGCTTTAAAAATAATAAAACACAAAGTATTTATATAAGCTCGCAATGTCTGTATAGAGTCATCATAAAGCCATTCAATATAACAGTCTTCTTCAATATTATATTTTAGATCCACTACCTCATTATTAACCCTTGCCAACATAATATCCTGTTTAGAGGGAGGGGAAACAATATCAATAATTTCCAGTGGAGTTGTCTTGTTCAGAAATGATTTTTTAGTCCCATCTTCAAATGTTACCGTAAATGTATTTTCTTTAATTCTTAATTGCATTATTTATTTCAATTGGGTTATAATAGTTAACTACACTCTATTCATAATTCTTTTATCATAATAGTGAAAATCAAATATTTATAAAAAAATATAAAAATTATTATCAATATTTCCAAGTTTTTTTGTTGATAAATATACAAAAATTTTATATTTTAAATTTCAGAGGATTTTATGCCCGCAGTTAATGAAAAAATTGGTATAATCGGAGTAGGACGTTTAGGTTTTCACCTTGCAATAATGCTCAAGGAAGCTGATTATCAGATATCGATAGTTATTGACAAAGATACATATAGAGCCCTCAAATGCATGAATGAATGTAATGCTCTAATTTCTTCAGATAGTTTATCTGATATCGGCAGTGATGTTACAATACTACTAATTTGTGTGCAAGATGATAATATAAGTGACATTGCAGACAAATTAGCTCACAATGACAATCTAAACAGTAATATTGTTATTTCCCATACCTCTGGTTTACATACATCAAAAATTTTACAATCAGTCAATAAGAAGGGTATACATCTTTGTTCATTTCATCCATGTTTTAGTTTTACTGAAGAAAATGATAAACTTCCGGAAGATATCTATTATGCTATCGAAGGAGATGATGAAGGATACGCCAGATTAGAAAAAGTAGCAGAATGTTTAGGGGGAAGAGCTTTTCGTATAAATAAAAATGAAAAAGCTGTATATCATACTGCTTGCAGTATGGCATCAAATTTTCTTGTGGCATGGTTGCAGATAGTTGATGATTTATTGAGGGAAAATATTGAGTTGAAAAATTCAGATTTTCTCTGGCCGCTTGTACAGGGAACTCTGGATAATATCCAGAAAAAAGGAATCAACGAGTCGCTAACCGGACCAATTACACGTGGAGATACAAAGACTATCGAGCAGCATCTGATTACATTAAAACATTTTGACAAGGCAGTGGTTGATTTATATATTTTTTTAGGCAGACGGTTATTGAGCACAATAAAAGATAAAGGGCTATCCAAAGAAGATGTTACCAAAATAAAAGAAATTTTTAAAAAATATAAATCGGGAAAATTATAACACATAGTAAATATAAAAGCAAAGGAGAATTCAGATGATAAAAACTTTCATACCTTTTATAAGCATAGCTATAGGTGTTATCTTTTTATGCAATTGCAGAGCTCAGGATAACGAAATAATATTACCTTCTCTGGAATTAAAGAAGGGAATTTCAGTAGAAAAAGCATTATCACAGAGACGTTCAGTAAGAGATTATACAGAGGAAGCTTTAGATTTAAAGCAGATTTCTCAATTACTTTGGTCTGCCCAGGGTATTACCTCTGAATGGGGAGGAAGAACAGCACCCTCTGCAGGAGCTACTTATCCTGTTGAAATCTATGTCGTGGTAAATAGTTCTGAAAAATTCAGCCCGGGATTATATCTCTATAAGAATAATGACCATTCATTACAATTGGTTAAACGGGGGATGTTGGGAAAAAAGTTACGTCAGGCATCTTTAGGACAAATGTCCATAGAGCAAGCTTCTATAAATATTATAATAACAGCTGTTTTCCGGAGAACCGCAGAACGGTATGGTGAACGAGCAGAACGTTATGTATATATTGAAGCAGGTCATGTGGGACAAAATATTTATCTACAAGCTGAGTCACTGGGATTAGGTACAGTAGTAATCGGAGCTTTCCATGATGAGCAGGTAGAAGAAGTTTTGGGAATAAATGAGGATGTGATAATGATAATGCCTGTAGGAAAAATGAAATAATATTTTAGTTAATTATGGCATAAACCATAATTTATATATTACAGTGTAACAATTTTATACTATTTCATTACGTTTATTTTATGTACCAGTATTCATAGAATTCGGGGAATATATCATGAAAGATTCATTAAAAATAACAAGAAGGGAATTTATTAAAAGATCATCGGCACTTGGTGTTTGTACTTCTTTGGTTCCATGTTTAAATTTAGATGCATTAGGAGGAACATCATCTCTTAAAGAAGCGCGGTACTATGAAAAACTGAGCAATAATAGAATACAGTGCCATTTATGTCCATGGGATTGTATTGTAGAAGCCGGGAAAAGAGGTCATTGTCAGGTAAGAGAAAATAGAAAAGGGACCTATTATTCTCTGGTATACGGCAAAATCAGTGCTTATCATAATGATCCCATTGAAAAAAAACCATTTTATCACTTTTTACCTTCAACCTATTCTTTTTCAATTGCATCTGTGGGATGTAATGTGGATTGCAAATTTTGTCAAAACTGGGAATTAGCAAGAAGAAGTCTGAGTGAGGTATATACTGTGGACTTTACTCCTGAAGAAATAATACGATATGCACATAAGGCAAATTCTGCATCAATAGCATTTACTTATAATGAACCCACAATATTCAATGAATTTGTTTATGATGTGGCTGACTTGGCTCAGAAAAACGGATTGAGAACAGTAGTTGTTTCCAATGGATATATAAACAAGAAACCGTTACTCGATCTATGTTCCAAAATCGATGCTTATAAAGTTGACCTGAAGGCTTTTACAGAGGATTATTATAGGGATGTTGTTAATGGGAGATTGGAACCTGTAAAGGATACCTTAATTACTCTCAGACAAGAGGGGATATGGAGTGAAATTATTTATCTTGTGGTACCGACTTTAAATGATAATATGGATGATATAAAAAGAATGTGTAATTGGATAAAGAATGAACTCGGAGATGATATACCTGTACATTTTTCCCGGTTTTATCCAAAATATAAATTAAAAAATTTACCGCCTACCCCGGTTGAAACGCTGGTTGAAGTTCGTAAAACTGCACTTGATGCAGGTCTTAAGTTTGTTTATTTAGGAAATATTCCCGGACATGAGGGAGAAAATACTTATTGTCCGTCATGCAATAAAACCTTGATCAGGCGGGTGGGATACAGAGTGTATGAAAATCATATTGAAAATGGTACGTGTGAGTATTGCGGGGAGGAAATTCCCGGTATATGGAATTAATTGTTGATAGTTATTTATAACGGAAGTCATTCCCGGATTATATCATTAATATTTTAAAGAGAATACTATGTCAAATCCCTTAGTTATACCTGTAAAAGTACTTCTCCCTAAAAGTGCTGGTTAATTTTTATATTACTAAAGGAGCTTTTATGAACAAGATAAGTAATGTATTCAGAATATTTTTAGTATTTGTACTTGTTAGCTTACCCTGTTTTTCCCAGGATACAGAGGCACAAAATGATTATTTAAGTGTTTTTCATTCTATTTCGAGTCATACTCTTTATAATTATGTAGAAAAGCTAACTTCTGAAGAATTCGGAGGAAGATTAACAGGAACTGCAGGATATGCTGCTGCTGCGGCCTGGTGTGTTGATCTATTCCAGAGCTGGGATATCGAACCAGCAGGTGAAGAAACCAGTTATTTTCAGAATTTTAATATTCCTTATACACTGGTTTTCCCTGATTGTAAAGTTGATCTGTTAATCCCTTTAAAGGGAGATACAATTGTCAAATCATATTCCTATCATGATGAATATATTCCCGGTGCAACTTCTGCTTCGGGTGAGATCACTGCGGAGGTTGTTTATGCAGGGTATGGTATTTCTGCTCCTGAACTTAATTATGACGATTATAAAGATATTGAGGTTGAGGATAAAATTATTCTTATTGAAAGAGAAGTTCCGGTATCTCCTGATGAGGGGGAAGACCGGTTTAATAAATGGAGACCGTATTCATTCCATCAGTATAAATTAAAGAATGCTGTAAGGCATGGAGCCAGGGGGATGTTGTATAATTATGGACCAATTGTAAATCCTAATAATGCCTATGATCCTGATTTTATTTATACACATATTGGTGAAGAAGTAGTGTCAGATATATTTTCCGGAACCGGAAGAAAACACAGTGAAGTAGTGGAAAACATTAAAACAACTCTGACGCCACAGTCTTTTTCTACAGATAAGACTGTTACCATTAAAAACTCAACCGAGCATCATGCTGAAGGGAAAGGTGTTAATGTTATTGGTTTTATTAAGGGGTATGATGAAGAAGTAAATAGGGAAATTATTATATTAGGAGCCCATTTAGATCATTTAGGTTATTGTTATGAGATGATACCAGGTGCTAATGATAATGCATCGGGAGTTGCTGTAGTTCTTGGAGCTGCCCATGCACTGTCCCAGATAAAGGAACAGTTACGAAGATCTGTGCTTTTTATTCTTTTCGGAGCAGAAGAACAGGGAATAGTGGGATCAGAGATATTTTTAGATGATTCACCTGTTCCCTTAAAAAATGTTGTCTGTTTTTTAAATTTTGATGGTGTTGGCTGCGGAGAGACTATTCATGCCTGGGCAGGAAAGAATTATCCTGTTTTCTGGAGATATATTTCTGCGGCAAACAGCACTTATATTAAGCGGGAGATGCAGCCATATTATACTGAAAATCTGGGCCGTCCTCGACTGGATGCATCCAGGTTTATGTGGAAAGGAATACCGAGTATATCCTTTTCTGTTTCAGGAGCACCATCCTATTATCATACTCCACAGGATGATATTGATACAATAACTCCGGAAATTATGGAGGATTTAACCAAGATTATTTTTATGTCAGTTGTGAAAATGGCAAACGAAGAGCAAATTAAGTAATAAAGACAACTATTATTACAGAGCCGGAAAAGGAGAGAAAGTATTATGAAAATTTTGAAAACAATCATTATAATAATATTATTTTTTCAGTATACATCTGCTCAGGTAAAAATCCGCCCTCCTGCAAGAGCCGGTCAATTTTATCCCGGAACTGCAGAGGAGCTTGGAAAAACTATTGATAACTATCTGAATAATGCGGGTAAGTATACTGTTACAGGTGAAGTTTCGGGGTTATGGGTACCACATGCTGGTTATCAATTCAGCGGACAAATTGCTGCAAATGGATATAATTGTATAAAAGATTCAAAATTCGATTTGATCATTCTGATAGGTCCCAGTCATTACTACGGATTATCCGGAGCATCTATCGGAGACTGGACAGCCTATAAAACTCCTCTCGGATTAGCCAGAATAGAAACTGTGATTGCCGATAAACTGCGTTCTGATTGTTCTCTCATACGCTGTATCAATGCTGCTCATACTAATGAGCACTCTCTTGAAGTACAGATTCCATTTCTTCAGACTGTACAATCTGATGTTCCGATTGTGCCGATCCTTGTCGGATATAATACTTCTTACAGTAACTGTAAAGAAATTGCTGAGATGATTGCTGATATTTGTGAAGGGAAAAAGGCATTAATTATTGCGAGTTCTGATATGTCTCATTTTCCGGATTATTCAACTGCTTATAAGGTTGATAAAAAAATGCTGAATGCAATTCAAAGTTTCAATCCCAGAAAAGTTATACAGACTGATGAGACTATAATGCACAGGGGTATTTCTTCTCTTGACTGTACACTTTGCGGATTAAATGCTCTTGTTATAATGATGTTAACAGTACAAAAATTAGAAGCAAATACAGTTAACATACTTAGCTATGCGAATTCAGGAGATATATCAGGTAGCAAAGAGAGAGTTGTCGGATATGGTTCAGCACTTTTTTTGAAAGAAACAAATAATCCAATTAAAACAAAGGACAGGATAATGGATGAAATAAATTTTTCCAAGAAAGAGAAAATAAAACTTTTTGATATTGCACGGGAAAGTATAATACATGCTTTAAATAAGAAGGAGTTACCTACTTTTTCTGTTTCAGAAGAGAATCTTAAGAAAAAAAGAGGGGTTTTTGTTACCTTGATGAATAAGGACAGACTCAGAGGATGTATCGGATATTTTGAAGCAAGTAATCCTCTTTATTTAATAGTTTCTCAAATGGCAGCAGCAGCAGCAACTCAGGATTACCGGTTTGCATACAATCCGGTTACAGAAGAAGAATTGGATGAGATAAATATTAAAATATCAATACTGTCTAAACTTAAAAAGATAGATTCTATTGATGAAATCGAAGTAGGTAAACATGGAATATGGATAAAGCAGGATATGAGAGGGGGTACATATTTACCTGAAGTCGCAACTGAGATGGGGTGGGATAAGATAGAATTTTTAGAGCATTGTTGTGCGGAAAAGGCCGGACTTTCCAGAGATGCCTGGAAAGAAGATGCAGATGTATTCATATATACCAGTCAGATACTCGATGAAAAAGAAATAAGATAATTTTTGAGCAGGGTAAATATAAAAAAATTTATTTTTAAATGGTTTTGCATATGACCACTATTGATTAAAAGGTTTGTTATTTTCTTTATAAAATATTATATTGAGATCAGCTCTGATTGTAATATAACTAGTATTGAATTTCAAATACCATTGTAAAAACAGTAACTCAGAATTTAAGCTTAGGAGGATAAGATGAAGATAGGTGTTAAAAATTTTGATGATGTATATGTTCTAACTTTAAAGGGAAAACTGATGGGCGGACCGGAAACTACTGCTGTTCATGATAAAGTCAAAGAATTAATTGAAGAAGATAAAAAGAAGATTGTATTGGATCTTTCAAAAGTTAAGTGGATGAATAGTTCAGGGTTGGGAGTGATAATGGGATGTTTTACTTCCCTGAAGAATGCAGGAGGAGAATTAAAAATTTGCGGGGCAACTGAGAAAGTGAAAAGTTTATTCATGATTACTAAATTAGTTACATTATTTGAATCTTATAAAAATGTAAAAGAGGCTGTTGAATCGTTTAAATAGAAAAAGTTGTATTTATAGTATTGAATTTTTATTATGAGATTTTTTTGTATGTAAGATATTCTCTCATAGATAATTCTTTTATAAACCATAGAGTTGTAAAAAGGATATATAATATTCATAGTATTGTCAGGCTATGAAATATTGATAAAAATTGCTCTATGGTTTTAATTTTTATTAGGAGAACGTTATACATTAATAATAAAATTTATTTATAACTAATATAATATTTGGTTTTTTTATACAATGAAGAGAGTAGAAAAGATTTCATTAAGAGATATTAGTAATCCTGTCAAAGCTGAATTAAAACATTTTAAAACAGAATTAGAGGCTCAGTTTGTATCTGAAGTAATGTTTATCCGTCCGCTTTGTGATCATATAAAATCCGGCAGGGGAAAAAAGATTCGTCCTTTACTGTTTTTTCTTATTCAGGGATTATTTGGCAAACCTGCAGAAAAATCAACGACCATACCTGTTTTACTGGAAATATTGCATACTGCTACTCTTATACATGATGATGTTGTTGATAATGCAGCAACAAGAAGAGAACGAGATAGTGTGAATGTACTATGGGGAAATAAAACAGCAATTTTATTTGGTGATTATTTATTTGCAAAAGTTTTGGAACTGGGGATGACTACCAGGAATTTAAAAATTCTTGGTGTTATCTCTGATGTTGTCAAAACAATTAGTATAGGAGAATTACGGCAGGTTTATAAAAGCAGTAAGATTGATAAGAATGTTTATTATAATATAATAAATGAAAAAACAGCTGTTCTTTTCAGCGCTTCGTGTAAACTAGCCGGATTATCGCAATCTGCTTCAGAAGATGATATTAATCGATTAGAACAATTTGGAAAACTTTTAGGCACAGTTTATCAGATAAAAGATGATATTCTGGATTTCAATGGTAATGCGGAGTCTCTGGGAAAATCGGTCGGTCAGGATTTATCTGATAATAATTATACTCTTCCCTTTATTATGGTATACAATACGATTTCTGAAAAGGATAAGAAATATCTACAGAAACTTATAACTGGGTCTAATGAAAAAAGCCTGAAGACAGCATATGATTTTATCAGAGAAAACAAAGGAGTAGAATTAAGTGAACAGGAATTGGAATCTATAAATAATACGGCAGTAAATATTTTGGAAAATTTCGAAGTCTCTGTTTATCGAGATTCTTTGGAAGCTTTATTACAATATAATTATTTAAGAAAAAAATGAAAAAATTCTGGATTCTTTATATATTTTTATTATTTATCATTGTTTGCAAACAATCTGTCAGGTATGAGCCCTATACTGAAAGTAAGTTTTTGATGGATACGTATGTTCGTATTTCTATTTATGATAATAATAGAGGCACCAGTAAAGTTAAGACTGTTTTAGACAGTGCTTTTCTTTTAATGCAAGAGCTTGAAAAAAAACTATCAGCTTATTATAAGAAGGGTGAGATTTATAATATAAATCATTTAGCAGATAAAAAACCTGTGGAAATTTCTGAAACAGTATCTGATTGTTTGCAAAAATGTCAGGAAGTTAGTAGGTTAACTTCTGGGAAATTTGATATCAGTATAGGGGTAATCAAGCAGCATTGGTGTTTTAATCCTGATTCTACTGTTATACCAGACAGCATGCTCGTTAAAAGATTGCTGAATAAAGTTGATTATAAAAAGATTTTTTTAGAAAACAGAAAAGTGTACTTTAAAGAACCAGACATGAAGATCGATTTAGGGGGAGCTGCTAAAGGATATATTATTGATAAAGCTATGGAGTTTTTAAACAAAGCCGGAATAGATTCTGTTATTATTGAAGGAGGAGGTGATTTTCGTATTACCGGGCATCATCCTGAGCGTCATGAATGGCGGATAGGAGTGAGACATCCCAGGAAACAAGGTATGAAAATAGCTGCAATTGTTCAAACAAAACCATCCGGTTTTGCTACATCAGGAGATTATGAAAGGTTCTTTTTAAAAGAAGGAGTACGGTATCATCATTTACTCGATCCTGAAACCGGTTTTCCGGCCCCAGAAAATATAAGTGTTACCATTATTGCTGAGACCGCATTTATGGCCGATGCCCTGGTAACAGCTGTTTTTATTATGGGTCCGGATGCTGGAATAGATTTTATAGATGACCATGAATCAATTGAAGGTTTAATTATATTTAAAAACAATGAAAATGAAATCAGTTATAAAATCTCTCAGGGATTCAAAGGTAAGATTAATTTATAACCATTGAGGAGGATTTCAATGCCTCGGACATTAATAACAGGTGCAGCTGGATTTTTAGGGTCACATTTATGTGATTTTTTACTTTCCAAAGGACATAACGTCATTGCTATGGATAATCTTATAACCGGCAGTATTGACAATATCGCTCATTTACATGACGAGAAATTTGAATTTATTAAACATGATGTAACAAATTATATATATATTGAGGGAGAGCTTGATTACATACTTCATTTTGCTTCACCTGCAAGTCCGCGTGATTACCTGGAATTGCCGATCCAGACTCTTAAAGTGGGTTCACTGGGCACACATAAAGCCTTGGGATTAGCACTTGATAAAAAGGCAACATTTCTTCTTGCTTCCACTTCAGAAGTTTATGGAGACCCACAAATTCATCCGCAGCCGGAAACGTACTGGGGAAATGTCAATCCTGTTGGGCCGCGTGGTGTATATGATGAAGCTAAGCGTTTTGCTGAGGCATTGGTAATGGCATATAATCGCTATCATAAAGTTGACACTAGAATTGCCAGAATATTTAATACGTATGGTCCTCGTATGCGTCCTGAAGACGGCAGAGCAATTCCAACTTTCATTCCTCAGGCTTTAAGAGGTGATCCGATTACAGTCTATGGAGATGGGAAACAAACAAGGAGTTTTTGTTATGTCAGTGATCTGGTAGATGGAATTTATGGTTTGTTAATATCTGATATCAATACTCCGGTCAATATCGGAAATCCTGAAGAAAAGACTATACTGGATTTGACAGACAGAATTCTAACATTGACTGAGAGCTCAAGTGAAATTGAATATAAACCTTTACCTAAAGATGATCCTAAAGTAAGACAGCCTGATATCAGTTTTGCAAAAAAAAATCTACAATGGCAGCCTAAAGTTGATTTAACTTCCGGTTTAAAGTCAACTATTGAATGGTTCAGTCAGCGCCTTCAGAGTAAATAATAGAAATATAAGATTTTCAGAAACAGAATATTTTAGTTTTTTATGAAAAAAGTATTAATAATTCGATTTAGTTCAATAGGGGATATTGTTCTTACAACACCATTACTGCGAATGTTCAAAACAACTTTTCCGGAATGTGAAGTAGATTTTCTTACAAAACAAAAGTACAAAGAAATATTAGAAAATAATCCTCATGTAAACAGAATATTGACTTTGACCTCAGATAATTTCTGGACATTGATAAAAGAGATTAACAGAAGAGATTATGACATGATAATAGATTTACAAATAGATCTTCGTTCGTTGTTAATGAGTGTTTTCTCAGGTTATTTTCAAAGAAAAGTCTATAATACAAGAAGATTTAAACGTTTCTTATTAATAACTTTCAGGAAAAATTATTATAAAGAGAAAAAACCTGTTTCTTTACGTTTCTTAGAGACGGTTGAAGATTTAGGAATAAATGATGATGGAAAGGGAGCAGATTTTTATTTTTCTTCTTCAGAAAAAAAATTGGTAACTGATAGATTGAAAAGTGATGACATTAACAATACAAATTCTCTTATTGTCTTAGCTCCTGGTGCCGGAAGAAAAACCAAAAGATGGCCGGTTAAAAGATATGCTGAGGTTGGTAAGTTTCTTATTGATGCTGGATATAATGTAGTAGTTATTGGCGATAAAACAGATAAAAATATTTGTGATCAGATAGCAGAAGAATTTGATAAAATTAAAAATTACGCTGGAGAATTTACTTTGCAGCAGGTTGGTGCTCTTCTTTCCATGGCGAAACTATTAATTACAAATGATACAGGTGTTATGCATATAGGAACAGCTGTTTGTCAAAATGTTATTGCGATTTTCGGACCCACAACTGAAATTTTAGGATTTTATCCTTTCAGAGGTAAAGCTACTGTTATTGAACATTCATTACATTGCAGGCCCTGTTCATATCATGGAACTGATACATGTCCGCAAAAACATTTTCAATGTATGAAAAGTATTTCAGCTGAGGAAGTAATAGTAGAAATCAGAAATAGATTATAAGGAATCATTATGAGAGTGTTAGTATATTTTCTGTATAATTTTTTGGTCATTCCAGTATTATACTTTTTATTTCATGTGGGTTATTTTTTTAATGATAAAATAAAAAAGGGTATGAAGGGAAGAAAGAAGCTGCTCAAGAAATTAGGAAGCGATCTGGAAGCGTTTACTGATAAGCATCCCCGATTCTGGATTCACTGCAGTTCAATGGGGGAGTTTGAACAATCAAAACCTCTTATAAGAAAGTTAAAAAAAGAGTTTCCACAAGGTTTTGTTATAGTCAGTTTTTTTTCACCCTCGGCATTTGAACATATTAAAGGATATAATGAATCTGATTATAATTGTTATTTACCATTTGATTCAAAAAGAAAGGCTGCATATTTTATATCAGAGATAAAACCTGATATAGCTTTAATAGTAAGACATGATCTATGGCCTAATTATTTGTATGAATTGAAAAAATGTAATATACCTGCTATATTATTAAACAGTACTGCACATCGTAATAAGGGATACGAGTTTTTTTATCAGATGTTTGAAAGAGTGTTATATCATAATTTTACTGCCATATTTACTATTTCAGAAGAAACCAAACAATATTTTATTGATAAAAATATTTATAACGGCCCTATCAAATATATGGGAGACACTCGGTATGATCAGGTTATTTACCGGGCTTCTAATTCCAGCAGAATTGTCAGACCTTTAGAAAAAAATATAAATAACCGTAAAGTATTCATTGCCGGAAGCACCTGGCCTGATGATGAACAAGTGATAATGGATGCTGTAAAAAAAATTAAAAATGAAGGGATGAAGATCTGGTTGATATTAATTCCTCATGAGCCAAATAATGAATCTTTACAGAATCTTGAGGAAAAAGCAAATGAGTATGAATTAAGTTATACAACATTCAGTGAATTGAACAATAATAGGGAACAAACAGAAACAGATATTTTAATAGTAGATAAAGTGGGTGTGTTAGCTGCCCTTTACGCACTTGGGGACATATGTTTTGTGGGAGGGGCATTTGGACCGGGTATCCATAACGTTCTGGAACCTGCAGCTCATGGAAAAATAATAGTATTCGGGCCTAAAAACAGTAACTCTTTCGAGGCTCAGCAGTTAAAAGAAAAAGGAGTAGCATTTGAGGTGAAGAATTCAGATGAGCTCTATTCTTTATTAACATCAGTACTTAAGGAAACTGAAAAATTAAAAGAACTTGGTGAAAAAGCCAAACAGATCGTCAGTGAAAATGTTGGGACTTCAGATAGAATAGTAGAACAATTAAAGCAAATGTACGATTTTTAAAAATAATTTCATATGAGCTTTTCAATTAACCTGTCCATAATTATCTGATTTTGAACAAAATGATTGAAGTAAAGAATTTAAAATATAAGTATTCCTCTGTCGACAGAGAGTGGGTATTACATGATCTTTCCTTTAATTTGAACTGTGGAGAAAAAGTTGCTTTAATGGGAGCGAATGGATCCGGGAAAACAACTCTGGTCAGATGTCTGAATGGACTTTTACAGATACAAGAGGGAGATATAAAAGTAAATGGAATGAATCTTAAAGATCCTGCAAATTTGTATGAAGTACGCAGGAATGTGGGGATGGTATTTCAAAATCCAGATAATCAAATAGTAAGCACTACGGTTGAAAGAGAGATTGCTTTTGGATTAGAAAATTTAGGTTTACCGTATCAAGAAATTAAAGAAAAAGTAGAAAGAACACTTGTTGAATTTGATTTAGAGAAATATAGAATGTTTTCACCCCATTTTTTATCCGGCGGTGAAAAACAAAGATTGGCTTTCGCCTCAATTTGGGTAATGGATCCAAAATATTTAATATTGGATGAGACTACTTCTATGCTTGATTATTCTTTAAAAAAGCAATTATTTAGATTTTTAGATCATGCTGTTGCTGTTAAAAAAATGGGAGTACTTCTAGTTACTCAATTCTCTGAGGAAGTATTACATTTTGACAGATTAATTGTATTAGATAGAGGAGAGATCGTTATGGATGGTAAATCTGAGGAATTGTTTTCTGATGAAAAGTCTTTACAAAAAGTAGGGATACGGTTGCCTGCTGAGCTGGAACTTTTAAATTATATAAAGAGGAGCTTATAACTGGAAATTATTATTGAAAATTTATCTTTTGATTATGTTTCCGAACTTTTTGGTAATAGAATTGCATTGAATAATATTTCATTTAACATTGCCGATAATAAAATTATTGCTGTCATGGGTGCAACCGGTTCAGGGAAAACAACATTGCTTCAGCATTTGAACGGACTGCTGAAACCTTCTAGAGGTACAATATATATTGATAGTATTGATATTCTAAACTCCAATGCTCCCGCTGATAGAATAAGAAAAAATATTGGTATAGTTTTTCAGTTTCCTGAAATGCAGTTTTTTGAGGAGAGTGTTTTTAAAGATGTGGCATACGGTCCACGAAATCTTGGATTGGATAGTAAAGAAGTTTTAAAACGGGTTAAGGATTCATTAAAAGCAGTGGGGCTTGAATACGAACATTATTATAAAAGATCTCCTTTTCATCTGAGTTCAGGTGAACAGAGAAGACTTGCTATTGCCTGTATTTTAGCTTTAGATCCTGAACTTCTTATACTGGATGAACCAACCATCGGACTTGATTGGTTATCCAGTAAAAAGATAGAAAATATAATCATAGATTTTCATAAAAAGGGAAGAAGTGTAATTTTTGTGACGCATGATATAAATTTTGTATCTCGGATTGCCGAGCAAATAATTATTTTAGATCATGGCAAGGTTGTATTTGACGGTAGTAAAGAAACATTATTTAATAATGAAAAGATCTTAAGAGATTATAATTTACCCTATCCGGAGATAATGGCTTTTATGATTAGACTAAGAAAGCAAGGCATTCCTGTCAATAACAATGTTTATTCTATAGATGAAGCCAAAGAAGAGATCAACAATATCTTAGCTGATGAAGAACATAGAAAATCATTGAAAAATTATTTGTTTCTTTCAGGGTAAAAATGTATATTAAAATTCCATTTTAATAAAGAAAGGGGTAAAATATGGTTCATTTAGTTCGCAAATTATTTATTCTTGGCTTTCTGTTTTCTATTGGTTTTATTGTCAGTTCTTTACAGGCTCAGACCAGACAGGATTATGAGGGTGGTATACCGGAAGGCTGTACTTCTATAACAGTAGGGAAAAAAGCTTCAGCAGACGGATCTGTTATTACTTCCCATACCTGTGACAGCCATAGAACCCGGGGATGGCTTAATATCGAAGCTGCAAAAGATCATACTGAAAAAGCTAAAGAAGAATTATACAAAAGAGTCAATGATGATTCTCTGGCTATGCCTGCATATAAATATGATTATGTCGGCAGTATCCCTCAGGTTGAACATACCTACGGATACATTAATACTGCCTATCCTTGCATGAACACACATCAACTTGCAATTGGTGAATCTACATTCGGAGGAAGAGATGAGTTAAGATCAGATAATGGTTTGATCGATTGTCAGGCTTTAGTAGAACTTATGATAGAAAGATGTACTACTGCACGGGATGCAATTAAACTTGCCGGGGAATTAACCAAGAAATACGGCTATATTGATGGAGGTGAATGTTTAACTATTGCAGATACTAAAGAAGTCTGGCATCTGGAAATAGTGGGACCAGGTGAGGGGAAAAGAGGTTCAGTATGGGCTGCTCAACGAGTTCCTGATGATCATGTCTCCGTATGTGCCAATTCAAGCCGTATCAGAAAAATCGATCTGTCAAAATCTGATTATTTTATGGCTTCCAGAAATATTTTTTCAGTTGCAAAGGAAAAGGGCTGGTGGGATCCGGAAAGAGATAGTGATTTTGAATTTTGTTATGCTTATGCACCCGAAAGCAGGAAAACACTGGCCGGGAGACGACGGGAATGGAGAGTACTGGATCTTATGGCACCGTCTCTGAATTTACATCCTGAATCCGAGAATTATCCGTTTTCAGTTAAACCGGATAAACCTGTTACTATTGAAAAAGTAATCACGATATTTCAGGACTATTATGAAAATACTGAGTATAATATGATAAAGAACTTAACGGTTACTGATGAAGAAGGGAAAACAGTGATTTCTCCTTTAGCCAATCCCTTTATGCCTTATGATATGAATAAATTGCTTGATATTAACGGGGGCTGGGGATGGAGAGGAGAAAGGACCATTGCCCGCTGGTATACAATGTATGCAACTATCACTCAGTCACGTGACTGGCTCCCGGATGAAATTGGGGGAGTAGTCTGGCTGGCCTGGGACAATGTAGCTACTTCCATTTATGTACCGCTCTACTGTTCAATTACTGATGTAACAGAATCCTATAAAACACCGGCAAGAGTTGATGGATTTACCCGGAAGTCTGCCTGGTGGGCGTTTAACCGGATGTCTACCATTGCAGCACAGAGATGGGGGGATATGCGTCATGATGTAGAAGCTGCCTGGAAACCTATGCAGAGAGAATTTTTGGAGAACCAGGAGAATGTTGAAAAACAGGCGTTAAAACTTTACAAAGAAGATGAAGGACAGGTTATTGATTATTTAACCGGTTATTGCAAAGAAACCGCAGATAAGGTGGTGAAACGATGCTGGGAGTTAGGGGATCATCTGTGGACCAAGTATGATGAGAAGTTTTAGTTTTTAGAATTCCATGAAGATACAACAAACCGTCTGAGGATAATGATCTTCAGGCGGTTTTTATTATTAATTATCTACTGATTATAAATTCTTTCTTTTAAATTTGAAGTTTCCCACTCTCTACAAAGAACTAATTCATTTAAGAAATTCCCTTTTTTGAAAGGCTTTAATTTCATTGCTATTTCATAGTAATATGAAGATTCTGAAATTAAATCTGAATATTTTAGATTAATATAGTAATGGATTGGTATTTTGAGAGAAACAGAATCAGGATTAAATTTCATTGGTTCATGAATAGTAAATCCTTGATTATTAGAATAAATATCAGATCTACTTAAAGAAATTGTCCCTTTAACAGATACAGTATCACCATGTATTGAATACATTTTACCAAATATATTTGTGGCTGGTCTTCTGCCATTATTTTTAAAAATTATATTTATTTCATAATTATTTTTAAATTTTTTATTTTTAACAATTTTTGTTGTTAAAGGTAAAATTAATATTGGTATTCCTAACATAATTAATAATATTTTTATAATCATAACGAATTCTTAAATTTTTCTTGGTAATTATTTATATATAAAAAAACTAACATAGATATTGTTAATGTTATAAATATTTCGAAAGATAACTTATTTCTTTTATATAATCAGTTTTAAAATCTTCAGTTTATTGTTTTAATCTAAAAAATTGTTATGATTTTATAATTATTTTCGACCTGAATTAAATTCTACAAGTTTTTCCCAATTAATTGATCCGTTACTATTACAAAAATCAAGAGAAAATTCTTTTGTAAATTTATTTACCATATTAGCATATGATTCCATAAAAAATTCATTTTTTTCATTTGCTTTATGCCCAAGAGGTTCAATGATTTCTTTGTAAAGATTTTCGTTACCTGATAGGAATTCCCAAAAATCCTGACCACAGTATTTAAAATAATCTCCACGATCGGATTTTCTCTGTTTTCCATAACAACAACCATTGACGGCTGTAATAATTAAACCTGAGTTGCTTGTTCGTAAAGTTCTCTTTGCTGCAATGAAATCTGCTTTCATTTTAGCTATTTGGCTGCTGTTACCCCAATTTGGACCAGATTTAATATTAACAATATAACGGATATTATTTTTATCAAACTCTAGATCTATACCTGTAATTCCAGATTTCCAACCATTATAGATTTTATGATTGATGAAAATAGCTAATCCTTCTAACCAGTCACCAAAAATAGTTTCTTCATTAGATGATATAAAAGCATCTGTTAATTTCTTAATAATTTGTTCAGCTGTTAAAAGATATTTAGCTCGAAATAGATAAGGATTTTTCTTTTTAAGTACTGTTTTGAGTTTAAGACGATTAAGGCTTTCAATTCTTTTTTGATGAAACGTACCGATATTATTTTCTACGTATTGAGTTACGTCATTTAGATTTAGTTGATTCATATTTTGCTTTTGATTCAAATAAAACTAATTTTACAGAATCAATTTTTTCTTTCACCATTTCATAATATTCAGGTTTTATATCAATACCAATGGAGTTTCTTAACATTCTTTGGGCTACAAAATTTGTTGTACCTGAACCCATAAAAGGGTCAAGCACTGTATCACCCTCTTTAGTAAAAAGTTTAATAAACCATTCTGGCAAAGCTTCTGGAAAGGCAGCACTGTGATTTTTATTACTACATTCAGTTGAGAGGTGTAAAACATTTGTTGGATATACTTTCTTTCTGTTAACCCAATTAGAAATATTTTTACCGAACCCACTTTTAACTTTTGATTCATCGCGTATTTTATCAGTATCACTAAGATTTCTTAATCTTGTTTTAGCCCAGTCACCCATTGGTACCATGACGGCCTCTTGATACATATTAAATTTTTTATTTTTATTGAACTGTAAAAGTCTTTCCCACGCATCTCTGAAACGATTTGGCCATTTACCAGGATAACAATTTTTTTTATGCCAAATAAATTCTTCTGTCCATAGCCATCCTTGTTTTTTCATTCCAAGAATTAATTCCATTACATATGTACTTCTTTGACTATTAATAACTTTTTCTTTTATGTTAAGTATAAATGTACCAGTAGGTTTTAATACTCTTAGTAATTCTTTTGTGATAGGTAAAAACCATTCAACATATTTATCTGGATGAATACCTCCATAAGTAGACTTTCTCTGATCAGCATAAGGTGGAGAAGTTATAATTAAGTCTATTGAGTTAGAATGTAATTTTTTTAATACTTCTTTGCTATCACCAAGTTTTATATCTGTTTTTATTTCCATTTTAGATAATTTTAAAAGTCATCCTGTCTTTTATTACTTTATATATAATAATATTATTAAATATAAATACTATATGTAATATAAAAAAATTTTTTTTAAAATCAAATTGAAT
>CAZETW010000030.1:10121-29381 GCA_964515295.1 uncultured bacterium | reverse complement strand
CAGAATTATATATTCTCCTTGCAGAAGATAATCCAATAAATAGAAAGCTCGTTTACAAAATATTTACCAAAAAAGGATGGGAGGTAAAACAAGTTGTTAATGGAGAGCAAGCATTCCAGGAAGTAAAGAAAAATTCTTATGATCTGATTTTTATGGATATACAAATGCCCAAGATGGATGGTTTTAAAGCAACTTCATTAATAAGAGAATATGAAAAAAAGAAGGGCAACCGTACTCCCATTATTGCCATGACTGCTCATGCCATGCAGGGAGATCGTGAAAAATGTATTTCTGCTGATATGGATGAATATGTTTCTAAACCCATAAAACCAGAAAATGTTTATCAAGTGATTAGTCGATTAATGAAAAATTCAGAATGTTATCAGAAAGAAAATTTACAGTCTGAAAATAAGAATGAAATAAATAATCAAATTATAAATCTGTCAGATCTTATCAGTAAAATGGATGGAGATAAAGAATTAGTTAAAAAGATAGTGGATTGTTTTTTGGAAGAATACCCAAAACAATTAACGGAATTTGAAAAGATTATTAAAGCAGGTGATGGTGAAAACCTGAAATGGAAAACACATAACTTCAAGGGTGCATTATTAAATTTAGGTGCATACAATGCACTTGCCCTGGTGGATGAACTGGAAAAAAAGTTTTCGACATTGCATCAGAAGAATGCTCTTGATATTGTAAAAAAGTTGGAGAAAGAACTGCATCTGATGGAAGAATTCATTAATTCGGAATTGCAGGAAATGATATAATGTTACCTGTTATTTTTTAAAAATGTTTTAATCAGAGTGAAAATTATGGAAAAGTACGGGAATAAAGAGAAAATTTTAATTGCTGAAGATGATCCGATATCACGAAAAGTATTAAGGAAATCTTTACAAAAACGGGATTTTAATGTTACTGCTGTAAGTAATGGATTAGAGGCATGGGAAGTTTTTAAAAATGGAAATGCTCCTCAGCTGTTAATTTTAGACTGGATGATGCCGGAAATGGACGGAATTGAAGTATGCAGAAGAATACGTAAGAAAAAGAGTAATAAATACACTTATATCATTTTTCTTACTGCAAAGGGACAAAAAGGAGATCTTTCGGAAGGTATGTCCGCCGGTGCAGATGACTATATTACCAAACCTTTTGATACACAGGAATTAATGGCACGAGTTAAAGTGGGTAAAAGGATTATACGTCTGGAAAATCAACTCACTTCCCATATTGAACGTCTAAAAGAATTAGATAAATTAAAAGATGATTTTATTTCTACAGTCTCTCATGAACTGAGAACCCCCATAGCTGTTATGCGGGGGGGGATATCATTGTGTCTTGATGGAGTAGTGGGAGAAATTACTGAAAAACAGAAGGATATACTCAGTGATTCCATGGAAAATATCGATCGATTAAACCGGCTGGTAACTGATCTGTTAGATATATCTAAAATTGAAGCGGGAAAACTCAGTATTCACAGAAGTTCTTTTGACCTCTGCAGTGTGGCAAAAAAAATAAAAAGGGATTTCTCTTTCCAAATATCAGAAAAAGGTTTACAGTTTAATCTTGATATTCCTGAGAAAGAACTAAATATTTTTGCTGATAAGGATAGAGTAACTCAAATTTTTACTAACCTGATCAGTAACAGTATTCGGTTTACTGCTCAGGGTGAAATTCGATTGGGAATTAAAAATCAAGAAAAATTTGTTCAATGCTGGGTGTCTGATACTGGTATTGGTATTGCTAAAGAGAACCTTTCTAAGTTATTTTCAAAATTCGAACAATTTGGACGCACCGATGGTCCAGGATATAAGGGGACTGGTCTGGGACTGGCAATCTCCAAGGCTCTGGTGGAAAGACATGGAGGAACCATTGAAGTAGATTCTGAGTTAGACAAAGGAACCACTTTTTACTTTACCCTGAAAAAAGTAGATTTTCCTACAGTATTAATTGTCGATGATTCCAAGAATGTGGTAGATATTATTAAAAGGGAGTTAAATTCTAAAGGATATAAATCTATAATAGCATTTGATGGTAAGAGAGCTATCGAGACGGTAAAAGAAAAAAATCCTTCTCTGATGATTCTGGATATTATGCTTCCTGAAATTGATGGGTATGAAGTACTGGAAACCCTTTATCAAGATAATATTACCATTCCGACCATCATCATCAGTGGGGCTGAAATTGATTATAAAAGACTTAAAAGTATGAATGGAAATGGGAGATTACCGATAATGGAAAAACCGTTTGATAATGAAAAATTAGTTTCCAAGGTGGAGAGAATGCTTGTTCAGAAATAAGTTATTATTATCAGAAGGATATAACAATGAAAAATATACAAAAGAAAAAAATTTTATTAATTGAAGATAACCCATCCTTTTTAAAGATTGTAAAAATGAAACTTGATGCCACTGGTTATAATGTCATCGCCGCAGAAGATGGGCTTACAGGATTTAATCTGGCAAAATCCGAGAATCCTGATTTAATTATCTGTGATTTGATGCTTCCTAAAATGGATGGTCACCAGATATGTAGATTCTTGAAATATGATAAGATTTATAAGAGTGTACCTTTTATTGTACTTACTTCCCGTGATTTGGATAAAGATAAAGAAATAGCTCAGAATTGTGGCGCAGATGAGTTTTTGGTGAAAACTGTGAGTCATAAAACATTAATTAAAAGCATAGAGAAGGTTTTATGAGTTATTACAAAAAAGATGAAATTAAGATATTGATTGCTGAAGATGATTTTATTTCGAGAAAGTTACTTAGGCTTTCGATTCAAAAATGGGGTTATAAAGTTACCTCCTTGCAAGATGGCAAAAAAGCATGGGAAGAAATAAAATTAAATCCTCCGCATATTGCTATAATTGACTGGATGATGCCGGAGATGGATGGAATTGAAATATGCAAAAAAATCAGAAGTAAAAAATGTGAACATTATACATATATAATTATATTAACTTCATTGTCGGAGCTTGAAAATATTGTAGATGGATTGGATGCTGGTGCAGATGATTACATGACAAAACCTTTTAATCCAAAGGAACTTCGTGCTCGGATTGATGTTGGTTTAAGAGTTATTAATCTAGAAGGAGAGCTTAATGATAATGTCAGAAAACTGCAAGAGGCATTGAATAAAGTAGAAGTTTTACAGGGACTTTTACCAATTTGTTCATATTGCAAAAAAGTAAGAGATGATAAAAACTACTGGCAGCAGGTTGAACATTATATTTCTGAACATTCTGAATTAGAATTCAGTCACGGTGTTTGTCCGGAATGTTATGAAAAGTTTTTAAAGCCCCAATTAGATAGAATGGAAAAAGAGAGTAAAAAACAGGAGTAAGAATTTTCAATACTTACTCACCTTATTTTCAAGTTTCCCAATTCCTTTAATAAAACAACCAATTGTATCGTCAGGATGCAGTTTTACAGCTCCAGGAGTGCCGCAGGAGATAATATCTCCTGGTTTCAGGGTCATATCTTGAGAGAAGAAGGATACCAATTGGTAAGGAGAAAAGTTCATATTTTTAACAAAATTAAAACAATACTGTTTATTATTTCGCAGTGTTTCAATCTTTATCTGTTTAATATTTTTTATTTCATCAGGAGTGATAATCCAGGGGCCGAAACTGAAAAAAGTATCAAAGCTTTTTGCTCTGGTCAGGAAACGGGGATTTCGCTTGAGAATATCAACAGCAGTCATATCGATAATTGTTGTATAACCCAGGATAACATCCGGTGCATCTTCAACTGCAATATTTCTGCATTCTTTTCCAATGATAACACCGAGCTCAGCTTCACCAGTAACATATGATGACTGAGCCGGTAATTTCACGGAATCTTCCGGACCAATAATAGCAGTAGCAGGTTTCATAAAACTCGCTGGTTCCTGCTGTGGCTGCTTTGCCTCCAGATCCCTGGCATGATCAGAAAAATTTAATCCTACACCAATGATCTTTTGTGGATTATAATAAGGGGCACAGTATGTAACTTCAGATAACGGAATCGAGGATACATCGTCCAGAGAAATATTAGACATACTTTTCAGCACATCACATTTATTTTCCTGTAACATCTTTGCTAATGAACAGGGTATTTTTATTTTTTTATTGAAAGCTTTGAATGGGATAATGATATTTTCTTTTTTTATGCCTGATTGGATTTCTTTATTTTTAAAAAATGAGCAGATATGCATAGATATATCAAAATTATATGAATTAGTTAATTATATTGAAAATTCTTTTTAATTGTTTTATCTTTAAAATATGCAGATGAATTTTATCATCATCTGGAAAGAGCCTATGTAATATACTGGTATATTTTTTTTGATTTTCTTTTACTTCCTCTGCTGGTATTACCAGTCGAAATCTGTTAAAATTTTTATAGTCTCTTTTTTTCTGACCTACTTTGAGTACATCAATTATATGTTTTTTATTCAATTTGTCTAAAGGATTCAGAAATATGTTAACCAGCAGTTTATTTGATATATTAATTTCAAGAATTTCCCCCTTTTCTTCCCACTGCATGTCATCAAAAACTTTTTCCGGACATTTACACCCTAACACTTGCTGAACTAAATTTTTTATGATTTTTTTGTTTTTCTTCATGATTTGCTACCACTCTTACATTCTTAATCACCCTCTATATATATCTACGGTATCCAATACAATAAAGTGTATAGTTAAGAAATAAATCCACCTACAGCCATTAATAAATCAGTAATGATAATAACTCCTACATTATAACCCTGTGACTGCAGAATTTTTATTTTATTATTATGATATTTTTTTGTATGTACTGCAGCTTTTAAAGCTAAAGGAATAGTGAGCAGCGAAATCAGGAAGTACCAGGAAAGATCAAAAAGAATAGGGGTAAGAAAAATCATAATAAAGGTTATAATTAATGCTACAATATAGATTATTGATGCTATTTTAGTTCCAAAGTGAATAATTAGATGGTGTCTGCCACCTAACATGTCAGCTTCTTTATCCGGGAATTCATTTAAAAACAATAATAAAAAGGTAAGAATTCCTGCAGGGATGGATATCCATATAACTACAGCATTTACGTGCCCGGATAAGGCATAAAAACTACCCAGTACTACAAATGTCCCCAGGGTCAGACCTGCAGAAAATTCACCTAAAAGAAAATGACAAAGATGAGAAGTGTAAAAGCGGATAGCTAAAGCACCGCTGAGCATAAGGATTATAATAAGCCATCCACTGATCAGAGAAAAATATAATCCTATGACACCGCCTATTATCAGGGTTATATACGCAACAGTTTTTACCTGTTTGGGAGTTGTTGCTGATTTCTGCAGCATCCCGCTTCCTCCGCTGAAGGGAGTAGGAGTTGTATGGGAGTCGATTCCGGTTTTAAAATCTGAATATTCATTAAACAGATTCACAGAAATATGTGCTGATATCACTCCTGTCAGCAGGAAAACAGTATGAAGTAGGTTTGAATATCCTTCCTGGTATGCAAAGCCTACTCCTATTAATACCAAGACGATTGATAGAATCAGAAACGGAGCCCTGATTTGCTTGAGCCAGATTTTAATTTTTGTATTTTTCATAATATAATTTTAATTTCTCTTTTCTCTTTTATCCCTTCGCTATTGCTCAGGACATGCTTTGGTCTTTAGTCTTTGTTCTTTGGTCTTTATTCTTGCTGTAGCCACTTCCAAATTGTATGAATTATGCTGGTGAACTATCTTTACTTTTTGAGTTGAAAAATTTCTGCAATCTTTCCATTCCCTCTTTTATATCATCCGGTCTGGTTCCAAATGAAAGGCGGATATAATTTGTCCCGGCTTTTCCAAATCCGGACCCAGGTATAGTGAGAACTTCAGCTTCTTTCAGCAGTTTATTGCAAATTTCATCACCTGATCCATAATGTGATACATCCACAAAAAAATAGAGTCCTGCCTGAGGAATTATATAGTTCAGGTTGGTAATTTTTTTTAGTTCGTGCAGCATTAAATTTCTGTTTTGCAGCATATACTGTTTTACTTCTTCAGATCCGGAATACAAGGCCTCCACTGCAGCCCACTGACTCAGAGAAGGAGCACATGATACCTGATAAAGATGTATTTTGGTAAGCTCAGAAATATTTTGTTCTGAGGATACAGCCCATCCGATTCTGAATCCGGTCATGGAAAATTCTTTGGAGACTCCTGAAATCAGGATGATTTTATCCAGATCAAGATAATCAGAGAGAGAAGCAACAGGTGCATGTGAATAATTCAGTCTGCTGTAAATCTGATCCGAGATAATACAGATATCTTCATTATCTTTAATGTATTCAGCAATTTTTTTCAGTTCGTTTTTATCATTTATTCCCCCGGTAGGATTTGAAGGAGAATTTAACATAATAATTTTTGTATGTGAATTTATTTTTGAAAAGATCTCTTCTGCCTGGATTCCGAATTGATTCCCAATTGTTAAGGTATAGGTAACAGGGCTGGCTTCCAATAGTTTTGCTATCGATGGATAAGCAGGATAACCCGGGTCAGGTATCAGCACCTCATTTTTTTCCCTAAGAAAAGAAAACATGGATATGAATGCAGCCTCTGCTGCTCCGCAGGTAATTAAGACATTGTCCGCAGTAATATTTACGTTATGATCCTGATTGTATCTCTTAGCCACTGCTTCCCTCAGTTCAGTGATGCCTCTGGTGTCTGTATAGGTAGTATAATTCTGTGTTACAGCAGAAGAAGTTTTATCTTTTACAGAGGAAGGAGTTGAACAGTAAGGTATCCCAATCCCTAAATCGATACATCGGGGAGTAGCCTGATTGTATATGTCTCTTATTTTTGAGAGCTGAACATTCTTTGACCTGGTGAATTTCATGTATTACGCAATGCCTCCTCCAATGCAGTTTTTGCATTGCTGCTGGCATCTCTGTATTTTACTATAACAGGTGTGTACAGACTTATTCCCTGCTTCTGAGCAAATTGTCCGGAAGCAGGTCTTGAACCTGGTACAACAACACTGTTTTCAGGAATAGTCAGTGGACTGGAAGAAGTTGTTTTATAAATTTTTTCTTTTACCAGATCATATACCGGAGTGGAGGAAGTAATGATGACCCCGGAAGCGAGAATAGCATTTTTTTTGATCAGAACTCCTTCGTAAATGCCGCAGTTTCCTCCGATAAGCACATTATCTTCAATGATTACCGGTCTGGCATTGATTGGTTCCAGCACACCTCCAATCTGAGCAGCAGCACTTATGTGACAGTTTTTACCTACCTGAGCACAGCTTCCTACCAGGGAATGTGAATCAAGCATGGTTGCTTTATCTACATATGCTCCTACATTCACATAACAGGGAGGCATCATGACGACACCTTGAGAAATATAACAGCCCTGTCGAATACTTGTTCCTCCCGGAACTATGCGTATATTATCCTTTTTATCCACCTTTTTTAACGGATAGGTGGATTTATCAAAAAAGGGAAATTTTTCTAAAGACATATCAGTCAATTCACCAGTGCGAAAACCGAGAATAATTCCTTTCTTAACCCATTCATTTACTTTCCATGTATCTTTTCCCGGTTCAGCAGAGCGAATTTCACCATTATTCAAACCCTGCATAAATTCCTGAAAAACTTTTTTCCATTCTCCGGATTTTTTTATTTTATTATTATCCTTATTATAAAAGATCTCAATTTGCTCTTTTAATTTCATGGTCATGAAAGCAACCCCATATCGGTTAATATTTTTTTCAGGTATTCTTTGCTTTGCGGTTTTAACTGACATAAAGGTAACCGTACTCCTCCAGCTGTTTTACCGCACATTTCCATTGCGGCTTTTATGGGTACAGGATTGGTTTCTATAAAAGCAGCTTTTATTAAAGGAAGCAGTTCATAATGAATTTTTCTTGCTTTTTCAAAATTTCCCTTTAATCCTGCTTCTACCATTTTACCCATTTGAGCAGGAATAAGGTTGCTTATCACTGAGATAACCCCATCTCCTCCTAATGAAAGTAAGGGTAAAGTAATTTTATCGTCGCCACTCATTACTGAGAAATCCGGGTGTTTACTTTTGATCTGGTTAATTACATCGCCCATCTGCATAATATCACCTGATGCCTCCTTTACCCCGATAATATTGGGAAGATCAGCAATTCTTTTTAGGGTTGGAGTTTCAATATTAGTTCCGGTACGGCCTTTGATGTTATAGACAATAACCGGAATATCCACTGATTTCACTACTTGCTTAAAGTGCAGATAAACTCCTTCCTGCGTAGGTTTATTATAATAGGGAGTTACAATGAGCGCTATATCAGCACCCTCCTGTTTTGCCCGTTTTGTGTTCTCAATGGTATGTTCAGTGGAATTACTTCCTGTTCCTACCATAACAGGGATTTTATTACCAGCTGTTTTTACAGCTATTTGGATGAGTTTTTTCTGTTCATTTTCGTTTAAGGTAGGAGTTTCGCCGGTAGTTCCCAATGGAAGCAGACCATTAATACCGTTTTCTATCTGAAATTTGACATTTTCTTCGAAACCTTCATAGTCAACTTCATTATTTTTAAACGGGGTTATCAGAGCTGTAAATGTTCCTTTTATTTTCATGGCTGATTCCTTTCCTTATTTAATTAATTCATTCATCATTTCGTCGAATGAAAATATTCCTTTCTTATTCACTATCCATTCAGCAGCAGTTAAGGCACCAGCTGCAAAACCCTGTCTGCTGCGGGCAGTATGGATTAGAGTAATAGTATCCGGTTCGGAGTCAAATATAATCTGGTGAGTGCCGGGTATTGATCCTGTACGCAAAGAAGCAAAATGCAATTCTTCCGGTTTAATTTTTTGATCTCCCAAATTAAAAACCGGAGTTTTCTTCCGATCAATAGTATCTATAAGTAACTGGGCTAATTTTTTAGCTGTCCCGGAAGGGGCATCCGCTTTTCTGTTATGATGAAATTCAAAGCCTCCGGGGTCGTAATCATTGAAATTATTCATTATATTTGCAGCAGTTTCACAGATCTTAAAGAATAGATTCATTCCCAGAGAAAAATTAGGAGCATATATTAATGATCCGTTTTTTTCTTTCACCAATTGTTCTATTTCATTCAGATGGTCGAACCACTTAGTTGTCCCCACCACAAGGGGAATTCCGATATTCACTACTTTTTGTATATTTTCGATGACACTGTCAGGATGGGTAAATTCAATGCATACTTCAACTCCGGACAGGGAATGTGCAGTTATCTCGGTTGTGTCTGCATCCCGTACCCGGGGATCGATCCTGTTAATAATAGTATGATCCTTTTTCAGGGCAGCTTTCTCCACTTCCCTCCCCATATTCCCGTAGCCAATTAGTGCAATATTCATCGTGAACCTCAAAATTTTGTATAGATAGACTATGTTTAAAATAATAATATTATATAATGATTGCAAGTTGATTTTGGTTGTTTTTTGTACTTTTTGTCACTGTGTTTATGTCGTCGTGGGGCTGGCTAAAAAGTCCAAAAATGATGAAAACACAGAGCTCACAGAGAAATACACAGAGTTCACAAAGTATTAAATAATATCTTACACTCTGTGTTCTCATTTCTTACTCTAAGAACTCTGTGGTTATTTTCTACCCATTTTTAGTTTTAGTCAACTCCAGAGTGAGGAGAAATTCTTCTGCCCTGCAGCAAAGAACTTACCAAGCACTTTATATTCAACCCCATAACAATAAGGTAATAAAAAAACCTCTACCTATACCAAATTCACTCTATTTTACTTGACATTCTTGAATTAAATTATTAGGTTTTAATGTTTAATTCTTATTTTAGAGTAATCTTGCTGTGGAAAGGAAACTCATGGGTGGAAAATGTGTAAACAATGCTTTTCTAAAGGTCAGGATGTTTAAGGTTTTGCTGGTTAAGAGAAATTATACCAAGTCTGGAGTAAATAACTTTTTTAGTGTATTTTACCTAGAGGCTGAGCCTCTGAAAATTATAAAAAAAGCTTGTTTATTGAGTCAAAAATTAACATCTTAAAAGAAATTAGCTTGTAAAATAGATTAAATTAGTGAGAGAGTATTATGGAATCTGTAAAAAATCAAATGATAAAAATTATAAAAGATCAACCTGAAGATAGTAGCTACGAAGAGATATTAAAAGAATTAGCCTTTGCGAAAATGATAGAGAGAGGCCTGAAAGATTCAGACAAAGATAGAATAATTAGTAATGAGGAGATGAAGCGGAGAATAAAGACTTGGCAGAAATAAATTGGACGGCCGAAGCAGAAAGATGGTTAAAAGATATTTATGATTATGTTGCTGAAGATAATCCTGTAGCGGCAAATCATACGATTGAAGCAATTTATAAAAAGGCACAAATCTTAGTAGAATTTCCTGAAATTGGCTACAAATATGATCAAATCACCAATAGAGAGATAAGGATATTATTGTTTGGTCATTATCGTATTGCTTACTTAATAAAACAAAAAAATAAAATAGATATATTAGGTGTATTTCATGGAGCCTTAGATATTGGCAGATATTTATATTGATTCCCTGCTCCGCAGGGGCTCCGGCCCCTGCGGTAAAAAACTTACCATGTGCCGGGCAACATTATACTCAAGCCCGGGACAATAAGGTCAAAAAAAACTTTACCTATCGTGTTGCCTCATAATAAAATGTAACCGAAAATATTAGTAGTAGTTAATTTTTCTTCTTTCTTTTTTGTCGAGTAGACACATCGTCTCCTTATGTTAACTCTATTAGACTCAGTGTTCTAATATTTTACATAAGAACACTCGTACCCCTCACAGAACCGGACTTGTGAATTTTCTCCTGGTTCCCAAACTGGAGAGTTTGTGTGAAAATGATCAGATATTGAACTAAAAAATTAATAATTTAGCTCAAAAACATAAAAAAGTACAATTATTGTTATTATTATTCAATTTTACACTAAAAACAAAAATAAGCCAGCAATTCTATTGAATTGCCAGCATAAGTTCTTTGAAATTTACTATATTTAACACTCTTTTTAAGTTGTATGCTAATACTGAAAGGCTGGTTTCTGCCGAGACATTATTCATACCACGAGTCAGAAATTGACGAAATCCCATCCCATGTTTTATGGTGCCGAATGGATGTTCAGCCAAAGCTTTTCGAATATGTATCATCTCTGATTCCAGACTTTTTTCTTTTCCTGTAACCACGGAATGTTAAGATCTGACCAGCCGGACATTGATAAGTATCCTGTTCTGTATCGTAGAGAAAATCATCATTGGTATAAAGACCAAGACTTTTATTATGTGACCGAGTCGGAGATGGAACATAAGTAGTGATATGATCATCGTGACACTTTTTTATATTCTCTCTTTCATAGTATCCTGCATCGGCAACAACATTCAGTTCTTCTTTTTCAAGAACGTCTTTTGCCTGAGATGACATGACATACAGCTGTTTCAGGTCATTACATTCATTGGTAACCGCATGGGTGACAATAAGTTTATGCTTACTGTCGGTTACGATCTGCACATTGTAGCTCACATCTTTACCTTGATGACTATGCATCATCCGACTATCCGGATCAGTTAAGGATATTTGATTGTCTTCTGATTGATCGATGTGAGACTTAAGTTGCTGATACTTATCTTTCCGTTTTCGGAGCCTTTCTATTTTCTCTTTCAGTTCTTCAGAAGAATGATTTTTTACATCCTTCTCCCTCTGATCACCGGTATCTAAATCGTCAAGATAAGAGTCAATCTCATCTTCTATTTTCTTTATGAGTTTGGTTAATTTGTTCTTGGTAAAGTTCTTACGATTACTATTGGATGCTTTGAATTTACTACCGTCAATAGCAATAAGCTCACATCCAAATAACTTTAATTTTCTACAGAGCAAGATAAACTCACGACAGACAGCTCTGATTGATTGGGTGTTATCCTTTCGGAAATCGGCAATGGTCTTAAAATCCGGCTGCAGTTTTCGCATCAACCACATGAGTTCAATATTACGATGGGTAGCTCGCTCCAATTGACGGCTTGAGCGAATTTTATTCAGGTATCCATAAATGTATAATTTTAACATATCAGCCGGGTTGTAAGGTTTACGGCCTGTATCTTTTGTTTCTGAATAAGTAAAATCAAGTTCAGCAAGATCAAGAGTATCGATATAGGCATCAATAAACCGTACTGGATTTTCATCTTGGATATAATCGTCTAATACTTCAGGGAAAAGAGTCGTCTGACTTCGATCAGTACCGTTGATATAACGCATAAAATCTCCTAAATTATTATTTATAATTTACTGATTTTATGTGCCATGTTCAAGACGTTTTCACACAGTCTCAGGAGTTTGGGAACGAGGTTGAAAACCTGTTACCGATGTGTCCG
This sequence comes from uncultured bacterium, assembly GCA_964515295.1. Taxonomy (GTDB): domain Bacteria; phylum Zhuqueibacterota; class QNDG01; order QNDG01; family CAYUAG01; genus CAYUAG01. The sequence goes on along the minus strand of CAZETW010000030.1, from coordinate 17,037 downwards.
AACATTTATTACCTATCTGTCCTATCCATACATGCTGACCCTGTCTCAGGGTGATGGGATGAATGATCAACCCAAAGTCCCCCTTGTCAGGGGGATACCCCTCCGCCGCTCCTCCTTTGTATATGTCGATAAAGAGAATATGATTTAATACTGTTCGGATACATCGGTAACACATTTTTTTCTATTAGTTACTTTAAATTTATTATATATTGAAGAAATGATCAATCCGTAAACTGGCTTCTGGTCTCTGGCTACTGACTTTAGCACATAACTCTCTTATATTCTCAAGTTCTCAAGCTCTCAAGTTCTAAATTTCTGGCTTCTCCATTCTCCTTTTTTCCATTTTCCATTATTCATTGCACTATTAAAACACCCTCTCTTTCATCTCTCTCCTTCGACAAGCTCAGGACAGGCTCTCAAGGGAGAGAAATGTGTTTAGGGCTTTGGAAACGTTAGGCATTTCGCGGTCTGCCGTCTGCGGTCTGCGGTCGATTTTAGGTTCGTATTCCTGCGCAACAGATATTAATATGTACTCATTCTCCGGCAAGCTGTCCGCAGGCTCCCTGGATATCATCTCCTTTGCTGTTACGTACCATAACAGGACCGGGAAGTCTCCTCACGATTTTCATGAATTCCTGCACTTTTTTCTCAGAAGGAGGAGAAAAGTCACCGCTGGTATTATTGTAAACAATAAGATTGAGTTTACATTTAATTCCATGTAATAATTTGATTATTTGTTTTGCACTTTCCGGGCTGTCATTGATATCGTTCAGTAGAACATATTCAAAGGTTATTCGTTTCCCTGATGTTTCAGTGTAATATTTTGCTGCTTTCATGAGCTGGGATAAAGGATATTTGCGGTTTATAGGCATAATTTCAGATCGAAGGTCATCATCAGCTGCATTAAGAGAAATCGCTAATTTATAAGGTTCTTTATCTTTTGTATATCGATTTATTTGTGGTACCAGTCCTGCTGTTGATATGGTAATCCTTCTGTGACTCAGGGCAAGCCCTTCCTGATCATGTAAAATATCCAGTGCTTTCATCACATTATCATAGTTTAAGAATGGTTCTCCCATACCCATGACTACAAGATTTGTAGGATTGGTGTTAAAATCATGAATTATATCCAGGACCTGTGAAACGATTTCAAAGGAATCAAGATTACGGATAAACCCTAATTGAGCAGTTGCACAGAATCTGCATCCCAGGGGACAGCCAACCTGAGAAGAAAGACATACAGTTTTTCTTTTATCCTCAGGAATAAACACGGATTCGATTCTGTTTCCGTCTTCCAATTCCCAAAGGTATTTTATTGTTCCTGATTTTGATGAAACTTTTTTATTAATAAGTTTTAATGATCCGAGATAGGCTATCTTTTTTAACTTTGTACGGAGATCTCTGGATATATTGGTCATTTCATTGAAATTTTTTGCTTTTTTTTGATAGATCCAAGACCATATCTGTGAATTACGAAATTTTTTTTCACCGATTGTATCTATAAATTCTGAAAACTCAGTTCGAGATAAACCGATCAAGTTTTTTTTCTTCATAGCAGAAATATATTTTCAGGTAAATTTTATATTAACGAGAAAGTTTCATAGTAAAATTAATTTTGGTTCCCCCTTCGGTAAAATGAACTTCATCCATAAGAGATTTAAGAATATAGATCCCCCTGCCGCTTTCTTTCATTATATTTTCTGGATCTAACGGGTTAGAAAGTTTTTTAGGTTCAAACCCTTCACCCTCATCTTTTACCGAAATATAGATCTCATTTTTCTTTACATGAAATTCAAGGGTTACTTTTTTACGGGGGTTTTCTTTGTTTCCGTGAACAATAGCATTGCCAACGGCTTCGGTAACAGCTATGGATAAATTATCAGTCTGTTCTTCATTAAGGTTCATTTTTTTGGCAATAGAGTTTGTGATTTTTTCAACCTTGGGTAATTGCGTTCTTTTGCTGGGGATAAAATATTTAAAATGCTTTTTTTCTTTTTTCATTGAAGGAGCACATTATTTAATGTTTTTTCTTTTTTCTGGATGGAGATAATTTTTTTAGATTTATTTTTTCTTTTAAATGTATAGATCCTCCTGAAATCACCAGTTTTAAGGCTTCTTCTACAGACATATCGAGCTCCTGAACATCTTTTTTCGGTACAAAAAGAAGATATCCGGAAGTTGGATTAGGTGTGGTGGGAATTATTACACTTACCACATCTTCAGAGATATTTTCCTGAATTTTTCCTTTTGTATCCTGGGTGAAAAAGGCAATTGAATAGCATCCCTGACGCGGATATTCAATAAGAACAGCTTTTTTAAATAATTCTCTCTTTTCAGAAAAGACAGCTTCGCTTATTTCCTTGATGGCAATATATATACGATTTAAAAGAGGTATATGGGTTACTATATAATCTCCGAGAGCAATTATTTTACGTCCGAAATAGTTTCTTGCAATTGCTCCAGTTATAAAAATTAACGCTATTAAAAAAATTATTCCCAGACCCGGGATTGCAGTAATTATGCTTTCTTCACCAAATCTTTTTATAATGAAATTTGTAACTGTTTCATTGAGGATACTATCCAGAAAATTAAATAGAAAATATAAAATATAGATAGACAGTGTAATTGGTGCTAAAACCAAAATTCCTGCAAAAAATGTTTTTCGTATTTTTGACCACATTTTGATCTTATATAAAATTAATTCCTTTCTACATTATTTCACATGACATATACGAGTTAATTTGAAAGATTTATTAATATATTAACTCTAAAAGTTATATTTTAAATAGTTAGACAGCTGAATTACTTCTGAAATTTTATTTTTCTTTAGGAACAACTTTATATACTTCTTCACCCTCTTTTGCCATACCATATTCTTCTCTGGCTACTTTTTCTATAGTCTCCGGATTATCAAGTTCCTTAATTTTTTCATCTAAAATTTTTTCCTGAGCTTTAAGATTTTGAATTTCTTTTTTCAGTTTTGATTGTTGTCTATATGCCCGGATTTGTCTGATGAAACCGCGGTCACCTAAGGAAAGAATTATCAATATAATTAAGAAAACTATTAAATAAATCAGCCATGCAAATCGTTTATGTTTTTTTTTCTTTTTCGCCAATTGTTTTAATTTCTTTAAATTAAGAAGACCACTATTAAAAAATTATTTTTTCGGAATATACGAAAAATACAGGATCTTTTTAGAAAGAGTATGAATTAATTTTTCGTGCATTCCGTATATTTCGTAGGTATTGTGAAATTGACTCAATGATGAAAACATGGGCCATTTATTTCAAGATATTGGTTCCATAGTAAACAGCACTCTCCCCTATTTCTTGTTCTATACGTAAAAGTTGATTGTATTTTGCCACTCTTTCACTCCGGCAGGGAGCTCCAGTTTTTATCTGACCGCCCCCTGAAGCAACTACCAGATCAGCAATGGTTGTATCTTCAGTTTCGCCGGATCGATGTGAAACCATCCAGGTATACCCATTCTTATTCGCCAATTCAATGGTGTCAAGAGTTTCAGTAAGGGTTCCGATCTGATTGAGCTTTATAAGTATACTGTTTGCCACTTTCTTTTCAAGCCCCATCTTTAGTCGGGCTGGATTAGTCACAAAGAGGTCATCTCCAACCAGTTGTATCTTCTCACCCAGTTTGTCAGTCATAATTTTCCAGCCATTCCAGTCATTTTCATCCAAGCCGTCTTCAATAGAAAATATTGGATATTTATTAACTAAATCGAGGTAATAATCCACCATCTGATCAGCAGTAAGCTCTTTTTTCTCTGAAGCAAGAATATAGCGTTTTTTCGTTTTGTCATAAAAGGAACTTGCAGCAGGATCGAGACAGATATAAAAATCCTCTGCTGGTTTGTATCCGGCTTTCTGAATTCCTTCCATTAATACATCGAGTGCTTCCTGATTTGAGGTGAGATCCGGAGCAAATCCTCCTTCATCTCCTATACCGGTTCCATATCCTTTTGATGTAAGTACTTTTTTAATTGTATGATAAACTTCAGAACACATACGATAAGCCTGAGAAAAGGTATCTGCACCTGCAGGGGCTATCATGAACTCCTGTAAATCTACATTATTTGCCGCATGTTCTCCACCGTTTAAAACGTTCATGCAGGGAACAGGCAGCACCTTAGCATTTACCCCGCCTATATATTTATAGAGGGGGAGCCCGGCACATTTAGCCCCTGCTTTAGCAACTGCAAGTGAAACTCCTAAGATAGCATTAGCTCCCAGTCTCTTTTTATTGGGAGTACCATCAAGGTCGATCAACATATTGTCAATTTCGGACTGTATTGTTGGGGATCTCCCCTTAAGTTTCTCAGCAATAATTTCATTGACGTTTTTTACAGCTCGTGTTACACCTTTACCAAGAAATCTATTTTTCTCATTATCTCTTAGTTCTACTGCTTCATGTTCTCCTGTTGATGCGCCGGAAGGAACAGAAGCCCGCTCTTGTATTCCGTTTTCAAGAAGAACCTCAACTTCAACTGTAGGATTACCCCTTGAATCAAGTATTTCACGAGCGTGCAGTGTAGTAATTATACACATGTTAAGCCTCCAACTAATTCAAACATTAAAATGTTACAATTTATTTTTTTGTCTTCCTATACAATAATATTCAAATCCAAGTTCTTTCATGGTGTCAGGATCATAAATATTTCTACCGTCAAAAATTACCGGATTGTTAAGTAATTTTTTTATTCGATCAAAATCCGGTTTGCGATATTCTAGCCATTCAGTTACAATTAACAGACAATCCGCACCATTTACTGCTTGATAATTATCGTCATACAGTTTGATGATCTTATCTAATTGTAACCGTTTGGCCTCTTCCATAGCAACCGGATCATGAGCTTGTATCTTTGCGCCGAGTTTATCAAGTTCTTGTATGATTACCCGAGATGGTGCTTCGCGCATATCATCTGTTTTCGGTTTAAAACTCAATCCCCAGATTGCAACTGTTTTCCCTTTAAGATCCTTAAAATGATCTTTAATTTTTGGAATTAATATCTTTTTTTGTTCTTCATTAACCTGTTCTACTGACTGTAGGATACGCATATCAAAATTATAATCCTGTGCGGTTTTTATAACTGCTTTTACATCCTTAGGAAAACACGATCCGCCATATCCTACTCCGGGGAAAATGAATGAATAACCAATTCTTTTATCTGATCCAATACCCAATCTGATATTCTCTATATCAGCTCCTACCAATTCACAGAGTCTGGACATCTCATTAATAAAGGAAATTTTGGTGGCAAGCAGAGAATTAGCTGCATATTTTGTCATTTCAGCACTTACCTCATCCATAATATGGATTGGATTACCAGTTCTGACAAATGGTTCATATAATTTTTTCATGATTTTACCAACTTCAGCATCACAGGTCCCAATAACAACTCTGTCAGGGTACATGAAATCATCTACTGCTGCACCTTCTTTTAAAAACTCAGGATTTGAGACAATATGAACTTCAACATCTGTTTGTTCTTGTATTGTCTTTTTAACTAAAGCAGCAGTTCCTACAGGAACTGTACTTTTATCCACTACTATTTTTGGTTTTTTCATGTACTGACCGATTGAAGTGGCTACAGCAATAACATGGCTCAGATCAGCGGAACCATCTTCATCAGGAGGAGTTCCAACAGCAATAAATATTATGTCAGATTTTTGTACAGCTTCCTCGATATTGGTTGAAAAAGTTAGATTGTTGTTTTTTAAATTTCTTTCAATAAGTGGTTCCAGACCTGGTTCATAGATAGGAATAATGCCCTTTTTTAAATTTTTAATTTTGTTTTTATCATTATCCATACAAATCACATTATTTCCGGATTCAGCAAAACAAGTTCCTGCTACTAATCCTACATATCCTGTTCCAATTACTGAAATATTCATTTTACCTCCATTAAAGATTATCAAATAGGGCTACATTTAGGAAAAATTCTCAATTCTAATCAATCGTTTGTCCTGTAAAGATACTATAAAATAGTTAATCATTCAAGTATTCTTTTATAGTTTTTACAATATAATATTATGAAATCAACGGCTTTTTTTTACACTCACTTTTTCGCATTTTGTGCTTACAGGACATGTACTGCACATTGGACTGACAGGTTTACATAGATTCTGACCAAAAGCCACCAGGATATCATTAATGGGAATCCACCATTGATGCGGAAGTTTTTCACGGAGTTTTATTTCAGTCTGTTCCGGAGTTCTGGTATCTATATATCCCAACCTGTTTGTTATTCTGTGTACATGAGTATCAACACAGATTGCTTTTTTGTTAAATCCTCTGGATAAAACCAGATTTGCAGTTTTTCTTCCCACTCCGGGAAGTGAAAGGAGCAGATCCATATCATCCGGAACTTTGCTGTTGTAGCTATTAAAGAGAATAGAACATACAGTATAGATATTTTCCGCCTTTGTCTTATAAAATCCTACCGGATAAATGAGTTGTTTAATTTTGGTAACAGAAAGATTTTTTATTGTTTCAGGTGTATCCGCATGCTGGAAAAGACGCAAGGCAGCTTTTGTGGTTACTTCGTCTTTAGTTCTTAGGCTGAGCATAGTGGAAATAAGCACTTTAAAAGGTTGCTTTGTTCTTTCAGCAATATCAGTGACTATCGGAGTTTTCCAATTTTTATATTCTTTCTGCAGTATATTTAATACAGAAGTTAACGTATTGGTATTCATTTAGCAGCGTTTTCCATAAAAACAATCATTGATCATCTAACCCGAATAATTGTTGTTTCAATTTGTCAAGTTTGCGTCTTTCTTTTTTAGTTGGTCTTCCCTGTTTTTTCCGGTATTTTTTTTTGTTATTTTTATGACCTTTTTTAAATACGTTAATAAGCTGCTGGTCTTCTTCAGACAGATTCATTTTCTCCTCCTCATAATA
>CAZETW010000030.1:0-10021 GCA_964515295.1 uncultured bacterium | reverse complement strand
AATTACGAGGTATGCTTATAAGAATTCGTTATAGGTCTGATGGATAAAATATTTTTTTGTTTATGGTTAAGCTATATCCATGGCCTGAGACGAATTATTACATCAGACCGGATTATTAAAGGAATATAACAGTATTTTTTGTTATATTTTTTGAAGAATTCGGTTTTTTTATTATGTGGAGGTATTATTAATGAAGAAATTAACACTCATTTTATTAATCTTCGTATTCAGTGTGATTACAGTTTCTAATGTATTTGCTGTAAGTGAAGCTGCAGTACTATTTCTTTTAATTTCACCGGGAGCCCGGGCTTCGGGTATGGGAGAGTCATTTGTAGCACTTGCAAATGACGCAACTGCAATATACTGGAATCCTGCAGGACTTGCATTTCTGGAGGGAAAAGAAATTATTTTTATGCATTGTAAATGGCTTCCTGGCCTGGTAGATGATATGTTTTATGAATTCGCTTCTTACAGACATTATGTGGAAAGTATAGGAGGGACCATAGCTGCTAATATCACTTATCTGAATATGGGAGAACAGGTATGGACAGGTGAAAGCGGTGATGAGATGGGCAGGTTCCAAAGTTATGATTTTGCAGTGACTTTAGGATATGCAACTAAAGTAACTGATAATGTTGGTCTGGGAGTAAATGTTCGTTATATTCAAAGTATGCTTGCACCTGATTGGGTTAATGTTGGGCAGGAAAAGGGAAGCGGTTCAGGTAATGCATTTGCATTTGATGTGGGAGTACTCTGGAAATTAGGATTTGTTAAGGGGTTATCTTTTGGTGCAAACCTATGTAATATGGGTCCCAAGATCGCTTATGTTGATGCTGCTCAGGCAGATCCATTACCAACTAATTTGAAATTAGGTATTGCCTACAACATTTTAGACAAACAATATAACAAACTGACTATGACTCTTGACACCAATAAACTTATGGTAGTGAAAAAGGGCGATGAATCTGATGCTTTTTACAAGGCAATCTTTACCAGCTGGACTGATAAACCTATGGATCAGCAACTGAAGGAGTTAATTACCTGTGCAGGGCTTGAATATGTGTATAATAATATGATTTTTTTAAGAACCGGATATTATTATGATGAAGTGGGCAAAGTCAAATTTCCGACTTTTGGTGCAGGTTTGCAGTATAATAAATATAGATTTGATTTTGCTTATGTTGCTGCTGAGAAAGGACATCCTCTTTCTGATACTATGAGATTTTCTCTCAGTCTCGGATTTTAGTAATTGTACTAATTATAATTGCCCGCGAAATACATGGAATAATGCAATAATTTTGATTATGCTTATAAATCAGGTATGCATAATTTTATGTTTTTAACGGGCAGTTTATCATATATTTATCTGAATTTCTAATACATATTTTTTACAGGAATATAAATATCATGAAAATCGGTATCCGTGTTTTTTTTATAATTATAGTTTTTTCAAGGTTTATCTATGCTTTTCCGGATACTGAAAAATATAAATTTTATAAAACTTCTGTATCCAGAAAGAATTTAATAACATCTTCCTTAATCTTCTGGGAAAACGGCAGGGTTCACTTCTCAGAAGAGAGCAGTGATTTTAATTCAGCCGATACACTTAACATACTTGCTTTTATGATAGAATTTGTTCCTGATGATGATTCCCTCACTACCGGTAACGGCACTTTTATGCTTGCAGCTCCTGAAGATACAGTATTCATTGATCCTCCGCCACATGACCAGCATTATTTTGAAAATCAGCTTTCTGCTCTGGCTTCATATTACGGTTCTGTTTCATCAGGTAAACTTATTTTAAAAAGCACTGTATATCCTGAAATACTGAAAGTAGGTCATTCCATGGCTTATTATGCCACAGAAGAGCCTGAAGGTGGAGCAGATAAAGGACTGGTTGAACTTTTCAGGGATGCTGTATTATCTGCAGATTCTGCAGGTGTTGTTTTTTCAGATTACGACTCCTATATTATTTTTCATGCCGGAGTGGGTAAAGACATTGCTTTAAGTTATGATCCGACTCCCAGGGATATTCCCTCTGCTTTTTTAAATCTTGATGATTTAAAAAAATATCTTTCTGACGGATATCAGGATTATCAGGGTATTGAAGTAGAAAATGGCAGTTTTTTTATACAGGAGGGAATTATCCTCCCGGAAACAGAAAGTCAGAGTGACGGTCAGTATTTTTATGAGATTGGTCTTTTAGGTACTATGAGTATTATGTTTGGTTTTCAACTGGGATTGCCGGCACTCTGGGATACAGAGAACGGATACAGCGGTATTGGAAAATGGGGATTGATGGATCAGGGGTCAGGGAATTATTACGGATTAATACCGGCAGAACCCTGTGCTTTTAGTAAGGTTCTGATGGGTTGGGAACAGCCAATTGTGGTTCATCAACTGGATAATGTAAAAATAGGCTGTTCCAAAGCAGCTTTGTCAGATAAAATTTTTAAAGTTCCCATTAATGATCATGAATATTTTTTAATAGAAAATCGGCAGTATGATACGAACGGGGACGGTATTACTTACGGAAGGACAAGTACTGGTGCTCTGGTTGTTTTCAGACCTGACGGAACTATAGAAATAGAGGAACCGGGAGTAATAACAACTGTTGAGGAGTATGATTATGGTCTTCCCGGCTCAGGTATATTGATCTGGCATATTGATGAGGAGGTAATCCGCAGAACTATAGAGGAAAACAGAATCAATGCGGATAAGCAACACCGGGGAGTTGATCTGGAAGAGGCGGACGGAGCTCAGGATATTGGTGAAATATACAGTCTTACTGCCGGTGGGTCAGGTGCTGAATACGGAGTTATGTATGATGCCTGGTTTCAGGATAATAAGATAAATAAAATGGTCAATGACACCAATAAAGTCATATTTACTCCTTACAGTTTGCCCTCTTCCCGGTCCAACCAGGGTGGCAATACTCATATCGTGATCACTGATTTCTCAAAAAGAGATACAGTGATGAGTTTTTCAGTTACCACAGAGCTACTGCAATCAGGATTTCCCCGATATTTTGAAAGCTGTTCCACCTGGGTGTCTCCGGTGCTGACAGGAGATCTGGATGCAGACGGTAATTCGGAACTTCTTGTTGCATCCGGAAATACTGTGTATGCCTGGAACAGTAACGGTACTCCTTTCTATTCAGATTCCACTGGATACCGGGTTTCGGCAGTCAGGGATACATTTTTTTACGACATTCCGTTATTAATGAGGTATCCGGAATCACTATCTGTTCCCCCGCTTGTATTTGATATTAACGGAGACAACCAGGATGAAGTTCTGACAGCGGATCAAAGCGGTACCGTCTCCTGCTGGAGATTTGGTTTTGATAATGCAGGTAATCTGGTATCTGATAATCTATTTTCCTGGACTGATGATCAGTCTTCAGTTTCCACTTATCTTCATATCATTGTATCATTTTCTGATACGTGTCTGGTCTTTGGTACAGAAGAGGGGAAAGTGGTCTGTCTTTCAGGCAGAGGTGATCTTTGCTGGGAATATAAGGCAGGAGAAGAAGCCATAACCGGCATCTGCCAGATCTCTGATAACGGCAGTATTGCAGTTACTTATTCTAATACTCTTTTCTTTATTGATAATTCCGGTTCTCTGATGGGACAAAAGCAGTTTTCAGAAACAGAAGAGCTTCATCATCCTGTATCAGCCTATTTAGGACAACAGGATCATTCTTTAACTGCAGTGGCGTCCACATCCGGGAATGTGTTAATATATGACAGATTTGAAGAAATATGTTTTTCTACGGAAGGGAAAATATCTCATACTGATATTTCAATCCCTGCAGCAGGCGATATTGATGGTGACGGGATATGTGAAATAGTTATCACTGCGCAGGATAAAATTTATGGAGTAAATTTTAATGCCAGTCTTGCTGACTATACACCTTTTCCCTACTATCCGCGTACAGCAGAACTGTCTTCCTGTCTGATCGGAGATATAAACGATGATGGTCATGCTGAGATTATTGTCTCTACCTCACAGGGAAATATTGAAGTATGGGATTATTCCGGGAAGATGGTGGCTGGATTCCCCTTGACAACTGGTGGCTCTCTCCCCATTCCTCCTTCTTTATTGGATCTGGACAGAGATGGAGATCTGGAAATTGCAGCAGTTAGTGAAAAAGGTGTGCTGTATGTATGGGATCTTTCCTCCAGTTATTCTTCAGATTCAATTGAATGGGGAAGCTATCTTTACGATGCTGTCAATTCCGGGATGAGCAGAAAGAAACCAGCAGATGTACAGGAACCCTCTGATATTATGCCTGCCAGTCTGGTATATAACTATCCTAATCCGGCAAAGGGACATGTTACCTATATCAGATACAGGCTGGAAAAACGTGCAGAAGTCAAGATAGAAATATATGATCTTGCTGGTGACTTGGTTGAATCCTTTTCCGGACCAGGAAATGCACAAACTGAGAATGAAATTGCCTGGGATATATCTGATATTGAAAGCGGGGTGTATTTTTGCAGGGTAAGTGCTGATACAGGTTCGGAGAAGAAGGCGGTTATTTGTAAGATTGCAGTGATTAAATAAAGATAAAAGATAAAGGATAAAGGATAAAACAAGGGACAAGGAAAAAGGAAAAAGTATAAGATTAAAGAATCAAGAAGCAAGATGCAAGAACGTGAGAGCTTGAGAATTTTAGAACGTTAGTAGGTTATCGGGTAGAGGCCAGAGGTCAGATAGACAGCAGACCGCGGACGGCAGACAGCGAGTTGAAAAGCGGTCGGCGGTCTGTGGTCAGAAAAAAATGCAAAATGAAAACTGAAAATTTAAAAATTCCAATTTTATGCATGCTGGTATTCATTTCAGTTTCTGTATTCGCGCAGATGCAGCCCTTTAATCATCCGGAGTTGGAATGGCGTACCATTGAGACTGATCATTTTTATGTTCACTATCATCAAGGTACGGAGAGGACAGCGCGGTTAACTGCAAAAATTGCAGAACAGATTTATGATCCTATAACATCTCTCTATTCCTATGAACCGGACGGGAAAATTCATTTTATTATCCGGGATCATGATGATGCTTCCAATGGGGCTGCATATTACTATAACAATAAAATCGAACTGTGGGCTCCCTCCCTGGAATTCTTTCTCAGAGGCAGTCACAACTGGCTGCGGAATGTTATTACCCATGAGTTTTCCCATATGATCTCTCTGGGTGCAGCCAGAAAATTAACCAGACAGATACCTGCTGTATATATTCAGTGGCTGGGCTATGAAGAAGAAAAAAGACCGGATGTAATTCACGGATATCCTAACAGATTGGTATCATTTCCAGTGGCTGGTACAGTTATTCCCATGTGGTTTGCGGAAGGAGTAGCTCAGTTTCACAGAGCAGGACTGAACTATGATACCTGGGATTCCCACCGGGATATGGTACTGAGAACTGCCTGTCTGGAAAACAGACTTCTGGATATTAAAGAAATGGGAGTGTTTGGCAAAAAAGGACTTGGAAATGAAAGAGTATATAATCAGGGATATGGTCTAACTCTTTATCTGGCATATACCTATGGGGAGGAGAAGTTTAATCAGCTGATCCATTCTGTAAGCCGTCCACTGCATATAAATTTTTCTCAGGCGATCAAAGAAGTACTGGGAAAAAACAATAAAGAATTATATGATGAATGGAAGCAGTGGCTGCTTGCCGGGTATTCTCAAAATAGTTTTAATAACAGTAAAAATTATACCATTCTTGAGAATAAAGGCAGCGGCAATTACTATCCGGTGATATCGCCGGACAGCAAAAAAGTTGTGTATGTTTCCAGCAGAGGGAGAGATTATTCTTCCCAGCTGAATTTATGGATGTGGGATTTGACTACCGGTAAAAAGAAAATGCTCCGGTCAGGAGTAACGAGTTCAGTTGCCTGGTCGTCTGATACAAGTCTGGTATATGCAAAAAAAACCGATTTGACCCCTCAGGGATCCCATTACTATGATCTCTACAGGTTAGATCTGGAAAATAAAAGAGAAAAGCGATTAACCCACAGTGCCCGTACTCAGCAGCCTGATGTATCTTCTGAATATGGTAAGATCGTATGTGTGATACAGGAAGACGGCTCCTGTAATCTTGGCATATATGATATGAAAAAAGAAAAGCTGAAAAAGATCACTCAGTATCATAACGGTGAGCAGATCTATATTCCCAAATGGATGTCTGACGGACGTATAGTATTTACCTTTTCTGAGGAGAGCAGTTCGCGCACTATTGCCTGTATAGATTCATCCGGTTCAGGATTTGAGTATTTGATTAATGATGGTCATGATAACCGGGATGCTTTTCCTTCTTCTGATGGAACGAAATTATATTATTCCAGTGATATTTCCGGTATTTTCAATGTTTACTGCTATACTATAGAAACCGGAAGTACTAAACAGCTTACCAGTGTTCCGGGGGGCGCTTTTATGCCCTCCAGTGGTAACAATGACAGGCTGGTTTTTTCTCTGTTTACCGCAGACGGTTATAACATTGCGTATCTGGATTCGGTCAGCAAAACAGCGGTGCAGGTAAAAAAATATGAATCTCCTTATGCAGAGATCAGAGAGTGGCGGGATTCCAGACAAATTGAGATCAGCAGGTATAATGACAATGAGATCCCTGACTATGAAAGCAGCCCTTATAAGCATATATTTTCTAAACTTTCCTTTTTCCCCAGGATCATGTCGGATTATCCCGGTAAATTAAAACTGGGTACTTATTTTAACGGCAGTGATTTTCTGGATAAAATTTTTATATTTGGCGGAGCAGCAGTAAATTTTCAGTTTGATACAGACTTGTTTTGTATATTTAATTACCGGGAATTATACCCCACTTTGTTTCTGGAAGCCTATAATCAGCGTCGACATTCCACTATTGAAGAGAGAGATTATTCTTTTAATCTGATAGAAGTAGATATGGGAGCAGACTGGCCTCTGGGAGATGATCATATCCTGCGTACAGCCTATATATTTTCCCGGTATGATGCAAGTATGTCTTTTGAAGAACAGAACCAGCAGATTGATTTTTCCTATAATTATCATCTTGGCAATGAAATACAGATCAGATGGGATTATCAGGGAATACAGCCCAGTGTTTATTCAGGCATTGCACCTGCAAAGGGGCGAAAAATCACCTTCTTAGCTAAAAGATCATATAATAAATTTATTGATGGATTTGAAGTCCATAGAAATTATGGAACCCTGATTGAAACATATAAAACCTACAACTTTTATTCTTTTAATCTGGACTGGTATGAATATCTGCCTGGAATTTTTAACAAACATTCTCTATCACTCAGACTCAAGGCAGGGTATATAGACAGGCCGGTTGATGATTTTTATTATTTTTTCGGAGGCGGTCTTGAAGGCTTAAAAGGGTACTCTTTTTACAGTTTGCAGGGAAGAAAACTATTGCAGCTGGATGCAGCCTATCGTTTTCCTGTATATACAAATATGAATACCAGATTGGGATTTATTCATCTGCATGATTTATATATATCTTTGTATGCACAGGCCGGCAATATATGGAGCAGTAAAGGATTTTCTGAAGCCAATATAAAAAAGGATGCCGGGATCCAGCTGCGCCTGAAGATGTTTTCTTTTTACAGTTTTCCTTTATGTTTGACTTTTGACAGTGTGTACGGTTTTGATACTTATCAATTACGAGGGAATAAATACGGTGATGAATGGAGGTTTTATTTTGGGATTTTGTTTGATTTTCTTGATTAGAAAGGAACTGATATGGATAAATGTACCACTAAAATATTAACTATGCTTTTATTAATGGTATTCAGCGTTGTGATTATACCGCAACCATTATTATGCGGTGACAGCACAGTAATACCGGATCCGGATAAAGAGCTGAGATATTTCATGTTATATAAAAATGACTGTGTACAGAACAACAGTATATTTTCAGATAAAAACACCTCTTTACCCAAAAGAAAGATTCCGGCCATCGGCATACTGCTTTCCGCAGTTGTTCCGGGAACCGGTGAGATGTATGCCGGGTCTTATATAAAAGGGGCTGTTTTTTTAGGATTAGAGGTGTTCCTGTGGTGGAAATACGCTGGTTTTCGGGAAAAGGGATTTGATATTGAGGAGAAATATGAAGCTTTTGCTGATGCTCATTGGGATAGTTTAAGATGGGCAAATGAATATAATTCAGATACTGATCCTTCAACACATACTCTCCCCGATACCAAAACTCAGCAGTACTATGAGATGATCGGTAAATATGATCAGTTTCAAGCAGGATGGGATAATCAAGAAAATAGAGATACATACATGACTATGCGGTTGAACAGTAATAATGAATTTGAAAAAGCATCCACCTGCGCTATGCTGACTCTTGCCAACCATGTTTTTTCCGCGTTGGATGCAGCCTGGACTATCCGGGGAGTAAATAAAAAAATTGAATCCAGAATACGGATGAGTTACAGAAAAGTGCATGGATGTGATGTTCCCTTTGTATCACTGACAGCCAGATGGTGAGGAATGGTGCGTTTGAGAACTTTAGAACTTAAGAATATCAGCGGGCAGAAGCCAGAAATCAGTGGTCGGAATGACCGCAGACGGCAGGCCGCCTAGTGATGGAAATGTTTGGGCATTAGAGAGTGGTTGTTTGTGTCTGTTGGTCATCTGTCATTGATGTTATAGTAACGGGGTATCGGGGAAGTACTGTTGAAGGTTGATTTATAAGCGATCGGCGGTCTGTGGTCTGCGGTCAATTTAAAGTGACCAACTGAATTTAAGACTCTACAACTCTACGACTCTACGACCCTATGACATGAAGACAAAAGACAAAAACATATCTAATGGTAAAGATTAAACATAAAAGAAGAAGATAAAGAGTATATCATGAAAATGTTAAAAGTAAAATTATGGCTGGTAGTGGTTTTAGTGACATCATTGATATTTTCATCTTCAGGGTTAGGCAGTAACGGAGTGGGGGAAAACGATCTTTCCCAAAGAAAAGAATTTAATAAGTCTGTTCTTTTGCCTGCTGATGTAAATAAGCAGAAAATGAATGCTGAATCTCCTTCCAGAGGCAAAGCATTTCTGTTATCTTTTTTAATTCCTGGATTAGGGGAGTACTATGCCGGGTCAGAAAAAATGGCAAAATTTTTTCTGGGAACTGAGATTGCTTTATGGACAACCTATGCCGGGTTAAGAGTTTATGGTAGCTGGAGAGAAAAAGACTATAAAAATTTTGCTATTACGCATGCACATATAAATCCTGAGGGTAAAGATCATGATTATTTTGTTAATATTGAACATTTTGATGATATAGAAACATATAATCAGGAGAAATTAAAACAGAGAGACGTTGATGCTCTGTATCCTGAGAATAAAGAATATTCCTGGAAGTGGGACAGCAAGAAAAACCGTCTTATGTATGAAAAGATAAGAATGTCGAGTGACAGAGCATTCTCGAATTCTGTGCTTGTTATAGGAATTGTGGTTTTGAATCACCTGGTAAGCGGTATAGATGCTATGCGGGTTGCTATAAAAGCTGATAAAAAACCTTCGGATCTGAAGGCAGGATTCATCCCTGTTCCGGAGGGTGGAATGCTGTTCAGTGTATTGAAGAGATTTTAAATTTACTGATTTGTCTACAGCGCTTAAGAGCTTTATAACGAAAGAACTTTAGAACTTAAGATATTAACGGGCAGAAATTAGGAGTCAGAATGGACCACAGACCGCGGACGGCGGACCGCGTAGTGATGGAAATGTGTGGGCATTAGAGAGTGGTTGTTTGTGTCTGTTGGTCATCTGTCATTGATGTTATAGTAACGGGGTATCGGGGAAGTACTGTTGAAGGTTGATTTATAAGCGGTCTGTGGTCTGTGGTCTTTTACAGGAAAAATGGAGAAAAGGAGAATGGAAAAGGGAAGACTAAAGACTCAAAGACAAAAAGAATAAAGACAAAAGACAAAAGACAAAAAATAACACGGTAAAAGATGCTTTGTTAATGAATAATGCATAATGAATAACGATCAGATTTG
>CAZETW010000029.1:0-30857 GCA_964515295.1 uncultured bacterium | reverse complement strand
GATATAATCCCCCTTTGGTTAGATTAAAAAATTTACTTACTATTATTAATACTAGCTTGTTTATGTAATCTTTTCAATGGGCAATATTCGGATTTTTTGCTTCGGAAATGCTGACTGAGGGCTAAATAAATGAGCATGGAAAAAAATCTTAGATTGCACCTGTAAAAGTCACCCTGACGAGACTGTCGAAAATGTCAATTCACGTCTTTGCGAAGAACGCAGTGACGAAGCAATCTCCTAGCGTTATAGCGAATATTTTCATTTGACGCGCCAGGAGACTGCTTCGTCGGCCCTGAGAGACAGGCCTCCTCGCAGAGACGTGGTTGATGCTGCCATTGCTGTAAATGGTATATTTTTAGGACATTTTTCTACAGATTGAATTATGGTAGATTAATATAAATATGTTAACAATATCTCCGAACAAATTTAAATCATTATTTTTATCGACTTATACAAAGGATGAGTGGTGGAGGGGTATCCTCCTGATAAGAGCCTGTCCTGAACAAAGTGAAGGAGGGAATAAAAGGGGGTTGTTTAGCGACAATGATTATGATCCCTGTATATAATAAAAATGACACTCGTCATACTGATTTAAACTACACTTTCGGTATCGGGATCGCGATCGCTATCACAATCGAAAAAAATCTATTATAACACAGCGCTCGTAAAGACCGCAAAGTAATAAAATTATACTTATCAAATGTTTACATTCTTTGCGTTTATCTCTGTGAACTCTGGGTTAAAAGTTTTTTCTTGGAACTTCTCAGAATAATGAAATGAATAAAAAAATGTTTCGATCAATCTTTATAACAGCTGCGAATAGTATGTATGAGTTCTTCTGAAGGCCCGGATTTGGACAGAAATGCCACTGCTCCGGCATCGTGCATGGTTTCGGCCATTTCTTTATCGCTGTACACAGACAGACCAATGATTTTAATGTCAGGATCATACTCATGAATTTGTCTGGTTACTTCTACTCCGCTCATCTTGCCAAGATTAACATCCATGATAATAACATCCGGTTTCAATTTCCGGGCTAATTCAATGCCTTCAGAACCCTCAGCTGCTTCGCCCACTAACTCCATGTCCGGTTCGAACTGGAGCAGTTTTGCCAGGCCTTCCCGCATGATCTTATGATCATCAATAATAAGAATATGGCATAATTCAAATTTAGGTTTCATATGGATTTCTGCTGATTTGCTTGCTGTTCCAATAGTACTGACTTTTTCTTTTTCAGATGGTCTTACTTCACTGACCGGCACAGTCAGTATTATGCGGGTTCCTTTACCAGGAGCAGTCTCTATCTGCATATTTCCGCCGATATGGGACAGGCGCTGCTGTATACTGAACAAGCCAAAACTCAGGGATTCAGGTGTACGTTTCTTAATCAGATCCGGATCAAATCCTTTCCCCTTATCACTGACAATTACTTTTATCTGTTCCGTGTCAGTCCTTACCAGGGTGACATCTGCTTTCTGTACCTCAGCATGTTTGATCACATTTAACAGCAGTTCCCGTACACATTCAAAAAGTAAAAACCTTATTTCTTCATTAAGTGGCTCAACGTTGCTGTCAGATTTAAGTTTAACAAACAGCTGGTTTTTTTCCTCCATATGCTGGGCAAGCCATTTCATGGCTTTTATCAGTCCCATTTCATAAAGCACCGGGGGACTGAGATCAACTGCAAGGGATCGGGATGCATTCAGTGCTTCCTGTAGGATAGAAGCAATAGATTCTACTGTTTCCTTCAACTGCTTTGATTCACCCATCTGTTTGATCCGTCCCAGCTGTATCTGAGCAGACACCATATACTGCTGGATATCATCATGAAGAATTCTGGCCAGACGTCTGCGTTCCCTCTGTTCAGTTTTGCTTAGCTGACTGGCAAGAGCCCGCAGCTGATCCGCCTGCTGCCGAACCTCTGCAGTGCGTTCAGCTACCCGCTGTTCCAGAGTCTGATTAAGTTCGCTGAGCCTCTCCTCAGCCCGCTTGTGTTCAGTAATATCAATATTTACTCCTAAAATTCCTCGCACCTCACCGTCTATACGCACCGGCGCAGTAATAGCATGAAAATGACGATGTTGACCATCCAGCTTATATATGACCTCACCTCTTACGATCTTTCCCTTAAAGGCCCGCTGCTGATAATCTTCCCATCGTTTGCGTACTTCTGCCGGAATAGAAACTTCCTGTAAAGTTTTGCCCACGAATTCTCCCCAGAGCTCTCTTGCTGCCCGGTTCATTACTGTATATTTTCCTTCAGTATCCATAGCCCAGAAATCAAAGGGCAGATTCTCTACCAGTATCCGTAAACGCTCTTCACTTTCCTGTAAAGCAGCCTCAGCCAGTTTTTGCTGGCGCAGGTCTATACCAATACCGATCATGGTATCATTATTAAGTTTGATATTTGTCCAGGCAGATGGTATTACTTCTCCGTCTTTGGCAGTTGCATTCAGTTCTCTCCACTCAGCAGAAAGTGACTGCATAAAATCTCTGACTTCCTTACGGTAATCCGGGTCAGGATAAACCATGTTCATAAAGTCACCCTGATTCGCATCCTCATTGGTCCAGCCCAGTACTGACCGAGTGTAACGGTTAAGGGTAAATTTTCTGAGCGCCGGATCCCATATTACTAACATCACCGGGATATTTTCAACAATTTGCCTCAGAAGCTCCTGTTCCTGAGCCAGGGCAACATCCACCTGTTTGCTGTAAAAAGACTGGACTATGGCCGGATTCAGAGCTTGAACAGCCTCCAGCTGTTCCGGATCGTACCCGTCTTCACGGTTGCCGAGACCGATCATTCCTATGATCTTCTTTTTACGTATCAACGGCACTCCCATAAAGGCTGTCAGTGCAGGATGATGTTCCGGAATGCCCCTGCTGTCCGGATGCGAGGATGGATTGTTGGTGAAAAATCCTTTTCTGTCCCGCAGTACCCTGGCAAACAGGCCATGAATTTCAAGATTATCAGGTATATTTGTTCTATAATCAGAATCTTTCCGGAGTTTATCAAATTTTTTTTCCGGATCACTGACAGCAATATAGTTCAGTCTACCGGTCTCAGAGCTGATCTCTCCGATAAATCCAATCCGGCTTCGGGTGATATTCATGGCTACTGACAGACATGCCTGGCCCAGTTCATCTTTAGTATGCGAGATCAGGGACTGATGGAAGATATTTGCTATACCGGAAATTATCTGGTTTTGACGGATTAACTGATGCTCCATTTGTTTGCGTACTGTAATATCATGACCAACCACTCGTGCACCAATCGGTCTCCCCTTTTCATCAGTAATAAAAGACGCTTCTAAAACCACATCCAGTACACCTTCATTCCTGGTTTTCACTCTGTATTCCACATGCTGATCCGGTTCCTCCCCTTTCAGCCAGGTGTCGACTCTGGCCTGAAAACGGGCCTGACCCTCTTTATCCAGAATATCGAACGGATTCATATTCAGCAGCTCTTCCCGGCTATATCCCAGCATCTGACACATGGCATCATTCACTGTGGTGAACCGTTTCTTGCGGAAATCAATCTCATAAATGCCTGCCGGAGCAGACTGAACCAGCTCCCTGTACTTTTGTTCCGTCTCTATGAGCGACTTATTAATACGCTTACGTTCTGTGATATCGAAATTTACTCCCCATGCCCGTACAGGCTGATCCTGTTCATCACAGTATATTTTTCCAATGGATACCAGCCACCGCACCTCTCCGTCCTCACGTATAATGCGGTATTCGTCTTTGAATTCTCCTGCATTTTTCATCCACTGCTGTATATGCTGCTGTGCTCTGGAACGGTCTTTTTTATGAATATAGGAAATATAGGTTTCCAAGGACAAGGAACTTTCCGGATTTCGCCCCAGCAATTCATACAGCTTACGGCTGGCTGTAATCTCACCTGTCTTCAGATTCATATCCCAGAGACCGATTCCTCCGCTTTCTGTTGCTATACGCAGCCGCTCTTCCTGTATTTTCAATTTCTGCTGTGAACGCTGCAAATTCTCATACTGTACCTCCAGCTCGGTTTGATGAATACGTAGTTTCTTCTGCATTTTTTTTAGTTTGGTCATATCGCGGACAATAATAAATAATCCTCGGGTTTTACCACTGATGATCAACGGTGATGCAGTCAGGTGCACCTCCACCCGTTTATTATGCTTATTGGTCAAAACGGATTCCCACCTGCAGGGTTCCCCTACTATACAGGCATTTATGTTCTGTTGAACATGTTCAGTATATTCCGGAATAACCAGATCATGCCATTTTTTTCGGCAGAGCGTCTTTTCAGAATATCCTAACAGCTGCACTGCAGCCGGATTCACTTCGGTAATTTTTCCGGATTCATTCAGATAAAATACAGCATCCGGATTATTCTCCATAAAACTGCGGTAGCGTTCTTCACTTGCCTGCAGGGCTTCCTCAACTTTTTTAAGACGCAATACCAAAACATTTTTCTTGGACAGTATAGCATCGGCCTCCCCCCGTTTAATTGACTCAATTATCTGTTTGGCTTCAGCTAACTTTTTTTCAAGATAATTTATTTTCGATCTATTATTTTTCATATTAATTCCAGACCCATTACTGTTTTCCAGGTTCCTGCTGCACCCTTGATCAGGGTAGTTCTGTTTTGTGGAAATCCGCCCTGAAGGACTTCGTCCAGACCAGTAATTCCTGTATTTATTTTAGGGATTGGCTGCGTATGACACTCAGGTAAATGAGTATGAGCCATCATTTCACCCCTTAGTTAAATTCATTTTAATAATAATTTTTTAACGTTTTTTTTAAAAAATGCTAAGAAAATTGAAGTTCCTTATACGGAAAAATTCAAAAATTATTAGTATGAATATGAACGAGTAACTATTTATAATAAACTATTTTTTTATTAAAAAGTCAAAAATTATCTGAATCAACAGAAAAAAAGTAATCTTTTTATACCCGTTTACCAAAACTGAATTGAAGGTCAGTGTGAGGAACACCCTAACGAGACTGCCGGGGTAACTTTTATCGTCGGAAAATCATCGCTAATTACCGAGTGAGATATATGTATCGAAGAAATATGCTTATAACAACTCTCAGAACTTGAAACATTTCTTTTCGCCCTGACCCATAACAAAAATATTATTATTAAAACCAATCTTTACTTCAGGAGACCATCCTTTTTCAAATTCAATAACAAATCTGGATGCATCAAATTCCATCCATATCCAGTGACCACGGTAACGAATACGCATTTTGAACCATCTCAGTTTTTCCGGAAGAGCCGGGTTGATCCAGAGCACATCTTCTCTGATCTCAAAACCAGTGTAACATCGCTGTATCATATCCACAGTACCTGACATTGCTCCCAGATGGATCCCCTCCTGTGTAGTACTGTTTTCAACATCCTTAAAATCAACATTTAAGGCTTCAATAAAATAATTCCATGATGCTTCCCTATCTGAACGTGCCAGCACCCAGGAATAGACCAGCTGACTGAGAGAAGAACCGCAGGAACTGCGCTTAACATAGTATTCAATATTTCTGGGAATAACCTCATGGATATCTAAAGTATAGTTCAGCCGTTCAAAAAGTTTTTCAAGTTCTTCTGCAGAAAAAAGGTAAAAAAGCATCAACACATCCGCCTGTTTCCCTGCTTTATACCGGTTTGGCGTATCTCCTTCAGCATGCAGAATTCTGTCCAGTCTCTCAATATTTCCGTATTTATTCCAGTATCCTTCCCAGTCAAATTCTTTCAGTTGTTCATACCCTTCAAATTGACTGATAATACCATCTTCATGAAAAGGTACAAACATCTTTCTGGATATAAGATCCCACTTATCCAGGTCTTCTTTTGTTATTCCCACCTCTTCCAGCAGTTCTGATCTTCTGTCTTTGGCCAGCATATCCAGTTTTTCCAGAGTATTTTTCAGCACCCATACAGTCATGACATTGGTATAGGCATTGTTATTCAGTCCGGGTTCATCGGAATCAGGATAAGCTGTATGAAATTCATCCGGACCAACTACATGGTGAATTTCATACTTGTCCCGGTCGGCATTGTAGGTGGTGATGCTTTCCAGAAACTGAGCAATGTTCAGCAGCATTTCCACTCCGTAAAAGGACATAAACTCAATATCCAGAGTAATTTCATAGTACTGACAAATATTATAGGCAATAGCAGCATTTACATGACGCTGCAGGTAAGTGTTATCCGGTTCCCATTCTCCAGATTTAGGATTCAGATGGATCACCTGACTTTCCTCTCTACCGTCACTGCCGCTCTGCCAGGGAAACAAAGCACCTTTAAATCCTGCATTACTGGCATTGTATCTGGCTTCCCCTAATCTTCGATACCTGTACAACAGAAGCTCCCTGGTTATTTCCGGTATGCGCAGATTTAAAAAAGGAAATATGAACAGTTCATCCCAGAAAATATGCCCTCGGTAGGCTTCACCGTGCCAGCCACGAGAGGGAATACCAATATCCAGATCTATGGAATTGAATGATGCAGTTTGTAAAAGATGAAAAATGTGAAATCTAAGAATTGACTGACTGTTATTCTGTTTGTCTGACAATTTAATATCACAGCGGTGCCAGAGCCGGGCCCAGGCATTCTCATGTTTATACAGCAGTTCCTGGAACTGATCCGCACGCTGAATAGTCTGGCAGGCCTGAAGCAGTTCTTCACTGATGGCATGGTCCCTGGAAGTATAAAGAGCTACTATCTTCTCAATTCGAGTATCACATCTTTCTTCACAGTCAAATGTCATTTCCTGCACTACCAGTCCCCCATCCTGAATCAACTCTCGTTGTAATGAAAGTAATTTCCCCTTTTGAAAAACCTGAGTTCGTGCAGCCTGAGCCATACGGACTTTGGACTGTTTTGTCTGCACTCTTAAATATATTTCGTCTCCGGTTATTCTGCCGGTTTCCAGAACTTCCAGATGATTCCCGTCCAGAGGCCGGTAGCGTTCAACTCCGTTATTGGTAACAGTCCCGTCCAGTCCGGAACGCACTGTAATTTTTCCCGACCAGTTTTCCGGTCGTATCATCCATTCCAGAGCTGCTATATGTTCCTGACCCATATGAACGAATCGTCTGCTTATCAGCAAAGTGATGCGATCTTTTTTATCACGAAATTGTATTTTTCGCAGCATGGTACCTTTTCTCATATCCAGTTCATGATAGAAAGACAGAATATCAACATCATCCAGATTGAACCAGTCACCATTTTCTATACGGAATGTAAGATACAGCCAGTTAGGCCAGTTGACCAGATCTTCATTTTCAATAGTACGTCCGGCTATCTCGGATTCAAGCCGGTTGTAACCGCAGGCCAAATAAGTACCCGGATAATGTGGTTGGCTGTCGCGGCTTTCCTCAAATGCACCCCGGGTAACAAAAAAACCGTTTCCCAGTGCAAACAAGGCTTCCCGCAGAGGCTGATGTTTGGGATTCCATTTATTATAACTTACTTTCCACTGATCTGTCTCTTTTTCAGGTTGTTGAATCATAAAAAATTACCTCTTTTCCAATTCTTTAATAAGATATTCCAAAAACTGACCGGCCTGATCTACATCTTTTAATCCGTATCTGGCAGCTGTAAGCTGGCCATGATTACCCACCAGAATCCCTGCTCCCAGTTCCTGCAATGACAGCATTGCATCTTCATCTGTAATATCATCTCCCAGATAAAAAGGAAACATATCTGATTGATCCAGATTCAGTTTATCTATTAGCCAGAATACTGCTTTCCCCTTATGCCAGTCTATATCAGGCTGCAGCTCCAGCACCATTTTACCCTCGCCTTTTCTCAAAGTATCATAATCTTTCAATATATTATCAACAATTTCTTTCAATTGCGGCACTTTATCGGAAGATACATTTCTGTAATGAACAGCCACAGCAAATTTTTTGCGTTCCACCTGGGATCCCTGGATTGAAGCAAGCTGACTTTTAAGCTTTTTCTCACTCTCATTCAGATCGGAAAGAGCAGTTTTAGCTTCTTCATTTTGCATACGGGTTCCGTCCGGCATACTGATATCAAATCCGTGACTTCCGGCATAAACAAGTTCATCCAGCTGAACAAAATCCTTTACTGTCATTAGATCCCGGCCGCTTACAATTGCCGTATAAGTAAAATCTGCAAGTTTTTTCAAAATTTTCCGCATTCTGTCAGAGAGAACTGCATCTTCTGGATTTTTAACTATGGGAGTCAAGGTGCCGTCATAATCCAGAAAAACAGGAAACTTTTTATCCCCAATTTTATCTGTTATTTCGTTTACTTTTTCCAGGGCCGAAGGAATACCCCGCGGATGAACTTTATAGTTACCAGAGGAGTAAATTTCGATATCTTCAAAAGAACGAATAGCAATATCAGCACCGTTCTGCAACAACATTTTTTCCTCTTCCTCCCTGGCAACTCCTACCACCAGTCCAAATTCTCCTGCTTTTCCTGCCTGAACCCCTGCCCGGGCATCTTCCATAACCACAGTATCCTGGGGATTAACACCTAGTTTTTTAGCAGCATAGACAAAAATGTCAGGAGCCGGCTTTCCGGTAAGCCTCTGTTCCTGAGCAATAACCCCATCCACCCGTACCTGAAAAAAATGTTCCAACCCGGCGGATTCAAGTACAGCCTTACAGTTTTTACTGGATGATACCACAGCAGTTTTAAATCCGTTTTTCTTCCACGATCGGATTTTATCCACAGCATCCGTAAACACTTCCGGACCTTTCTTGCCCAGCATTTCATGGAAAATTTTATTTTTACGGTTTCCTATAGCACAGAGAGAATCCCAGCCGGGTTTACTGTCAGGGGTACTGTAAGGAAGAGTAATCCCACGTGACTGCAAAAAACTCTTTACACCTTCATACCTGGGTTTTCCGTCCACATACTTACGGTAATCCTCATTAATGTCAAAAGGGGGATAGGTTGAATCTCCGTTGTTCCGGCGTACTTCTAAATATCCATCGAATGCCTGTTTCCAGGCCTGAGCATGAACAGAAGCTGTCTTGGTAATTACTCCGTCCAGATCAAATATAATTGCTTTTACAGAGCTTATACTCATAAATACCTCATATAGTAAACAAATATTTATTTCCTCATAGAAACATCAACGTTTAGTTTTCATCATCACCCTGCAATGAAATCAAAGGCAGTGCCACATAAAGCCTAAAGATAATAAACTTATCTATTCAGGTCAACAATTTTTTCAGTCATGTGTAATAAAAATAAAAAAATTACATTAATTTGATAAAATCAGTCAGTTTAGCTCTGTGGTTATTTTTTTCTGAACGGTTCAGAAGTATTTATTTCTCCATACTACGAAGGGTTAAAACAGGCTTTCGGGCATGGCGAATAATTTTTTCTGCTACTGATCCGAACACCAGCCTTTCCAGACCAGTTCGTCCATGCGTGGAAATAACTATCAGATCAATATCTTTATCTTCGGCAAATTTGTTGATTTCATCCGATTCCTCTCCACCAGTTAATACCACTTTCTCTATATCTATATCCTTTTTTATTTTATTCTTTACAACTTCATCTAACGACTTCTCAGCTTGTGCTTTTAATTCCTTTAGATATTCAGTGATATTAAAAGCTCCGGCACTGGCAGGAGCGCTGTAACCGCTTGGACCTGTTTGTAGTTCAGATGACACCGGCACAGGCGGCACCACATGAACCAGCAGCAGTCTGGCTGATAATTCTTTAGCAAGTTCTTCAGCTGCCTTGACCGCTTTATATGAATGTTCACTGAAATCAGTCGGGCATAAAATTTTTTTAGCAGGTAACATTTTAAATCCTCCTTACTGTTATTATATTAATTTTAAAAAAGTTGCTGATTAAATCTAGATAATATTCATAAGATACATTATGCTCTCAGCAGTGCAAATATATCCGGATGTTCAGAGATTAGTTCTGGTGCTAATACGAACACATCACCTCCATTCAGAAAAGTGTACACTGCTGACATTTCGTATAGATCCGAATCATGATCCTGATGTTCTTTATGAGTATCTACTGAAAGAGAAGGAGGGTTAAATTTTCCCCAGCATTTCTTTCCGCTCTGTATAAATAAAGTCTGAATTCGGCCTTCATATGCATCTTTCAGTACTTCCTTAATTCCCTCAGCTGCTTTATCAGATCCGATATGATTTTGATATTGTTCCAATGCTTTCTGCTGCTCTTTTTTAAACAACGGTTCTATAACATTCCAGGCCTGAGTATGAAGTGATTCCCTGGACAGGCTGTCAGTATTTTTTCTGACCCCTTCCTGTAATAAATGAGGATAGGTGTTCAGATCCTTATAAATTGAATGTAAATAATCCATACCTGCGAGTATTAAAGGTACTTCCTCTGCACCGATAAATGAATTGACTGATTTATCGATTTTATGAAAAAACCGCTGAATATTTTCTTTTTTTTCATCTGTTCCTACTCCCTGCCCATGAAATACAGCTGAACGCTCGCCAGCACCGGAGGGAGTTTCTGTATGGAACTGGATCTGCCTGTGAGGATCATCATACTTTAACACTTCATCAATATCAGAGGGCATATCTTTTACCTCAACAGGCTGAATATTATACTGAGTTCCCTGATATAACCGGGTATGTTTTAAATTCAGATCAAGCAAATAGAAATACCCCTGATTCTGAATGAAGGGAATTAATGGTTTTATATAAAACCGATCATTAATTACCACTGTTTCTTCTACTTTTACAGGGAGCAGAAAATGTTTGTAAAATTCAGGATTAGCAAATACGGCTGCCCCCTGACTTTGATAATTCCAGAACCAGTTATTTTCATAAAGTTCGTTGACCGGCTGCATGATCTTCTCTATCTCATTTTTTCGCATCCCATTGGCTTTTAACTGTTTTTCACCCTGACGTAATAAATTTTTAAAACGAATATGATTTTGACGGGTTTCTTTCCCTTTGTGAATGGTCGGCAGATAAATAGACATTGAATTTTCAACGTTTATATTCATCAATTGTTTAAGTTGATCTTTTGTTATAAAAAATCTCATTTTAATCACTCCTTTCTTACTTATCTATACTTATTTCATGGATGAAAAAATTCTCTCTGGTCCACTGCTTGATTCTTACTGGATGATGATGCAGATCTTCTCTGTCCAGAAGCTGTGACAGCATATCCCCTGTTGACCCGCCGCAGGGATAGAGTGCATGTGACTCACCGTCCAGTTCCCGGATTACCCGGGATACATTAATTCCTCCTCCTCCCGGATCATACCGCGGAGATTCACACCTGAGTTTCTGATGAGCAACAACCCGGTCAACCTGCATACTCAGATCAATAGTCGGATTCATGGTTATAGTGAGGATACTTTTCATGATACACTCCTGATTCATTAAAAAAAGTTATGTCACTTCGGGCAATGCAATTTTACCCCGGATCAGCTTTAATCCTGTCTGAAATATGTTATCCTGTTCCCTGAACTGCAGAGCAGATTTTGGATGACAGGTAATAACACAGGGAAATCCCCGCCAATGATGGATCTCCGGAAGTGTTCTGTGAAAAATTCTGCCCCACATTCCAATCTCTGCATTTCTGCCCATCACCAAAATCCAATGGGGATTTACTGTCATAATCTGTTTGAATGTCCAGCGATAGCATGCCTGCAAATGGCTTCTTTTTATTTCCCCAGGTGCCCAGCATTTCAAAATTGAGGTTGTATATTTGGTTTCCTTATCCAATCCATATAATTTTAGCATGTGATGTAAATAAACCCCGACTTCTCCGCTGAAAAGACCACCGGATTTATCATCCTCCTGCCCCGGCGCTTCTCCCAGAAGAAACAGCGAAGGATGAATATTTCCTTTGCCTGTCACTGCCTGTGAACGGGTTTTACTCCGTTCACAATCATGACAATGCTGAATACTTTCTTCAATAGACTCTGATGGTTCTGCTTTCATAATCTTTTCACCTTCCTTATATATGAAAATCAATAATACACGCTTAATGATACATATAGTATCCCCGGATAACTGCCGAATTCCGATCTCATTCTGAATCCTGAAATACTGGTGGCATCAAAAACTGGTACCTCTCCCAGGGATACAAATCCTCCCCCTGATATATATATGTTCTGTGATATATTATATTCAATATGTGGTGCAATCAAGCAAGAGCTGTCTTGCACATTCCATAAAAATCTTCCTGCTAAAGAAATCAGCGGTGTTATCTGATACTGTACTCCGGGTATAAAATAGTGTCTTCCCATTAAATAAACAGCTCCTTCTGATAAGGCTGATCTTTTTCTCTGATTAATATACTGACTGGCCTTATCTGTTCCGGCACTGCTGAAATGATATTCCAGAAATCCGTAACTTTTTGATCCGAAACTGTAATCCATACCCATACTGATTCTTATATAATGTTTATCATACGTATCATGCTGATCTGTAAAAACATCGTTCCATACTGCACTTCCTTCCATCCACCATCCTGTTCCGCCCAGAGAACCGGTCAGATCCCATCCTGCCATAACATTTTTCTGAAAATCCATAAACAGAAATGTTACGTCAGTGTTATACATGTATGTTTTGAACCGGATATAATAAGCATTTTCTTCATCATTAAATTCACTGCCAAAAACACAGCCGGTATCGAATTCACCCATTAATCCTGCCGGGACCCGAACCCGGACTGCATCCACTCCTCTGCGGTTTTCAGTATCGATATCCTGAAAAGTAAAAGGTGACAGTATATCAGTTGGATTGACTGCATGAGCACTGCCCCAGGCAATTACCTGTCTTCCCACTATTATATCTGCCAATCTCATACGAAATGTCAATGATAATCTGTCAAGGTTCTGGAACACTGCAAATGAAGCATTTTCTTCTGTTTCTGAAGGATACAGACAGGATTCAATATCTCCTGCTCTGTAATCACTTGAAGACAGCTCCGAGACAAATATATTATTTTCAAAAAGATATGAATCCTGAATACGGGGAATAAAATCATAAGCTGCGGAAAACGACAACCAGTCATTTAAAGAAGTCTGGGTTTCCAGACGTAAACGGTGACTGACCATGCCCAGATATCGATCCGGATAAAAAGGGCTCAGTAATTTTCCCATGTCCGGTGGCTTTATGAGCACTGAATAGATTTTAAAATACCCGTCTACTGGAAATAAACTTGCAGAATTTCCAGATCGGGGAAACATAATAATTATCAGTAACAATAATAGTATTCCCGGTATAGATGACTGATTTTTTATAAACACAATAACTCCTTATATGAGGTGTTTTTCTTTTTTTTGGTGATCATCTTCTATAATTTTTCCGTCTTTTAAAGTCACCACTCTTCTGGCTTTATCAATAACAATAGGATCATGAGTGGAAAAAATAAATGTCATGCCGGTTTCCTGATTTAATTCTCTCATCATTTCTAATAACTGTGAACCGGTTTTTGAATCCAGATTGGCTGTAGGTTCATCAGCAAGTATCAGATCCGGCTGAGCTACCATTGCCCGGGCCACAGCAACCCGCTGCTGCTGTCCTCCTGATAACCGCGGAGGTTTTCTGTTCTCAAATCCTTGCAGTCCAACCTGTTTTAAAATCTTTAATACCCTCTGGTGCCGTTCTTCTTCAGGCACTCTTTGCAGCAGCATGATATATTCTATATTTTCCTCAACAGTGAGCACCGGAATCAGATTATAGGCCTGAAAGATGAACCCGATATGATCACGCCGAAAATCAGACAGATCCGTTCCGCTCATTTCTGAAAGAGGCTCCCCTTTTAAATAAACCTCACCTTCAGAGGCTGAATCCAGTCCGGAAATAACATTCATAAGAGTAGTCTTGCCTGATCCGGAAGGACCTACAACAGCAGTAAATTCTCCTTCTTTTATAGTTAAATCTACTTCCTTGACTGCCTGAACCGGAACCCCCACGTCTGTATAGGTTTTGGAAACCTTTCTGGTCTCTATAATCATAGGTTTACTCATAATTCTGCTCCCATTATCTATTATAAACTTTTTCTCAATGCTTTTGCCGGCTTAAGACGGGCAGCATATAAGGAAGGATATATTCCTGTTAAGACTGTAAAAACAAAAACCCAAAAAGGATACTGTACAAACTGATCCCAGGTCAGTACCGGATAAATCAAATGACGAAAAGTTACCCCGGCAAATTCAATGCCGGTATAATCAATTCCCACTTTGGAAAGAATATAGGTAACAGCAAAACCGATAATGATACCTATGCCGATACTTAATACAGCCAGGGAGCCGGCTTCATATAGTACCAATGATCCTACCTGAAAAGGCCGGGTTCCTACTGCCCGCAGCACTCCGAATTCAAAAATACGTTCATGAAGAGACATAAACAGAGTATTTACGATTCCCAGAGCCACCACTCCAAACAAAATAATGGCAATAATAAAGGTGCTGAAATCTGTTAGATCCAGAGCTGCTTTCAGCTGGGGAAGAAGTACAGTCCATCCAACCGCTTTATTACCGAACCGGGAATACTGATCCCAGAAAGGATGATCTTCCTTTCTTCCAATACGGGATGATCCGAACTTCAATGCGATTTCATGAATTCCATTGCCGATACCCAGCATTTTCTGAGCTCTGGGAAGACGAATGAATGCCATTCCCCGGTCCATTTCCCGGACTTTAAAATGAGTAATTCCTGAAATCCGAAACATCTCCTGGGAAAGGTCACCGCTCTCAGCATCTGATACTGTCAGGACTACCCTGTCTCCCATTTCCACTCCCAGTATTTCAGCCAGTTTTTTGCCGATAATAATATCCCGGGGATTATTGCTCTGAAAATAACTGCCCTTGATCAGAACCTCATCAATTAAAGAAACATGCTTTTCTCTGGAGGGCTGAATACCAACCAGCTGGATGGAATTAGCCTGAGAAGGAGAGGTTATCATGCTAAAGGTTAATACACGGGGTGACCAGTGTTCCACCAGTTTTTCCTGTTTTAAACCGGCTATTATGGAATCTGCCTGCCGGATAGTGAGATCTGCCTCCATAGACTGCCGGAACCCTTTCCTGTAAATCTGACCTTCTCCCAGAAAAGAGGCGGTTGCTGACTGGATCATATTATCTTTCATACCAATGATCATGGCATCCACAAAAATAAGTGAAGCCAGGCCGATGCCAATGGCTGTTCCCGCAATCACGGATCTGCGGGTATTGCGGAATACATTCCTCCAGGCCAGTTTTAGGTTAATCCAGATCATTATTGTACCCTCATTGCTTTTGCTGGTTTGATCCGGGCTGCCCGAAAAGCCGGTATCAGGCTGATAAGTAAAGCTGACAGTAAAACGGTTATCCCGGACAGTAAAAAGCTTCGTACATTGACTTCGGAATACATGGTCTTGAACTCAACCCCGCCGTAAGTAAAAGATTGAGGCAATGATATGCCGTGAACTGACAAAACAGAATTAACCACATATGAAATTCCGCTTCCGATCATAATACTGGCCAGAGTCAGGAAAATAACTTCCAGTAAAATCTGTCCCATCACGCCCAAAGGCCGGGTACCTACTGCCTTGAGTACACCGTATTCCCTGGTTCGTTCCAGAACTGACATTAAAACTGTATTTAATACTCCCACAGCCACAATCAGCATGATCACAAAAATCATAATCCACATACCCTGTTGATCTGCTTTCATAGCCTGATAAAATGATTGAGCAAATTCTTTCCAGGATGCAACTGACAGAGAAGATTTATTCAGTTTTTGATTGATCTTTTGCATTATTTTCTCAACCTGATCAAGATGATTGGCAATGACAGCAATTTCATGTATCTGCCCTTCAAGTACAAAAAGTGACTGAGCATCTTTCAAGTGTAAATAAACAGCAGTTCTGTTCTGCATGGGATCCCCGCTGTCAATAATACCCTGAACCCTGTACAGATCATTGGCTATAGAACCGTCTGCGGCCTGAGATAATATAACAATTTCATCTTTTTCTGCTTCTGCATCAAGGATCTCTGCCAGACCTTTTCCCAAAATTACTTCCTGTGAGGGTTCTGAAGAAAAGGTGCTTCCTTTTATAATTTTGTTATTAAAACGAGTTGTTCTGTTTTCCAGTTCAGGATCAACACCGATAACCTCAATACCAGTACTTTTTTCTTCAAGAGAAGCAATCCCGGCAGCAAATAACCGGGGACTCCAGCTGTTTACCCCCTTGATTTTTTTAATGTCTTTTCCGATTTTCCTGTAATTCCTGATCGTATTATACATTGAAGGTTTATCCAGATATCCTTTTCCGTGAATCTGAATATGGCCCAGACGATTCCGGGTAAACATATTTATAATCGAAGAATAAGTGCCGTCAGACCAGCCAATGGAAATTGCAGTCAGGACAAAGCCCCCTACCATGGTTAAGGCTGTAAGAAGACTCCGGCGTTTCTGTCGAAAAACATTCCGGAAAGCAATCTTAAGAATCATTCTCTTCCCCTCTTTTACCTGTTGCGCAAATGACGAAGACTGAAAATATCTTTGGGTATATCGCGGTTAAAATCAACCTTCTGGTATCGTAAAATGGTTTTATTCCCCTCTTCATTCTGAGGAATGAGAATCATTACAGAGGGAATTCTTCTGCCGTCAAAATTTTTAATATCTTTGAATGTCATAATCCGCATTAATTTCCCCTTTTCATCATAAAATTCTTCTCTTACCGGCAAGGTGTCGGATTTCTGAATATAGAGAAGAACTTTTCCCCATACTATAGGGCGATCTTCTTTAGGTATGGCTTCTATCAAAATACGATCATCACTGATGCTGTCAGTACTGATTTTATGAAAATGATAATCTTCTGTAAAGGTAAACTCACTTACCAGGTCGTCATTGGTAAAATCAGAACCCATCCAGGAACTCATCATCATTGAGGGTGGAACTTTGATCACTTTATTGGTTTTGGGCAGATAATTCCACATCTCATTGCCTATTCTCAGAGTAGACACTCCTTTTTCTTTTGCTGGTGTTGTAATGCGAATAAAGGTTTTTTCCATCCCTTCAGTCCAGGCCTTCATTGCCAGAGTCCTTTCCCAGTGAGGAGTACTAATTTCCATTTCCATTTCAGCATAACTGGTATTACTGCGGTATAATTCATCAATTTTCTCTATTATTTCATCAACATCACCTGAACTTCCGGCATATACTCCAAAAATTCCGGCAACTGTTATTAAACCTGCCAGCCCGAAAATAACAATATTATTTCTCATCATTAACTCCTTCCTTTATCCAATATTCCACCATTCCATTTATTATCCCTCTTCCGTACGGGACTCCAAAAGCTCCAGCACTTCTTCATCTGTAACATCTGTCCAGTGTTCATACACCTGTGCTACTGCCTGGAAAAATGCCGGAGATTCCAGCACTACCAGATCATCTGCTTTAGTACGGATATGATCAACAGTTCTCGGACCTGCAACCGGAACTGCCACAATTATCCGGTCTGCCTGCTGATTACGGCATAACGCAATCGATGCCATCATAGTGGAGCCCATGGCAATTCCATCATCTGCCAGTATCACAGTTTTCCCTTCTATCTCAGGTAAGGAACGCCCTTTGCGTAACACCCTTATCCTCTTCTGAATGACTGATTTCTGTTTCTGTATGGTAGAATTAATAACATCAGTAGTAAGTATTCTTTCTGCTCTCGGGATCAGATAAAGACTGCCGTCTTCTGCTACTGCTCCGAATCCTGATTCAGGATTATCCGGAAAGGGAAGTTTCCGGGAAATAATCATGGAAAAATCAATTTCCAGTTTACGGGCAATTTCTATCCCGATCTGCACTCCTCCCCGGGGAATAGCCAGAACCAGGTCTGCATCATCCCTGTATTCCTTTAATACCTCAGCCAGTCTTTCCCCAGCATCTTTTCTGTCACGAAACATGGTATCACTCCCCTTGTTTTATCCTTTATCTTTTTTCTTTTGTCTTTTGTCTTTTGTCTTTATTCTTTATTCTTCCTTTCTCCTTTTCTCCCTATTCCATTTTCCCTTTCTTTAGATCCGATCAATCCCTGTCTCTTTCAACACCTGTCCCACTATCCAGGGAATAACACTCATAACAATAATCAATCCCCAGCCTTTTAACCCGGGATTTTCTGTTTGTATCACTTTTGACAGAACCGGTATAAATAAAGTTGATAAAATCAGAACAATGCACAGCACGATGGCACCCCAGACAAAAGGATTACGCATAACTTCATTTCTGATTATACCGGTCTTTGCATCTCTCATATTAAATACATGCCAGAGACGGGCAAATGCCAGAGTAAAAAAACTAACCGTCACTGCAGGTATTCCTTCCAATCCCAGCCATAATTCAGACAATCGAAAAGCAGTCAATACGGTTACTGCTATGACTACTGAATATCCAACAATGAACATCCAGTGTTTCCTGGCGATCACTGGTTCCTGAATATTACGGGGAGGCTTCTTCATAATGTCTGGGTCTCCTTCTCCCAACCCCAGAGCCAGAGCCGGAAATACATCCAGAACCAGATTAAGAAATAAGATCTGTAAAGGAAGTAAAGGAAGTGACCAATTCATAAGAAAAGCTGCAGCTAAGATCAAAATTTCACTTACATTTCCGGAAAGAAGAAAAAGAATAAATTTTCTTATATTTTTAAAAATTATCCGGCCCTGTTCAATAGCTACCTCAATTGTGGAGAAAGCATCATCTTTTAATATCATATCAGATGCTTCCTTGGCTACCTGAGTACCCCTTTTCCCCATGGCAATACCAATATCTGCCTTTTTCAAAGCAGGAGCATCATTAATTCCATCTCCGGTCATAGCAACCACCGAATTATTCTTCTGATGAAGTTCGATCAGGTTCAATTTTTGTTCCGGTGAAACCCGGGAAAAAACAGGAGTCTGCAGCCATGTATGCCGGACATCTTCCGGAATATTTTCAAGTTTATCCAGATCTTTTCCCATAGCTACATTGATAGAGTCTTCGTCAGTCAGTTTTACTGCCAGTGCAACTTTACGGGCAGTCTCCGGATGATCACCCGTAACCATTATAATCCGAATACCAGCTTCCCGGCAGGATTTAATAGTCTGATCCATTCCTTTTCGGGGAGGATCGTACATCCCGATCAGACCCAGAAAAATCAGGTTCTGATAAGGCTCGTCCTGCAATGATGTGATATTTTTCTGTGCCACTGCAAGAATTCTGAGTCCGCTTTCAGCCAATTTCTTGCTTTCGCTGATCCATTCCGACCGAATCTGTTCATCCATATGTGTATCTTGTGAATCTTTCCGGATACTGCTGCATACATTAAGTACAGATTCAGGCGCCCCTTTCACCTCAACCAGAAAATCATTATTCTGCTTATGAAAGGTAGCCATCATTTTTGTATCCGGGTCAAAAGCTTCTTCCCTTACTTCCGGTAATTCTTCCAGGATTTCTTCTCTTTGCAGACCCACCTGGGCCCCGGCAGACAACAACGCTACTTCTACCGGATCTCCAACTCCATCTGTATCACTTTTTTTATGTAAGGAAGCATTGTTACAGAGTACACCGGCCTTTAAAATTTCCTTAAAGGTTGAATGTTGTTCAGGTTTAAATGATTTGCCATCTCTTAAAAGCTGTACCTTTTCTGATTTTTTATCTTTTTTAATCTGGATTTTATGTGATGGGAACACAACTTCTGATACAGTCATTTTATTTTCAGTCAGGGTTCCTGTTTTATCCGTACAAATAATATTTGTTGCTCCCAGCGTTTCCACAGAAGCCAGCTTGTTTATCAAAGCATTCCGCTTTGCCATACGCAGCATTCCTCTGGCCAAAGCAACTGTAGCTACAATAGGTAATCCTTCCGGTATAGCGGCAACAGCCAGAGCTACGCCGCTCTCCACCATCAAAAGTACTTCTTTTCCCCTGCTTATTCCCAATACAGTGACTGCACCGGCAAGTGCCAGAGTGATCCAGATAAGACTTCTTCCCAGACGATCCAGCCGCTGTTCCAGGGGAGTGAGTTCTTCCTCTGCTTCTTCAACCAGCTGGGAAATGGTACCCAGTTCTGTATCCATGCCAGTGGCAAACACTACCCCTTCTCCGGATCCCCGAGTAACAAATGTTCCTTTATACAGCATATTACGCCGTTCAGCCAGAGGAGTATCTGATCCCACTTTTTCGATCTGTTTTCCCACCGGAACTGATTCTCCGGTAAGCGGAGATTCATCAGCCTGCAGTTTATTTGCTTCCACCAAACGTAAATCTGCTGTAACGATATCTCCGCTGTCAAGTATAACCACATCCCCTACTACCAGCTGATCAGCAGGAATCTCACAGACTTCCCCGTCTCTGCGTACTCTTGCTTTGATCCGGCTTAATTTCCTCAGTGCCTCCATGGAACGCTGTGCTTTATATTCAGTAAAGAAACCAATAAGTGCATTCAGGATAATAGCAACTGAAACTGCTATGCCCTCTACCCACTGACCAAAAATAAAAGAAAGAGCGGCAGCAACAACCAGAATCCCGATAACCAGACTCTTAAACTGATCAATAAAAATCTGCCAGACATTCTTTCCCTCTACCTTTTTTAAGACATTACTGCCAAATTTATTCCTTCTTTTCTTAATCTCCGACTTTTTCAGGCCTGTATTCTTACGTACATCAAGGGACTTCAATGTATCTTCAACAGAAACTGCCCAGATTTTTTCAGGTATTTCATTATTGGCAGAATATGTTTGTTTTTTCTTGTGTTTTTTATTCATGTATTAATAAAAAATTTTACTGTGATGTGGTTAATATCTGCTTTGAGATCTATTCAAGAGCTTTTTACTGTTTCTGTAATGTATTGTATAAAATTTTAGCTTATATTATAAGCAATAATAAATTAAGGATGATATCAATCGGTAAGTTTCTGAAAAAACCCTTCATAAATGCTGAGAGTTTATACTGAGAATAAGTTTGATATATTTCAATTTAGATGATATTGGTATGAAATGAAAATAATATTGTAAAAATTATTTATTATCCAGCATCTGTGCTAATTCCAGAGCATTCTGTGCAGCATATCCTTTCTGATCATTGTCAAAATAGCAGAAAACTTCTTTTCCCTGTTTCTGCCAGGCAGAAAAGGCACCGGCCCAGCCGGAAAGTGTTTTAGCATCATATTTACCCTGATAGGCTGCTCCCGGACCGTGTAATCTGACATAGATAAAATCAGCAGTAATCTCTTTAGGGGAAAGTGTTCCTGCCAGATCAAAGATACAGAATGCCATATTTGCATCTTTTAGGATCTGATATATATCCGGATGCCACCAGGAATCATCTCTGAATTCAAAGGTGTACCGGAATCCATCCGGAAGCTGACTGATAAAATACTGTAACCGATCAGCATTCATATTCCATCTTGGCGGGAGCTGAAAAAGAACAGGTCCCAATCTGTCCTGTAATCCTTTAACATTATCTATAAAATTGGGTACCGGCTGTTCCGGATCTTTCAGCTTCTTCATATGGGTGATATACCTGCTGGCTTTCACTGAAAAAACAAAATTTTCCGGAACTGATTTTCTCCATTTTTCAAACGTTTTTTTCTCTGGCAGCTGATAGAAGGAATTATTTATTTCCACTGTTGAAAAATACTTTATATAATAATCAAACCAGCCGGAAGATGGAAGGTCTTCAGGATAGAAATTCCCTCTCCAGTGTTTATAGTTCCATCCGGAAGTGCCGATGTGAATCTTTTTTGGGGATGCCATAATTTTACCTCATAGATTGTTTATAAAATTAAAATTCTCTGACCAACAACAATGGAAAATGGAACAGAGAGAAAGGGAAAATGGAGGTATATATTCAGATTACAAATGAAATTTTCAAATTCTTCTTTTTTAGCCAGAGTTTTGATTTTATTTCACCACGAAAATCACGAAGTACACAAAGAAATAATATATAAAAACTTACAAAATCTTCGTGCTCTTCGTGTCTTTCGTGGTTCCCATCCCCTGATTTATAAGCAACGAACAAAACGAACGAAACGAACTATTTTTATACTTTGTCTTTTGGATTTTATCCTTATTCTTTATTCTTTAGTCTTAGAGTCCAAAACTCGTCAACCACCTCGCCGTCTGCTGTCCGCGGTCTGCGGTCTTTTCTGACCGCTGGCATCTGGTTTCTGAACGCAAACTCTCTCATTCTAAAGCTCTCACGTTCTCACATTCTTGCATCTTGTTTCTTGCTTCTTGCATCTTAGTCTCTGTCTTATCCTTTATCTTTTATCTTTTGTCTTTTTTCTTTGGTCTTTATTCTTTGGTCTTTATTCTTTAGTCTTTATTCTCTGCAGGGCTCTACTAAAAGCGTCAATCCCTGAACCTCTACTACCCGTACCATATCATGTTTTCTTATTGGATAGTTTCCCTTCGCTGTCCTTGCGTTCCAGATTTCACCTCGCACTTCTACAGATCCGTTAGGATCTATATTCGTAAACGCCTTTCCTTTTTTCCCCAGCATAGATACTGATTCTTTTATATCCCTGGGTATATATGCCTTCCATACAAAAGGATATAAAATAATATCTTTAGCCAGCCATAACAGCAGAAAAATCAATAGTAAATGAGAAGGGATTACTTCATAATTTTTTGACACGATATAGATAACTATAAGCAATATTAATACTGGCATCTGGAGAATGATATATCGCAATAAAACCTTTAATGACCACATTTTATTTTTCATCAAAATCCAATTTCCTTTATAACTTTCTTAAGTGATTCTGCTGATTTCCGAAATTTCTTTTTTTCATCTCTGCAGTCTTTCAGATCACCGGCCTTCATACTGCAGGGCGGAACAAAGGATAGCCCATGATTTAAATCCAGAATATGACCTTCAGCTAATTCTTTATTGATATCAACCAATACGATATTCTGCGACAGACCGCTGATCATAAGATTAAAGGCAAAGGTAGCACCAACCTGTCCTGCACCCACTATCACAATTTTTCTGCTTTTTTCAGCTGCATCGTACTTTCTGGTTTTCAAAATCGTCTCCGGATCCTTTTTGAACAGTTCCTGACAATGCTGTGAACAGAAATAATGGGTTTTCCCCTTATAGGTATATTGATACCGGGTTTTTTCCTCTACTTCCATACCGCAGACCGGATCTTTTTTCATAACACTTCCTCCTCTGATTTTTGAAAATTAAAAGTAAGCGAATAAGTGTTCTCTTCCATAAAGGAATTAGGAGTGCGACTTACATAGAATTTTATAAGCGGACGGATCTGTCCTATCCAGTCATCGTCAATTTTATCCATAGGAGGCCAGACCTGTGGCTAATCCTCCGGTACTGTATCTGGTTTTATATTCATTTTTAGATCTTTCAATACGAACAGGAAGCCGGTTAGAAACAAGTAAAACACGTTTAAATTCAGATGAGGACTTTCTGTTATTATCTTTCATTATTATATCCTATTATTCTGGTATTTTTACAAATGCATGAAATTTCTGGTTAACTCTGAGTACGTGAAATATCACCACATCTCCGGCTTCGAATGATTCTACAGCATCTTTATAATCCGAAACATTTTTAATGTTCTGATCTTCTATTCTAATTATCAGATCACCAGGCTGGATACCTGCTTCAGCAGCAATGCTGTACCGTTTTACCTGAAGAACGATCACACCTTCTTCGTCATCATAAGCATTATGTCTCAGCCGGGAACGAATATTATCTGTAAGGTTGTCTACCTGAAGCCCGAGACGAGAAATATCCTTTTTTCCCTCAGATTCAGCAACTTTTTCTCTTTCTCTTTCACCTAATTCCACCTCTATCTTTTTTTGTTTTCCATCACGAAGAACAGTGATATCAACTTCTTCTCCCGGTTTTTTCATGGCAATAATGCTCTGAACCTGATTGGCCTGATCTATAGATTTTCCATCCACCTTCAGGATAATATCTAATGCTTTCAGACCCGCTTTTTCAGCAGGACTGTCTTTTATAACCTGCTCAATCAACACGCCTTTAGGCCTGTCTAGATCATATCGTTTCGCAATATCTTCTGTCACTTCCCGCATACTGATACCAAGCCAGGCCCGTACCACATGGCCCTTTTCAATAAGATCTTTCATGATCCGTTCTGCCAGGTTAATGGGCACTGCAAATCCATATCCCTGATATCCGCCTGTCTGAGAAGCAATAGCCGTATTAACTCCGATAACTTCAGCTTTCATATTTACCAGAGCCCCGCCACTGTTGCCTGGATTAATTGCCGCATCTGTCTGAATAAAATTTTCAATAGCATAACTTCCTCCTTGCTGATTTGTACCGGAATCCCGGATAATACCAATAGAACGTCCTTTTGCACTGATTATACCAGCAGTGACAGTAGAGGTCAGATATAATGGATTTCCTAAAGCTAATACCCATTCTCCGATGCGTATTTTTTCTGAATCCCCGAGTCTGGCAACCGGAAGATCATCAGCATCAATCTTGATAACAGCAATTTCAGTAAGTGGGTCTGTACCTACTAATTTAGCATTATATTCTTGTTTGTTGTATAACGTTACTTTAATATCTTCCGCATTCTGAATCACATGGTGATTGGTCAAAATGTATCCCTCTTCACTCACAATAATACCGGATCCTAATCCATGCAAACGCCGGGTTTCGGGTATTTCAAAATTGAATTCCTTTCCAAAGAAATCCCTGAGCAGAGGTGCAAAGGGAGATGTTTGTGTTGAACGTTCAATTACTTTAGTTGTTGCAATATTGACAACTGTGGGCAGTATTTCCTCAGATACTTTAACAAATATATTCAGTTGATTATTATCATCCTGAAGCGATGCAGGCACTGCAGCCTGGGATCCTAATTTCTGAAAATTATCCTCTGAACTTAAAACATCTGAATTCTCTTTAGGCTGAAAAGACAGTATAATACCAACACATAAGCCTACAAAGATTATACCTATTAAAGATACTATTTTATTTTTCTTCGATAACATATTTTTATCCTCCTTATTTATTCAATAATTTTTGAAATTGCCTTTTATCTAAAATTGTAACATTTTGCTTTTTAGCCTGCTCCAGCTTTGATCCGGGATCTTCACCAGCTACTACATAATCCGTTTCTCCGCTTACACCGGAAGTAACCCGGCCTCCTAAATCCTCAACTATTTTTTTTGCTTCATCCCGGGTATAATTCTCCAAAGCACCGGTAAAAACAAAATTTTTCCCTTCTAATATCTGAGACTCTTTTTTTGCTTCCATTGTCTGCACTTTAACTCCAGCCTTCTTTAGACGTTTCAGTATTTTCTGGTTTTTATCTTCCTGAAAAAAATGATACACACTATGGGCAATTTCCGGGCCTATTTCATCTATATTTTTCAGATCTGAAATTTCTGCTTTCATTAATGCATTTAAACTGCCGAATTTTTCAGCAAGAACCCGGGCAATATGTTGCCCAACATGGCGGATGCCCAAAGCATAAATGAAACGGTCCAGAGAGGGATTCTTTGTATCCTGGACAGCATCATATAATTTTTTTGCCGATTTCTCTGCAAATCCCTCCAGCTTTTTAAGATCATCAACTTTTAGATGATAAAAATCAGCAATATCATTTACCATACCTTTGTTAACCAATTGCTTTACATTTTTTTCTCCCAGAGTTTCTATATCCAGCGCTTCCTTGGATGCATAGTGAATAAGACTGCCGGTTAGCTGTGCTTTACAGGATAATCCGGCCTGACAAAAATCATACGCACCTTCCCGTACAACTTCACTGCCGCATACCGGACAATGATCAGGCATAGAAAATTTTGGTCCTCTTTCTTTTCCCTTTTGCGGAATACGTTCTGCGATCTCAGGAATAACATCACCGGCCCGCATTACCCGGACCCTATCACCAGGACGGACATCTTTCTTTTTTACTTCATCTTCATTATGTAAAGTAGCCCGACTGACTGTAACTCCTCCTACATTAACTGGATCAAGC
Organism: uncultured bacterium; assembly: GCA_964515295.1. Classification (GTDB taxonomy): domain Bacteria; phylum Zhuqueibacterota; class QNDG01; order QNDG01; family CAYUAG01; genus CAYUAG01. The sequence continues at coordinate 4,933 of CAZETW010000029.1, read as the reverse complement.
AATGCAACTGGAGTCAGCATCCCGGTACGGCCAACCTGCACGACAATATCTTCCAGAGTTGTAACTTCATCTTTAGGGGGAAATTTCCAGGCCATGGCCCATCTGGGACTACGCTCCCTGGTTCCAAGCTGTTCTCTTAATTCCAGCTTATCCAGTTTAATGACAACCCCGTCAATCTCAAATTCAAGATCTTCTCTTTTCTCAGCCAGAGATTCTCTGAATTTCTTTATTTGTTTCCTATCCTTACATTTACTTATGTCGGAATGGACTTTAAATCCCCATTCAGGTAATGTCTTAAGAATTTCCCAATGTGAAAAAAAACCGTTTCCGTTCATATCCAGAATATCATAAAAAAAGACAGTTAATGGTTTACCGGCAACTTTTTTGGAATCAAGCTGTCTGACAATTCCGGATGCTGCATTGCGGGGATTGGCAAAAGGAGATTCTCCTTTTTGAATTCTCTCTTTGTTTAACTGCTGAAATCCTTTCCTGGACATCATTACTTCACCCCGTACAGCCAGAGAAGAAGGAAGATTATCTTGCTGCTGCAGTTTCAAAGGAACTGTGCCTATTGTTTTCAGATTTTCTGAGATATCCTCCCCGGTTCTGCCGTTCCCCCTGGTCGCACCGTATTTAAATGTTCCCTCCTCATATACAACCTCCACAGACAAGCCATCCAGCTTAGGTTCTGCCACATAGACAAGGTCTTTTTCTTTAATGTTTCGCTCTACAAAATCCAGAAAAGAATGAATGTCTTCTTCCTCCAGTGCAGAGTTCAGACTGAGCATGGGTTTGGTATGATCAACTTTTTTTAATGCATCCACAGGTTCGGTACCAACCCGGCGGGTGGGTGAATCTTCTGTCTGCAGATCAGGATAGACCTCTTCCACCTCCTGAAGGCGATGAAACAAAGCATCATATTTAGCATCAGAGATAACCGGCTGATTTTTTACGTAGTACCGATAATTATGATATTCAACAGCATCTCTGAGCTCTTTTATCTGCTTGTGTGCTTCCTTTTTATCCAGGTTTTTAACATCTTTGAAATCAGTTGACGGATTCTTAATATAGGGATTTTTATCACTCATTATCTCTCCCCGAACTTCTCAGGAATGAAGTATTTTTTTTAATTCTTTCCAGGACCGGGTGTTAAGAATATCATCCGGTTCCAGCCAGGCCCGGCGTGCCTGACCTACACCAAAACGCATATTATCCAGAGCTGCAACAGTATGAGAATCAGTGGAAACAGATATTTTTATTCCCATTTTTTTTGCCATGCGGGCATGGATATCAGAAAGATCCAGTCTTTCCGGATCAGCATTAATTTCAATAAAACAACCACGATCTTTAGCTCCTTTCATAACTTTCTCTATATCAATATCATAGCCTTCTCTTTCTCCGATAAGTCTTCCGGTAGGATGACAAAAAATATTAAAATACTTATTTTCCATAGCATGTAAAACCCTTTGTGTCTGTTTTTTTCTGGATAAGTTTCTGTTGTAGTGAATTGAACAATTAACAATATCCAGTTCCTTTAAAACACTATCAGGAAGATCAAGAGAACCATCTTTAAGAATATCTACCTCGATTGATTTGATAATTTTAAAATTTTTAATCTTATCATTCATCTCATCAATTTTTTTAATTTGATTTCTCAATCGTTTTTCATCCAGACCGTTTGCCATAGTTACTCTTTTAGAATGATCAGATATAGCTAAATATTCATACCCTTTATCCTGGGCCCCTTTTACCATTTCCTTCAGAGAATATTTTCCATCTGTGGCTTTAGTATGAGAATGAAGATCACCTTTTATATCATCCACTGTTACCAGATTGGGAAGTTCATCTTTTAAACCAGCCTCGACTTCACCCCGATCCTCTCTGAGCTCAGGCTGGATAAAAGGTAATCCCACCTTTTTAAAAACTTCTTTTTCCGTTTTTCCTGCTATACGTTTATCTTTTTTAAATACTCCATATTCGTTGATTTTCAGATTTTTTTTGACTGCTCTTTTGCGTACTTTAATATTATGAGATTTGGAACCGGTAAAGTAATACAGCGCAGCACCATAGCTAACCTGAGCAACAGCTCTTAAATCCACCTGCAATTCATTTTTCAGGATTACTGTTGAACGGGTCTTCCCTTGTGAAACAACCCGGTCCACATCCTCATAATTAACAAATTTATCCATAACTTTATCCCTGGTTCCCTGTTTACAGGTAACCAGTATATCCATATCCCCTACAGTTTCTTTTCGCCGTCTGTAACTTCCTGCTGCTTTAACTTTTTTAACTTCCTCCATCTTATCTAAATGATCCAGTAAAGGAGTGATAATTTCTTCCGCATCAACCAGCTTGAACCGTTCCCGCTCTCCTCCTTTTTCCCAGCGTTCAATTTCTTCTAAGATCTTTTTTTCAGTTTTTTTACCCAGACCTTCTAAATCCTTCAGTTTGCCCTCTTCTGCTGCCTTTTTCAAATCATCTATACTTTCCACTCCCAGTTCTTTATATATTGTTTTAACCCGTTTAGGACCGAGTTCCGACAGCTTCATCATTTCACTTAATTCAGGCGGCACTTCCTTTTCCAGTTCTTCCAGCTGTTTCAGGGAACCGCTTTTAACGATTTCTTCTATTTTTGATGCCAGATCCTCCCCTATGCCGTGCATTTCAGTCAGATCCTCACCATTTTCAATCATATCAGCTACATTTCGCGAAAGATTGGAAATAGTCTGAGCAGCATTCCGGTAAGACCGAATCCGAAAAGGATTTTCATCTTTGATATCCAATAAATCTGCAACTTTATTGAATATATTCTCAATATCTTTGTTTAAAACTGGCATAAAGGTGTTCCTATATCTTTTAGTCTTTAGTCTTTAGTCCTAGAGACCTTTGTACAACTCACAATGACCACAGACCGCGGACGGCAGACCGCAAATTGATATGCGGTCAGCCGTCGGCCGTCTGCTGTCTTTCTGACCTCCGGCAACTAGCTTCTGCCTTCTGGACGTAACCCCACTCAAGCTCTAAAGTTCTCTCGTTCTGTTTTTTCCTTTTTCCTTTATCTTTTGTCTTTTTTCTTTTGTCTTGCATCTTGTCTGCTGCCCCTCTTTTACCCCTTCAGCTTCTCCTCAACATCGGAAAACGTCACAGCTTCAGCACCTTTACCGGTGATTTTCTCAATCGCCTGACGAGAATCTTCAGGTTTTACACCCTTGATAGCATCTAATAACACATAAACGTCAAATCCTTTGTCCAGGGCATCCAGAGAAGTCGCCTTCACACAGTAATCGGTTGCCAAGCCGCCAATATAGAAAGTTTTAATATTCCTGTCCCTGAGCAAATCCGGGAATAATGTACCTGAATCATCTTGAGCATCAAATGCAGAATATCCATCATAACGAGGATCCATTCCCTTGGATAAAATCTCTGCATCTTCAGGTATGTATAAATCCGGATAGAACTCAGCACCTTCAGTCCCCTGAATACAATGAGGTGGCCAGGGTCCGCCCTTTTCATTAAAATGTTTGGTGTCTTCCGGATGCCAGTCCCTGGTAAAAAAAACAGGCAGATCCTGTTCAGAAAAAAGCCGTATATAATGATTTGCAACCGGGACAATTTTATCTCCCTCAGGTACTCCTAATGCTCCTCCGGGGAGAAAATCATTCTGGACATCAACAATGACCAGGGCGATATTCGATTTCATGATATTTCTCCTATATTATTTGAATTTTTTTCTGATACTAATGTAACATTCTCTTTTTCGAATTCTTCCACCTGACTGTCCTGCAACCGCCTGCTGGCCCGCTGAAGCAGCCAGACTTCTGGTATAATCTCCGCTATTATTTTTCCATCATCGAAAATTCTGACTACAGAGCTTTCCGAGACCACCACAGCTACTGCATCGGTTTGCAAAGTAATAGAAGCAGCTGCCATATGCCGGCTTCCCAGTCCTAAAGGAAGTTCAATATGAGTACGCCCGGTATAAAAATATCGACCGGCAGATAAAAAAATACCCTTATTATCAATAATAAAACCACCATCCAGTTGTGAAAGTTCTTTCACAGTTTCCCGTAAATTATTATCCATAATTTGTTTTGATGAAGCCGGATGACCATATAAAGGATCCAGAATCAATAAGGTAGAAGAAGCGATTACATTTTGATCATCTCCGACTACAAACAATGTTCCGATTTTACGTCCTTCACGTCCTTCCCGGGCAATTTCCAATCCCAGTTCAACCACATTGCACAAAATATCAGAATCGACTCTGCGGTTTTCACTGCAGATTTCATTCAGTCTCTCAGAAAGACTCACTAGAGATAATTTAGAAGAATGATGCATCTGTTTTGAATTATCTTTATTAATAATCATTTCTCCTTATTAAAAATCAACATTAAAAATCAGGATTTACCAAAACGTCCTACCAGTTCTGCCTGATCCAGAATATGATCTTCCATAGCATTTACAAGCGTATCTTTATCAATGCCCTCTTCTAAATTCAGGGTTGTATCCAGAGCGTACAATCGAAAAAAATAGCGGTGTACTCCGGAAGGAGGGCAGGGACCACCGTAATCAAGTTTATCAAAATCATTTTTGCCTTGAGTGCCCGGTACGCTGTTTTCCTGGATCCGATCAATGACCGGTATACCGTACACTATCCAGTGAACCCAATTTCCTGCTGGTGCATCCGGATCTTCCACAATCAGAGCCAGACTTTCAGCATTATCAGGCATATCATCTATTAAAAGAGGTGGATTAATATCCTGCCCCTGACAGGTATATTTTTGAGGAATCATTTCTTTTGCTTTAAAAGCTGGACTTGTTAATTTCATCATTTACCTCCTTAATGTTTATTTTTTATTCTTTAGTCTTTGGGTATTAGAGTCTTTGAGTCTTTGAGTCGTTGGGTCTTTTGTTAGCTCACGTTCTTACGTTC
>CAZETW010000028.1:0-32317 GCA_964515295.1 uncultured bacterium | reverse complement strand
TTCTTATTAAATAAATCAATAAATTTGGATTTAAAAATTAATGATAAACTAACAATTCCTCTTCTTGAAATCGAAAGGGGAAAGTTATATTATGAATTTAATACAGTATTTGATGAATTAACTACAAAACCGGATAAAAGATTTTCTAATGAGATTAGCGTAAAGATAAATGTAGACAGGATAGATAAGGATTATTTAATAAAATTAGAATTATTTACAGAGGCTTATTTAAGGTGTGATCGATGTGGTGAAGAATTTAATAAAAAGATATCAGGGAATATAACTGTTCTCTGTACATTTGAAGAAGATAAAACTGAAAATCAGGATATTGATGAAGTAAAATTATTGAATAAACGAACAAAAGCTATTACGATTACTCAGGAGGTACTTGATTTATTAATATTATCAATATCTCAGAAAGTTTTATGTAAAGAAGATTGTAAGGGTCTTTGCAGTAAATGCGGGGTTAATCTCAACAAAAATAGTTGTAAGTGTAAAAAAGATACTATAGATCCTCGCTGGAACAAATTAAGGAACATTAATTTTAATGATTAATGATTAATTATTAAAAAAGGAGATTTTTGTGGCAGTACCAAAAAGAAAAATTTCAAAATCGCGACGGGATAAAAGGCGTACTCATTATAAACTGAAAAAACCTAATATCGGAACATGTTCACATTGTCATCAGCCCAAACTTCCCCACAGAGCTTGTCCTAATTGTGGATACTATAACGGTAGATTAGTAACTGTGCCAAGAGATCTGTAAAAGGTAAGCGATGATACGGATTGCAATAGATGCAATGGGAGGAGATAATGCACCTCGGGAGATTGTGACCGGAGTTATTGAAGCTGCTCGAAAATCAGATGATCGTTTTGAGCTGATATTGGTTGGTGATAAAACTCTTATTGAAAAAGAACTGGCACATCATCATTTTATAAGAAAATTACCGATCTCTGTTGTTCATGCCTCCCAGCATGTCAGCATGGATGAGTCAGCGGTTAAATCTTTTAAACAAAAAAAAGACTCTTCCATTGCAGTTGCCATACGTCTTCAAAAAGAGGGAAAAGTTAATGCAGTAGTTAGTGCTGGCAACACCGGTGCAATTATGGCAACTGCTCATTTCTATCTACGTTCCATACAGGGTGTTGACAGACCTGCAATAGGCACTCTTTTGCCAAACGAAGAGGGTGTGGGTCTTTTAATAGATGTTGGTTCAAGCGTTAATGTTAAACCATTGAATCTTCAGCAATTCGGTGTAATGGGTTCAATATTCATGAAGTATATTATGGGAATAAAAAACCCCACAGTCGGCCTTTTAAATATTGGAGAAGAAAAAATAAAGGGTGGTTTAATATGTCAACAGGCATACGAACTTTTATCTAAAAGTACTATTAATTTTACTGGAAATATCGAAGGAAGAGATATTTTAAAAGGGACTACCGATGTGGTTGTATGTGATGGTTTTGTGGGTAATATACTTCTAAAATTTGCTGAAAGTCTTGCGGGTATGTTTTCAAAAAGTATGAAAAGGACGATAAGGGGTAATTTGCCAGGTACAGTTGGATTATATTTACTCCGCCCCAGTCTTAGAAAATTATTCAAAATGTTCGATTATCAGGAATATGGTGGAGCGCCATTACTTGGAGTGAATGGAAACTGTGTTATTGCTCATGGGAGTTCTTCTGCACGGGCGATTAAGAATGCAATCGAAGAAGCTTTTACAATGGTAAAAAATGATATTACTCAACAAATTAATAAACGGATAAAAGTAAAGAAGGGAGAGATTAGTGAAAGATAACCCCTCTACAATGATTTTGGGAATGGGATATGCTGTTCCTGATAAAGTCTTGACTAATCATGATCTTGAGAAAATGGTTGATACTTCAGATAAATGGATAAAGGAGCGTTCTGGAATAGAAAGACGACATATACTCGAAGACGATAAAACAAATTCTGATCTGGGTGCTGAAAGTGGAAATAAAGCATTAAATGATGCAGGAATTACTGCGTTAGATCTTGATTTTATAATTAATGCTACTGTAACCCCTGATCAGCAGGTTCCTTCTACCGCATGTATTATACAGGATAAAATAGGAGCAAAAAATGCAGCCGCTTTTGATATATCTGCAGCCTGTTCCGGATTTTTATATGGTTTAAATTTAGCTGATAATATTATTAAGAACAATCCGAAAAAAAAAATAATAGTAATAGGCACTGAAATTTTGTCACGAATCACCAACTGGGAAGATAGATCAACCTGTGTTTTATTTGGAGATGGTTCTGGTGCCGCTGTACTGGGAAAATCTGATGGCAATTCAGGTATTTTGTCCGGTTATATGAAGAGCAATGGTAAATTAGCGCATCTTCTTTATATGCCAGGTAATGGTGTAACCCACCCAACTTCTCATGAAACAGTAGATCAGAAATTACATCATATTAGAATGGAAGGCAGGGAAACTTTTAAACATGCAGTAAAATCAATGTCTGAGGCGGCAAAAAATGCTCTTAAAATTGCTGGGGTTGATAAAGATGAAATTGATCTTTTGATTACTCATCAGGCAAATATGAGAATAATCAATGCACTTGGTAAACGATTAGGGGTATCAGAAGATAAAGTTTTCTCAAATATTGCTGAATACGGCAATACATCAGCAGCTTCTATACCTATTGCCATGAATGAGGCCAGAGATCAGGGGAAATTAAAAAGAGGTGATTTACTTCTGCTGGCTGCTTTTGGCGGTGGATTTACCTGGGCTGCTAACTTACTACTATATTAACATTAAATTGCAGGTGTGATATAAATTATGGGTAATACAGTTTTTATATTTCCGGGTCAGGGATCACAAACTGTGGGTATGGGTAAGGATTTACACGATGAATATAATATCGCAAAGAAATTATATCGTGAAGCTGATGAAATTTTAGGATTTGAGATCTCTCGTATTTCTTTCAATGGCCCGCAGGAAAAATTAAAACAGACACAGTATACACAACCAGCTTTATTTGTTCATAGTTATATTATTTCTCAGATATTAAAAGATAATAATATCAATGCTGATATGACCGCTGGACACAGCCTGGGTGAATTTTCTGCTCTGAGTTATGCAGAGAGTATTTCCTTTTCAGATGGTTTGTTACTGGTCAAAGAACGTGGAACTTTGATGCAAAAGGCCGGGGAAGAAAATCCAGGGAGTATGGCAGCTATAATTGGTTTGAAATCGGAAGTAGTAAAAGAAATTTGTGATGATGCATCTGAAAAAGGTATAGTACAGGTTGCTAATTTAAATTCTCCACAGCAGGTAGTGATTTCCGGTTCAGTCGATGGTGTTTTTAGTGCAATGAATCTGTCTGAAAAAAGAGGGGCGAAAAAGGTTGTGCAACTGCCAGTAAGTGGTGCATTTCATTCTCCTTTAATGGTGAGTGCTGTAAAAAAATTTGCTGATAAACTTGACAATACTGATTTTTGTATGAGCAGGATACCTGTATATCATAATGTAACCGGTACCTGTGCTGAAAATAAACAGCAGATTAAACAATTCCTGTATGATCAACTGACACATACAGTTCGGTGGGTCACTACAATAGAGAATATGATTGAAGATGGTGCAAAAACATTTATTGAAGTGGGAGCTGGAAATGTATTATCTGGTTTATTAAGAAGAATAAACAGGAATGCTGAATCAATTAGATGCGGTACAGTTGACCAATTACAAGCATTACTTCAAAGGAATAAAAATGATTGATATGAAAGGGAATAAAGCAATTATAACCGGTGCTGCCAGAGGAATTGGTAAGGCAATAGTACTTACTCTGGCCAGAAATGGATGCGATGTAATTATTGGTGATGTAGATTTTGAACAAGCCAAATTAACAGCTGCAGAGGCGGAAAAAGAAGGTGTTAATGCATTTGCATATAACGTTGATGTTACAGATTCCGAACAAGTAAAGTTAATGATAAAAAATTCATATGAAAAATTTAAGAATATAGACATCCTGGTGAATAATGCCGGTATTACCCGGGATAAACTTTTAATGAGAATGTCAGATCAGGATTGGGATTCAGTAATACAGGTAAACCTTAAAGGTGCTTTTAATTGTACAAAACAGATTATTCGAAATATGATAAAAAATAACAGAGGGAAAATTATTAATATTTCTTCAGTAGTTGGTATAATGGGTAATGCAGGACAATCAAATTATGCAGCTTCAAAAGCCGGTTTAATTGGATTTACCAGAAGTATTGCCAAGGAACTTGGAAGTCGTAACATTCAGGTAAATGCGATAGCTCCCGGATTTATTAAAACAGAGATGACTCATAATCTTTCTCAAGATATAATAGACGATTATATTCAGCAAATTCCAATGAATCGTGGTGGCAGTCCTGATGATGTTGCCAATACTGTACTATTTTTAGCGTCTTCTTTGTCCGATTATATAACTGGTCAGGTAATTCATGTAGATGGTGGAATGTTAACTGCATAGATCATAGAGAAAAATTATAACAATTAATTTGTGTTAAAAATGGAGGTTTTAAGAATGGTTGATGAAAAAAAATTCAAAGAGATTATTGTTGATCGTTTAGGTGTTGATCCTAATGAAATAACCAAGGAAGCATCTTTTATTGATGATCTTGGTGCAGATTCTCTTGATACAGTAGAATTGATTATGGCCTTTGAAGAAGAATTTGATATTGAAATTTCTGATGAGGATGCTGAAAAATTAACCACTGTTGGAAAAGCAGAAGAGTATTTAAAAGAAAAACTAGCATCCAAATAAGTAAATTTTTATAATTGAAAATGGAGTCTTGATATATAAATCAGGACTCCATAAACAATTAAGGAGGTTTTATCTATGCCGAATCGCAGAGTAGTTGTTACTGGGTTAGGAGCATTAACAGCTATCGGAAATGATTTAGACACTTATTGGAATTCACTTATAAACGGGAAAAACGGAATAACAAAAGTAACCCGGTTTAATATTGATGATTATTCTTCTCAGATCGGTGCAGAAGTTAAAAATTTTGATGTTAATAAATATATTGAGCCCAAGAAATCAAGACGCATGGATCTATTTACTCATTATGGAATTAGTGCTTCTGAAATGGCGATCCGGGATTCCGGTTTGGATACAGATAAAGAAGATCCAACTCGTATTGGAATAGTGATAAGTTCCGGAATCGGAGGAATGAATATTTATCATACAGAACACGAAAAGCTGCTTAACCAAGGACCTAAAAGAGTATCTCCGTTTTTCATACCAATGATGATTCCTGATATAACATCTGGCTATGTATCTATACGATACGGCTTTTTAGGTCCTAATTATGCCACAGTTTCCGCATGTGCTTCAGGCGCACATGGTATAGGAGTTTCTTATCTGCACATTCTTAATGGAGATGCCGATGTTATGATTACAGGTGGGACTGAAAGTGTCATGACAGACATGGCTTATGCAGGATTTTGCAGAATGAAAGCTCTTTCAACCCGTAATGATGATCCTCAGCATGCCAGCCGTCCTTTTGATAAAAACAGGGATGGTTTTGTTATAGGTGAAGGTGCAGGAATAATAGTTTTAGAAGAACTGTCTCACGCCAGAAACCGAGGAGCTAAGATCTATGCAGAACTTGCCGGTTTTGGTTTCACAGGAGATGCCTATCATATAACTGCACCTCATCCTGAAGGCAAAGGAGCTGCGCTGGCTATGGAAAGAGCAGTTGAAACAGCAGAATTAAATATACAGGATGTTGATTATATCAATGCCCATGGTACTTCGACACCGCCAAATGATCCTATGGAAACCAAAGCCATAAAAAGTGCTTTCCAGGATCATGCTAAAAAGCTAACAGTAAGTTCAAACAAATCTATGATCGGTCATCTTTTAGGTGCTTCAGGTGCAGTTGAATTCATTTCAACTGCCAAGACTATTGAACAGGGAATTATTCCGCCAACTATAAATTATGAGGAACCGGATCCGGAATGTGATTTAGATTATGTGCCCAATAAAGCAAGAGAACAAAACATAAAAGCTGCTTTGACTAATTCCTTCGGATTTGGTGGGCATAATGTTTCTTTAGCTCTGAAGCAGTTTAAAGATTAAATATACAACGAATGTATATATTTACAGTAATATGTTCCTGTTGTATATTTGATCATTAAATACATTTATTAATAATAATTTTAGTTTACCTTAATAATATTGATATTAAATAATATAAGAAGATATTTATCTAAGAATATACGAAAACGATCAATAGACAATATTGATAACCTTTTTCGAGAAATAAATTATACATTTAAAAATCCTTCTCTTTTAAAAAAAGCTATGACGCATCGTTCCTATCTGAATAATGATATGAAACGTAATGAGTCTAACGAAAGGCTTGAATTTTTAGGTGATGCTGTCTTAGATCTAGTTGTATGTGAGGAATTTTATAAGCTTTTCCCTGATAAAGATGAAGGGGATTTGACAAAATTAAAATCTTTATTTGTAAACCGGGAAGCTTTGGCAATAAAAGCTAAAGATATTAATTTAAATAAATATGTTTTATTGGGGGAAGGTGAAGAACAATCCGGGGGGCGTAACAGAAATACTATATTATCTGATTCTCTTGAAGCACTTGTTGGAGCTATTTATATAGATGGAGGTTTGCATAATGCCAGAAAATTCATTAATATATTTATTATTGAGAATGTGAATAAATTTCAGGTTGAACCTATACCAGCGAATTATAAAAGTATGCTGTTAGAATATTTTCAGGAAACTACACAATCTGTTCCAGAGTATTCAATTTTAAATGAAGTTGGTCCAGATCATAATAAAACATTTACTGTGGAAGTATGTATTAAGGGAAAAAGATATGGAACTGGGACAGGTAGAAGTAAAAAAAAAGCAGAACAAAATGCTGCTCATGCTGCAGTGGTGAAAATAGGATTGGTAAACAAGTAAAAAAGGAGTAAGTGAATGAATTATTTTTTAACAGAGGAAGAAATAAAGATTCGTGATTCCGCCCGGCATATTGCTGAAGATGAAATTGCTCCGATTGCAACGGAGTGTGATAAAGAAGAAAAATTTCCCTGGGAAATAATAAAAATACTTGCTGAAAAAGATTTTTTTAAAATTTTAGTTGATAAAAAATATAATGGATCAGGTCTTGGAACCATGGGATTAGTTTTAGCAACCGAAGAGCTCTCAAAGGCATGTGGTGGTATCGCCCTGGGCTTTGCAGGCACTGCCCTAGGTATAATGCCGCTCCTTATTGGTGGTTCTGAAGAACAGAAACAAAAGTATCTTCCTGAAATAGCTGCCGGAAAAGCGTTAGCTGCTTATGGGTTGACTGAACCGGATGCTGGTTCTGATGTCTCGTCTATACAGACTAAAGCAGAAAAAGATGGTGATTATTATATACTTAATGGAATGAAGCATTTTATCACTAATGGTGGGGTTGCAAAATATATGTCAGTTTTTGCGATCACAAACCCTGGGAAGGGGAGCAGAGGAGCTTCTGCTTTTTGGGTTGAAGACGGGACAGAAGGATTATCCTATGGAAAGAAAATTGAAAAATTGGGTATCAGAGGATCAGTAACCGGAGAATTAATATTCGAGGATTGTCGTGTCCATAAACATAATCTCATTGGACGGGAGGGAATGGGTTTTCTTTTAGCAATGAAAACATTTGATAATTCCAGACCAGGGGTAGCATCCCAGGCTCTTGGTATAGCTCAAGGGACACTTGATATTACAGTAAAATTCTGCCGCGAACATACACGATCTGGTCACCCCCTTAGCAGTGATCAGGGAATCCAATATAAGTTGGCAAATATGGCAACTGAAATAGAAGCTTCCCGGGCATTAATATATTCAGTAGCTCGGGCGATGGATAAAGATGAGAAGGATCTTTCCCGTTCATCTGCAATGTGTAAACTCTATGCTTCTGATGTGGCTGTGAGAGTGACCGAAGAAGCGGTCTCGATACTTTCTGAATACGGAGTGACCAGTAAGTATCCAGTTGAAAAAAACATGAGGGATGCTAAAATAACCCAGATATATGAAGGCACCAATGAAATCCAGAGATTAATCATCGCCAGGGATATTATTAAAAAGGCTGCTTCCAAGAAATAATAAAAATAGATATGGTATAATCCCCTGTGTACCCACGCGGAGAGAATGTGTGAAAACAGCCAACCCCCGGGTGTTTGGCAATAGCGTTAATGTCAATAAAAACAATATATTATAAAACACCCGGTGACTCGCTTCGCTCGACAACCGGGGTTTTGACACACTCTCGGAGGCTGGAAACTCAATTTCATTCAGACTTTCGAAATATTTTTAATGTTTTATATTTTCTTATTTTTTCATAAGATTTTTTATTGAATGTATTTATATTTTTAATAGATATATCAGATAATTCGTTATCCGGTGTAAACTTTATTGCAATACCTCCACTTGTGGATAGTGCTATATGTAATGAATCATTTGCATTAACTGAATAAGTACCAATTTCAATATCAGTCGGATTTTCATATAAACCGGTATTTATATCATCACAATAAATCTCAGCTGTATATTCTTTATCTCTTTCCAGAAAATCCAGGGAAATACTCAGCTTTCTGGGATATTCGTCGGTAATGCCTCCTAAAAACCATAAATTGTTATATTTTCTTGCCAGTACGATATAATCGCCAATTTCTGCTGTTATTATTTTTGTGTTATCCCAGTTGACTGGAACATCCTGTATAAATTTAAAAGCCGGCTGATCTTTATAATTTTCTATAAGATCAGCAGCCATCTGCAGTGGACTGTATAGAATTACATAATATGCGAGTTGTTTAGCTAAAGTAGTCCATACACGATTGCTTTTTTGATATCTATTAAAATAAAGATCAAATATTCCAGGTGTATAGTCCATGGGACCAGCTAAGAAACGAGTAAAGGGAAGAATAGTAGTATGCTCCGGAGGATTGCCGTCACTCCAGGCATTGTATTCCATTCCTTGTCCTCCTTCCCTGGTCATCATATTAGGATAAGTACGACTGATACCGGTGGGTTTAATCGGTTCATGTGCATTGATCATAATATGATTATCAGCAGCTCTTTTTACTACTTTCCGGTAATGATTTACCATCCACTGACCATGATGATGCATCCCTTCAGGAAATATTCTGCCGGCATATCCGGTTTTAATATACGAAATACCAAGTTTTTTATAATACTTAAAAGCTTTATCCATTTGTTTTTCATAATTCGGAACATTACCACCGGTTTCATGATGTCCGATGAGTTCTACTCCTCTTTCTTTGGCATATTGTGCGACTTTTTCAATATCGAAATCAGGATAGGATTCAGTATAATTCTGAATAGTTTTTTCTGATCCCCAGGATTCCCATCCCTGATTCCAACCTTCTATCAGAAGACCTTTAATATTATTATCAGCAGCAAAATCAATGTATTTTATAGCATTTTCAGTGGTTGCTCCATGATCAGGTCCTGCATACCAGGTATTTTTCCTGATATGCAATCCCCACCAGATACCGATATATTTCATGGGTTTAATCCAGGAAGTATCTTTTAATTTACAGGGTTCATTCAGATTCAGTATAAGATCTGAAGTAATCAGTTCACCAGGTGTACCGCATATTTGAATTGTTCTCCAGGGGGTTTTCATGGGAAGGGATGCTTTTACTTTTATTCCATCCGGCCAGGGGACAAGATTGCACTTCAGGTTGAATGAGGTGTTTTTTGCTTTCTTTAGAGTCATACCGGCATAATCGGTTAAATCTGCTTCATGAATACTAATATAAACCCCTTTATCGGTTTTCATAGGAAGGGGAGTGTTGGCTGAATCGAATGTATCAAGTCTTGTGGTTTTATATACATGTTCATAGCTGTCAAAGTCTGCAGGATACCACCACACGGTGTGATTATCAGTCAGATTAAATTCAGTAATTTCTGAGGTAATATTAACTGAATCAATATCAGTCTGGTCTGGCAGTACATATCTGAATGCCGCTCCGTCATTATAAACACGAAATATTATTTTCATAGTTCGGTTTACTTCTGTTGTTTCTTTTAAGGTTATTATCATTTCTTTATAATGATTTTGAATGGTTTTTTTTATTCCCCATATCGGAGACCAGGAAGAATTGCTCTTTGCAGTAGATGTTCTTATTATATGAAAGTTTTTTTTCAATGGTGGTAAATTTTTAAAATTGAAACCCAGCATGGATGTATCTATTACTGTTTTTTCATTATAATCAATCCAATAAGAAGGAGTAGAATCTGCTGTGAGTGAGAAGTTGACAGTAATATTGCCATCAGGAGATGTAACTGATGGAACAGATTTTGATTTACTGCAATGTACAGTTATCAATCCAACGAAAAATACTGAATATATAATTATATATGGTACTTTCATGGTAATTACCTTTTCGGATTTGATTTAAAATTTTTGATTAATTTATTATAATAAAAAATAAATAAAAAATTTATCAAATCAAAATAAAAAATTATTGTATAATTACTGAATTATCTGTTTAGTATCTTGACATTTTATTTTTTCTTATGTAAATTGATGAGTATATTCAATAATAAATTATAAAAAAGGGAACAGGACATGATAAAACCTCACTTAAAATCTTTATCTGCTATAATTTTTAATAATACCCTTAAATTAGGAATTTTATTTTACTTAATTTTGGTAGCGCTTCCATTATTCAGTATTGAAAAGAATAAAGATGAACTTAGAAAAGTTACATTTCGGTATCAACCTGTTACCTCTGGTGATGTAGATATTTATGTTGCAGGTACATTTAATGACTGGAATGAATATGCTAACCAGCTTACCGATACTAATCAAGATGGTATATATGAAACTGAGATACTGTTATCACCCGGCCGTTATGAATACAAATTTGTGGTTAATGGTATCTGGAAAACTGATTTTAATGCTGACGATATTATGGGAATAGGTAAGGAAGGTGATAATTCCGTCATTATTGTTGATGATCGTTATAAAAAAATAACTTTTATAAAGGGAGACGGAAAAATAAATTGTTCTGGTCTTAATCTGAAAACCGGATATCGTATGCTGGATCCTTATGAAAACGGATCCATCAGAGTTACAGTACCAGCATATAAAAATGATGTTAACAACATTGAGCTGATATATAAAACTATTAACAACTCTGTAATAAATCAAGAAATGCAAAAAATTGCGAGTGGACCAATATTTGATTACTTTCAGACTTATATTCATTTATCAGAATTAGAAAAGTTGCTCTTCTTTTTTCGCTACAGAGACGGTGAAACTTACCTTTACGCCGGTACTGATGGATTCAGAGAAAAAAAACCAGATTATCAAAACTGGTTCACATACGATCCTGGTACACTGCCGCCATTTAAAACACCTGACTGGGTAAAAAATGGTATTTTTTATCAAATATTTCCTGACCGTTTCTGCAATGGTGATCCTTCCAATGATCCTGATTTTTCAGAAAATTATTATGAGGGAAAACGAACACTGCCCCCTGATGGTAAAACCAATAAGCCTTATTTTCACCTGGAAGATTGGAATAATATTAGTGGTTTAAAAGAAAGTCCTTACAGAACAGATGGTAAACCTGATTACTATTCATTTTATGGCGGAGATATTAAAGGAGTTATGGAAAAACTTGATTATCTAAAAAATCTTGGTGTTACTATATTGTATTTCAATCCTCTTAATCAGGCTAAATCCAATCATAAATACGATCCGGTAGATTATATGACAATTGATCCTCATTTTGCTGATGAAGAACTTTTCAAACAATTTGTTAAAAAAGCCCATGAAAAAGAAATTCGTATAATAGTTGATAAAGCTTTCAATCATACAGGTGATGAACACTATGCTTTTGTTGATACCAGAGAAAAAGGTGAAAAATCCCCATACTGGGACTGGTATGAATGGCATAAATGGCCGCTTCCTTTACAAGGAGCTCCAACACCCTGTGATTACTATGACTGCTGGTGGGGGTATCCGTTACATCCAAATCTGAATTTTGATCTTTCCCGTCCAAACAAAGATGAAAATATGATCAGAGATATATCTGCGGCCAAACCTAACCGGGAAGTGGTAAACTACCTGCTAAATGTAGCACATTACTGGTTAGGTGATTTAAATATTGACGGATTCAGACTTGATGTACCCAACGAAGTACCATTCTGGTTCTGGAAAAAATTCCGTGCGACATCCCTTTCAGTAAATCCTGATTGTTATCTTGTTG
Organism: uncultured bacterium; assembly: GCA_964515295.1. Classification (GTDB taxonomy): domain Bacteria; phylum Zhuqueibacterota; class QNDG01; order QNDG01; family CAYUAG01; genus CAYUAG01. The sequence continues at coordinate 20,059 of CAZETW010000028.1, read as the reverse complement.
GGGAACTTTGGGGGAACGCTTTGCCCTGGCTGGGAGAAAATGGTTTTCATGCTACAATGAATTATAAATACTTTCGTGATCCGGTGCTGGATTTTTTTGCACGTCAGAAAACAGATGCCTGCAGTTTTGTACAGACCTTGGCACCTGGCAGACTAATATATCCAAGAGAAGCAGTTTTGTCAATGATGAATCTTATTGACAGCCATGATACCGTTCGTTTTCTCACAATGGCGGAAGATGATATCCGTCGTTTAAAATTAGCTGCTCTTTTTCAAATAACATACGTGGGGGTGCCACAAATTTATTATGGCGATGAAGTAGCATTACAAGGTGGTAAAGATCCTGATAATCGAAGACCATTCCCCTGGAAATGGGAAGACAATCCTGAACGAAGAGAAGTTCATGATTTTTATCAAAAATTAATATATTTACGGCATACTCTTGGTGCTCTTCGTACCGGATCATATCATACACTGTATGCTGAAAACCAACAAATCATATATTCACGAAAACTTGAAGATCAGGAAATAATTATAGTAATAAATAATAGTGAATCCCCATCTGAAATAATGTTATCTGAAAAAGCAGGAGAGAAATTAAGTGAGGATATATGGATAAATCTTCTTAATAATCAGAAATATGATTTTAGAAAACAATTACCAGTTTTTAAAATGAAACCATACCAGGGATTAATTCTTACCCATCTCAGCAGATAATCTGACATTAGTACAATTTTTAATATTTTTTATTTTTTTAAAAAAAATATTTGCTTTTTAAAATTAAATATATAAATTTATGGAAGGGCTTCCATAAAAAGTAGAATTATATTTTAATAAATTTAAATTAAGGCTATTCCTTATGGCTGTAACCATTTATGATATCGCCGAGAAAGCAGGTGTTGGTATAGCCACTGTATCCCGTGTAATTAACAACAGCCCTCATATTTCAGTTCAAACAAAAGAAAAAGTACAGAATGTCATCAGTGAATTAGGGTATAGACCGTATACAATGGCCAGAGGTCTGGCTCGTAAAAAAACCTATACCTTTGCTGTTATTGTGCCTACCTTTACCAGTTATTTTTTCATGGAGGTATTACGGGGTGTCCAACGCGAAGTCACCAGAGAACACTATGACATGATCCTGTACAGTGTGGATCATAAAGAAAAAACTGATCTGTTCTTGAGTAAAGTTTTACAGGAAAAACGTGTTGACGGTGTTTTGCTCATCTCCCTTCAGATAAGTGAATTACAAGCAAATAAATTCATAAAATCACAATTTCCGATTGTATTAATAGACAGTGAGCACCCATCTCTGGATTCTATAACAGTAAAAAACAGAGAAGGTGCCTTTACTGCGACTGAACATTTAATATCCCTGGGACATAAACGAATAGGCATGATTGATGCACAGTTAAAAAGCTCACCTGCTCAAATCCGCTTGCAGGGATATAAAGATGCTTTACAAAAAAACGGTATTGCTTTTAATGAAAATTTTTTAATGATCAGTGATCAGGTTGCAGGACAGCACGGATTTAATCGTGAATCCGGGTATTTCGCAATGAAAAATTTACTTCAGCTGGGATCCGAACGACCTACAGCAGTGATCACATCGAGTGATATTCAAGCAGCAGGAGCAGTTCAGGCAATCCAGGAGGAAGGATTACAAATACCTGAAGATATTTCAATTATTGGATTTGATGATATTGAAATAGCTGAATATCTCGAATTAACAACAATGCGTCAACCTATGTTTCAACTGGGACAACTGGGGATCAGACGATTACTGGAACGAATTGCTAATCCCAGTATGAAAAGATTCAGACGAAGTTTCCAGACTGAACTTATAATCAGAAAAAGCTGCGGAGTTTTAACCTCCAGTAACGAGTAAGGAGTTAATAAGAATGGTCGTCAATATTAATAATTATAAAGAATAGAAAATGGAGTATATTACAATGACATGGTTAAAAGATTCCATAACTAAACTGCTGGTAATAATCATATTTTTTGTAGTTATTCATCCCTTACAGGCGAGTAACACAGGAAAAATAACTGGCGTAATTACAGATAAGTCTACAGAAGAACCTCTGTATTTTGCTAATGTTGTATTAGAAGGAACAGATATGGGAGCGGCTACTGGTGAGGATGGGAGATATACTATATTAAATATTCCGGCAGGAGTGTATACGGTAATTGCATCCTACATAGGATATAAAACTACTAAGGTTAAAAATGTACAGGTTATGACCGGATTAACCACCACTATCAATATCGAATTGGAACCAGGCGAACCGATTGTGGGTGAATCTGTTGTTAAAGTAGCCAAAAAACCGATTGTACAAAAAGATCTTACTGCTACCACCGCTGTAATAGAAGAAAAAAAGATCAAAGCAATGCCTATTACTGAAATTTCCGAAGCAGTAGAACTTCAGGCAGGATTAATCAAAGATGCCGGCGGCGGATTACATATAAGGGGTGGCCGCAGCGGTGAAGTAAGCTACTGGATTGATGGTGTACCAGTGACAGATATGTATGACGGTGGTTCAGTTGTAGAAGTTAACAAGGATATGGTACAGGAATTACAGGTCGTCAGTGGTGCTTTTAATGCTGAATATGGACAAGCCATGTCCGGTATTGTCAATATTACAACAAAATCAGGGAGCAATGAATTCGGTGGGAGTTTCACTTCCTATGTCGGTGATTATCTCAGTTCTCACAATGATATTTTTATGAACATAACAGACTTTAAACCTGCTGCCATACATAATTTTGAAGCCAGTATTTTTGGTCCTCTTATTAAAGATAAGCTATATTATTATCTTAATGCCAGATACGTATATTTTGACGGATGGCTGCATGGCCAGCGACGTTTTAATCCAAATGCTGTTACTGGTCAGATAATCATGACAGAAGAGCAGTTACGGTCTATTGCTCCGGAATATATTGACAGAGTTATTAGAACAGATGATGGCCGTATGGCATTTGAATATGTTGCAGGATCGAATAAATTTTTAGATTCTCTGGCAACCTATCATAATTTACCAGAATCAAAAGCTACTAACCCTGATTCTCTCCAGAAATATATTGAAAAGGTGAGAAATAATAATCAGGATGGTTTTGGGGATGGGAAATATCTGCCCATGAACTGGAACCGGAAAATTTATACTCAGGGTAAACTTATTTACAGACTAATTCCGGGGATGAAACTTTCCTATAATTTTATATTAGATGATGTAAATTATAATGATTATGAACGGGATTATATTTTTAATCCCGATGGCGCCAGCCGAAAATTTCGTCTTGGTCAGACACATATTCTGAAATTGAATCATGCGGTCAGCAGCAAAACCTTCTATAATCTGGGAGTGTCTTATTTTGTAAAAGGTTTTCAGCGTTATTTATATGAAGATCCGCATGATAACCGATATGTACATCCTTATCTCGAATTACAGGATCCCTATTCCTTTAAAACCGGAGGTACTCAATTAGTTCATTTTCAGCGGGAAACCCAGACTCTTCTTTCTAAGTTTGATATCACGAGCCAATTGAATAATTATCATCAGGTAAAAGCAGGTATTGAATATCGTCATTACAGAGTATTTCAGGAAAATATCACTCTTCGTCCCTCAGAAAATGAAACCGATATTAATCTTCCTTTTGATAATCCTTACATAAATACCCGTATCTTACATGACAGTACAATCTATTACAGTAGTTATACTCATAATCCGGTTGAATTTTCTGCTTATATCCAGGATAAAATGGAATTTAAAAGTATGATAGTTAATCTTGGAGTACGTATGGATTATTTTGCTCCGGATGGTGTCATTCTGAATGATGAAAGTGATCCCAATATTTATAATCCTATTCGGCCTGAAAACCGTTATCATGACTGGGGTACTGATGGTATTCCTGATACCCATGACAGTGATGGCACTGAAGGCAATGGTAAACAGGATCCTGGTGAACCAAATGTTACCCTAAATGAAAGGCGTGAATACTGGTATAACGAAGCTTCTTCTAAAATACAGGTAAGTCCGCGCATCGGAGTTTCGTTTCCCATAACCGACCGGGGTATTATACATTTCTCTTATGGGCACTTTTTTCAGCTGCCTCGTTTTGAACTGCTTTATCAAAATCCTGATTTTGAGCTGGGATCCGGTACCGGTAATGTAGGAGTTATAGGTAACGCTGATTTGGAACCGGAACAGACTATCAGCGGTGAGATTGGATTACAGCAGGGTTTAACAGAGGATATCTCATTATCGGTTACAGCCTATTTCAGAGATGTGCGTAATCTTACCGGAACCAGAGCAGAGGAAATCCAGCTTTATGGAGGGTCTGCCCGTTACAGTAAATTAACAAACAGTGATTTCGGTTTTATCAAAGGAATTATTCTGGCTTTGGATAAGAGATTTTCAGGAGGGTATGGGGCTTCCATTGATTATACGTTCCAGATAGCAAATGGTACTAATTCCGATCCGGAACAGGCTCGGAATGCACTTGCCGGAGGCTCCTTGCCGGAAGTGCAGTTAGTGCCGCTTAATTGGGATCAGTCCCATACAGTTAATGTCTCCTTTAATTATGGAGGAAGCAACTGGGGAGCAAGTCTGATCGGACAGTGGGGAAGCGGGTTACCATATACACCACGAGCCTCAGTGGATATAAGTACACTATTAGTTAACAGTCAGCGTAAGCCGAGTACAGTAAATGTTGACCTCCGAGCATATTATAATGTAAATCTTCCTTTTGGACAGGGTACATTTTTTGTAAGAGTATTTAATTTATTTGATACACTGAATGAAATAAATGTTTTTAATGATACAGGACGGGCAGAATTCACCACAGATAAGCAGAGAGCAGAAGCGACCAATCCTGTTTTGTCTGTCAATACACTGGATCGCTGGTTTACAAATGCAACACATTATTCAGAGCCGCGACGTATTGAAGCTGGTTTTACCTACAGCTTCTGATAAGTGAAATTTAATATATAGAAATCGGAGTATTATTATGAAAAGAATTGGTATTATAATTAATATACTGGCCAGTATACTTGTTATTATACTGAACATTGAATTATATGGCCAGAGCGGCCGTGTTTACAGGCGTTCATCAATAATGCGGGGTAATCTGGTCAAAACCGTATTCGGTAACTGGGGGGTGATTGGACAACCTGCAGAAAAAGGCTGCAGAGGTGCCTGGATTTATGATAACAACGGCTACATTGGTGATGTCAGCCCAATTGTAGGAGCAGAAGTAGTGACTGCAGATGGTACACGCTTTCATTCAGTTGTTGTCTGTCCTGTTAATCGTCCTACTCAGCGGCATGAGCAGTCTCCTTCAGGTGAATACTGGGGATTTGAGCCTGTGGCCGGATATTTTAATGAGAATCAGGAAAGTATTGCCCTTTACAGTGATCCTTCTTCCTGGCCTTTCCAATGGCCGGATAAAATGAATGATCCTCTTGACCCTGGCTGGTCTGGTTCCTGGAATGGATTTTTTGGCAAAACAACTACTGCGGCAGAGGAAGCGTTTTTTGTAATGGATGACAATAATGATAGGGAATTTAACTTTTCGGAATATAACCGCTGGAATGTAGCTTTTAAACCTGATTCAACTGATCCCAGCCGGAACGGTCTTGGCCTGGAGGTCAAAGTAAGAGCAATGCAGTGGTCAGATTTTTTAGCTCAGGATTGTATATTCTGGCTATATGAGATAACCAATACAAGTACTACTGATTACAGTAAAGTAGTCTTTGGAATGCTGGTTGGTACATATATCGGTGTTACTTCAACTGAAGATTACGGAGAATATGATGATGATTATTCATTTTTTGATGTTGAAAAAGATCTAACCTACACAGCCGATTTTGATGATAATGCCAGTCGGAATCCTCTATGGACTGGTGATGTTGGCGTGGTTGGATATGCATTTCTGGAAAGCCCTGGTAATCCTTATGACGGGATTGACAATGATGGTGATGCAGATGACCATCCTCTGATACCTGCTACCGCACCTTTTTTTACAGCAGATGATTTTTCTCCCAGAATTCTGAAAACAGGAGACAAGATTGTATTGATCGATAAAAACTATGAACGTACTGTACATACTGTTCCGGACAGCACTATTGAAGTGACCACAATGGGAAAAACTGTTACAATTGTCCCTGGCATCACTGAAGTTGCAGAAGGTAATGTAATTTTTCGTGAAGGCAAAGAAATGATCAATCCAAATGCTTATGATGGTATTGATAATGATCTGGATGGTCTGATTGATGAAAACTATTATCTGCATTATCGTCAACTGCGTAAAGATCAACAAGGCAACATCCTGATTGATAAATTAAGTCCGGTTCGCCATAAAGATTATATAAATGGTATTGGGCTAAATGACCCGTTAATTGATGAAAGGCGTGATGACGGTATTGATAATGACGGCGACTGGAATGCGGAATATGATGATGTCGGCATGGATGGAATACCAAATACTGGTGATACAGGTGAAGGGGATGGTGTACCCACCCCTGGTGAACCCAATTTTGATCAGACTGATGTAGATGAATCGGATCAGATCGGTCTTACCAGTTTTGAATATTTTACTCCGGCACTTGATATTTCCTTGGCTGATGATGAAGATCTATGGAGACGTCTGGCACCAGGATACTTTGAAGTCCCGGCGTCAATAGTTAATAATAAACCTGAACGTGGTGAAGACGGAGATTTTACCTATGGATCCGGTTATTTCCCTCTCCGTGCCGGAGAGACTCAGCGTTTCTCTCTTGCTCTGGTGTATGGTGAAGGTGGTGGAAAAGAAGTTGATATAGAAGATCTGTTGAATAATCGTAAAACAGTACAAAAAATATATGACAGTGATTACAGATTTCCTCCTGCGCCTGACAAACCAACATTAGTAGCAGTTCCGGGAGATGGAAAAGTTATACTCTATTGGGATCGCAAAGCAGAGGATAGTTTTGATCCGGTATTAAAAAAGTACGATTTCGAAGGATATAAGATTTACCGGGCAACCGATCACAATTTCAATGAAATTTTTAATATTACGGATGCATCCGGTAATCCTATTGCTTATGAACCCATAGCTCAATTTGATAAAGATAATGGTATCAAAGGCTACTTCCGTCCCAGTTCAGATCTTTTTCAGCAGAGTCGCGGAGCTTCCTTTTATCTGGGTAATGACAGTGGTCTTAAACACAGCTTTATTGATACGGACGTGGAAAACGGACGGCGTTATTTTTACGCAGTAGTTGCTTATGATCGGGGCGACGAAACTCTTGATATTTTTCCAAAAGAAAATGATAAAAGAATAGATATAAGTCCTTCAGGAGAAGTGCGTACATTTCAGAATACTTCTGTGGTTATTCCTAACGCTGAAGTCGCAGGGTATACACCTCCGCCAAACAGTGTGCGTATTCCTACCTTTCATACAACTGGTACTGGCAAAGTATATTATAAAATTGTTGACGAAACTGCAGTAAAAAATCATGATTATCAGGTTGAATTCTGGGACACATCCAATGATGGTATTGATAATAACGATAATTGGGATATTTTGACTGATGATGTTGGCATGGATGGAATACCAAATACTGATGATACAGGAGAAGGAGATGGTGTGCCCACACCCGGCGAACCGAATCTGGATCAAAATGACAAGAAAGAATATTTTGTTCCTATAACTACGTTCTACTCAGTCAAGGATATGACCGGTATAACAGAAACCTTTACCGGGAAAGATACTGTTAATATTACTTTATCAAATAAACATATTGTTGAAGAATCTGTGAAAGTTTATGATCCTGATGGTGAAACCATTGAACAGAACAATTATATCCTGGATGCAGCTTCAGGGAAGATAAGAGGAAGTAAATCAGGTGTTTTTCAATATGGAGTTGATTATAAAATTTTTTATAATTATTATCCCGTCTATCGCAGTCCTTATCTGCAGAACAGTCCCTATGCTGAGGAGACAAAGGATTCAGATATTTTTGACGGTTTGTGGCTCTCATTTAATAATCACTGGAATGTGAAACTGGACACCTCTCGAACAGGCTGGGCGGATTCATCTAAAGTATATAATTTTACTTTTAATATTATCGACACTTATTTTGGATCTGACCGTTTGCTTGGATTACGGCATCCTGCGGATTATCAAATTATTTTTGATAATATAGTTATAGATACATCTCTGACTATGCCCGAACTATATGTTCAGGGAATTCCTGTAAATTTCCGGGTTTTTAATATAACTGAAAATAAAAATATCGATTTTATTTTTGTTGATCTTGACCGTAATCAGAAATTATCACCATATGATGAAATAGTATTTGTTGAAGAAGGGAATAATGGGGAACAGATTTTCACCTGGGATATTTTCTTTACCAGCCTTACTGATACAGTATATATGTTTGGAACAGGAGATACTCTTACTATACGATTAAAAAAACCATTTCAAAGCGGTGATATTCTGGAGTTTTCTCCTGAAACACCTGAAGTTGATGTAAGTCTGTCCTCTGATTCACTCCTGAATATGATAAAAGTGGTGCCTAATCCATATGTTGTCGCAACCAGCCACGAATTACCGTTACCTCCGGCTATTACAAGCGGAAGAGGAGAAAGAAAAATTGATTTTATCCATCTTCCTCCGGGCGCAACTATTCATATTTTTACCTCCCGCGGTGAGCTCGTACGTCGACTTTCACATAATGATAACATACATGACGGAACAGTTTCCTGGAATTTAAAAACTTTGGAAAATCTTGATATAGCTACAGGTATTTATTTTTATGTTGTAGAATCAGATATCGGTCAGAAAACCGGAAAGATAGCTATTATTAAATAATTATAATAATAAGAAGAAGAATTTTATTATAGTAGGTGGAGTTAATTATGATAATTAAACAACACAAAAAAATTATTTGTTTTTTAGTAATTGTATTAGCAATAAGTACTACCCCCTGTGTTAATGCTCAGTCAAAAGTAGGTACAACTGCTGTTCCCTTTTTAGGTATTTCGATCGCTCCCCGTGCTGCAGCAATGGGCAGTGCATATACAGCTATGTCCAATGATGTAACAGCTATGTACTATAATCCAGGAGGACTTTCTCGTTTCAGTAAATCTCAGTTTTTGGTCGCTCATACTGACTGGCTGGTTGATACTAATTTAAACTGGGTGGGCTTTGTAATAAATCTGGGGGAGAATGCACTGGGAATCAGTGTCACGCAGTTAGATTATGGTGAAGATATTGTAACTACAGTTTTGGAACCAGAAGGAACCGGGGAACGATGGTCAGCCCGGGATCTGGCTGCAACCGTTTCTTTTGCCCGGAACCTTACAGATCGTTTTTCTATCGGCGGTAATGCTAAATATATTCATCAGAAGATCTGGAATGAAACCGGTTCTGCCTTTGCAGTGGATATAGGATTACTGTATATTACTCAGTTCAATGATATGCGGTTGGGAATGAGTATTTCTAATTTTGGCACTAATCTGCGTATGTCAGGTAAAGATTTACTGCATCGGGTTGATCTGGATGAAGAAGCAACCGGCCATAATGAAACCATTGTCGGAAATTTGAAAACTGATTCCTGGCCTTTGCCTCTTTTCTTCAGAGTCGGTGTTGCGATGGATGTAATAAACCTGGGACAGGACCGTCTCACTATTGCAGTTGATGCTTTCCGGCCTAGTGATAATACTGAGACTGTTAATGTTGGTACTGAACTGGCACTCAGGGATATGTTATTTTTGCGTGCTGGTTATAAATCATTATTCCGGGAAGACAGTGAAGCAGGACTGTCTCTGGGTGTTGGGGCAGTCATAGCTTTAACAGAAGGATTACTCTGGAATCTTGATTATACATATCTTGATTTTGGGTTGTTCGGCGGCATACATATGGCTGCTGTTGGTATTAATTTCTAGTTTGTTTTTACATTCAAAAGCTACAGAACATAAACACTCAAAGGAGGTGATAAAAAAATTATAATAACGAGATATTTTGAAAGGAGGTGATGACAGAAAATTATTAAATGTAAGCAGTAACATTTCAAAGTATAAGTAATCATTTATGGAGGAGGTTTTTATGAAACGTTTGTTATTACTAACGCTAGCGGTATTACTTCTGGCCGGATTAGCTTTTGGTCAGGTAAATGTAACCTACCGTATCAATGCTTCAACCGTTACCGGAATAGGTATTACTGACTCAACTCATAAGGTTCAGATATGTGGTGCTGAGGTCGGTCCTCCGGGAGAAGATCTTTGGGAAAACAATTTCCTCACCTGGGATGATTCTTCACCTCTGGCAACTAATGTTGGGGGAGACTACTGGGTACTCACTATCGAGTATCCCGACTCTATGATCGGCTGGCGCATGGCTTACAAAATTCGTTATAAGGCCAATGAAGCGGACGAATTCACCTGGGAGGATAATGACAACAGGGAATGGGTGCTGCCGGATAGTGACACTACTCTTGCTCTTGCCTATATCAACAATGCATATACTCCGCCTTATCAGGTGACCGACAGTCTGGATGTATTCTTCAGGGTAAATATGAGTGCAGTCACAGATTTTGATCCTGAGGAAGATGGTGTATATATTGTTGGTGCTTTTCCCGGTCCTGATGGAACTGATAATATGTGGGTGCCCGATAAATATGCACTCACCAGAGAAGGTGAAAGCGGCTTTTGGAATTTTGATCTTAAACTGCTTAACGATGGTACAACCTATGAAGAGACTATGTATCGGTTTACTTTAGGAAGCTGGGATCAAAGCGAGCAAATTTTCGGTCACGGCATGTTTCCTGACAATGAAAACCGGGGAATAACTGTGGCCTCTGATACAACTGTTGCCTGGAAATGGTACAATGATCAGCCTGCATTTCAAAAAGATCATCAGGACACCATGGTTGTTACCTGGAATGCTGATATGGCAAAAGCTATTGCCGGTCAGGGATTTTCTTTTGGTGACACACTGGAAGTCCGGTATGGATATTTTGGAACAGCATCTGAAGTTGGCACTATGATGATGGTGCGTCAGGGACTTTCCACAGTGTATGCAGCTACAGATACAATAGTTGCTACTTCAGGTGATCCGATTGACTATCAGTACTATCTGATTAAAAAAGGCAATGAATACCGTGAGATTTACTATAATTTCTATTATGAAGGAAATGTTACCGGCGAGGCAGAACGGCGTGTTTATGAACCCTTGGCTGACGGTGTGACAATTGAAGATATAGTAGACAGCAAAGCTGATATACACAGGATGCCAATATTCAGAAATCTCAGTATTCTGGATAAGGATGTACTGGTTACTTTTGAATGCGATGTACGTCCTGCCTATTATCAGGTGCTGGCTGGCGACAGTCTGCATGATATTCAGAGTAATCTGACTGTACGCAATCCTGAAGAAGTTATTGACTGGGGAGTAGCCATGAACGGTCCTGCTTCCGGTGAATGGGGTGCCTGGGGAGCAGGTTTAATGCAGACTGATGATCATCGCATGTATGATGACGGGACACATGGAGATGCAACAGCCGGAGACAGTATTTTCACCATGCAGGTGCAGTTCTACAAAGACAGTTCTAATAATATAGTTGGTCAGGAATTCAAGTTCGGTATTGGCGGCGGTGATAATGAAGGCGGCTATGGAAATAATCATATCGAAAATATTGATGATGCTTCTTCAACCTTTACTATCTATTCACAATTTGGAAGCATTGATCCCGCCTTTTATGATGCCTGGGATTTTGATACTATGATGCCTACTAATGTTGATGGTATCACCAGTCAACCGTTAACATTTGCTTTAGAGCAGAATCATCCAAACCCGTTTAATCCTGAGACTCAGATCCGCTATTCTATTCCCAAATCAGTAAATGTCACAATTTCTGTATATAACCTTATTGGTCAGAAAATCGCAACCTTGGTTAATACTAAAAAACAGGCAGGTACTCATGAAGTCATCTGGAACGGCAGAGATAAATTTGGACGGCAGGTCAGCAGCGGAGTTTATATCTATCACATCAAAGCAGGTGAATTCAATGATACTCATAAGATGTTGTTGATGAAATAATCAATCAGATATTACACATGGAATAAAGAATGGGGGAGAAGGGTTATTCCTTTTCCCCCAGTTTTATTATGAAATATTATATATTACTTTTTTTATTGATATGGGTGCAGATATTACCGGCGCAGGTATTAACCTGGTCACCTTTATTTTCTACCCGGAATGATACGATAACGATCATCTATGATGCGACTTTGGGTAATGGCGTATTGGTCGGAGCTTCAGAGGTCTATGCTCATACCGGGGTGATTACTGATAGAAGTGCTTCTCCGACTCACTGGCGTTATCTAAAAACTGAATGGGGACAAAATACTCCTGATACCAAATTAACATCTATGGAAAATGATTGTTGGCAGATGCGGTATCATATAGAAAGTTATTACGATGTGCCTGAAACAGAGATCATTAAGCAGCTTGCCTTTGTGTTTCGCAATGCCTCTTCAACTAAAACCGGCAGAGCAGCAGATGGGAGTGACCTTTATATACCGGTATATCAGGAAGGATTGCAGGTAACAATTATCAATCCTGTAGATACTCCTGTTTTTTCAGAGCTTGGTGATCAGCTCTACATTCAGGCTTCAGGTAAATATGCAGTACAAATGCAGCTTTCTGTTAATGAACAGATCGTATATGAAATTGCTGATGATACTCTTGAATATACCCTGTCAGCTATTTATCCCGGACGTAAAAGTATCAGCGTAGCAGCTTTTGATTCCACTGATGCCCGAGCTGAGACCAGTATTGACTGGATTATTAATCCGGACAAGGTTATTGAACAACTGCCATCAGGAATCAAAGATGGAATCAACATTACCGGAGCCACAGAGGTTACCCTTTCACTTCATGCTCCTTATAAAAAATTTGTCTATGTAATCGGTTCTTTTAATGATTGGAAGTGCGACCTTGATGGCTTTATGAAACGTACACCTGATTCCAGTCACTGGTGGCTGACAGTGTATGATCTTGATCCTAACTCTCTGTATCAGTTTCAATATTTTATTGCTGGCAAAATCAAAATTGCAGATCTATATTCTGAACTTGTTCTGGATCCATGGAATGATCACTACATTCCTGAATCAATTTTTCCTGATCTTCCTGAATATCCACAGGGCAAGACGACTGAAATTGTTGGAACATTTAAAATTTCTGGTAATGAATTTGACTGGACTGATGAAGATTTTATCCGGCCTGCAAAGACAGACTTGATTATTTATGAACTCCTGATCCGTGATTTTCTTGAAGATCATGATTATGAAACCCTCATCGATACGCTGGATTACCTGCAGAATCTGGGTATTACTGCCGTTGAACTGATGCCGGTTAATGAATTCGAAGGAAACAGCAGCTGGGGATATAATCCGTCTTTCTATTTTGCACCAGATAAATACTATGGTCCTTCCCGTGATCTCAAGCGTTTTATCGATGAGGCTCATAATCAGGGAATTGCTGTGATTCTGGACATGGTATTGAATCATGCCTATGGTCAGTGTCCTCTGGTACGCATGTATTGGAATCCTCAGAAAAACAGACCGTCGGCGCAGAATCCCTGGTTTAATGAAGTTTCTCCTAATCCGTTATACAGCTGGGGATATGATTTCAATCATCAAAGTACTGCAACTCAGAAATTTGTTGACCGTGTGCTTTCGTACTGGATAAGAGAGTATCATATTGACGGTTATCGGCTTGATTTCACTAAAGGTTTCACCAATACATATGGTGATGGATGGGGATACGACAGCCAGCGTATTACTATTCTCAAACGGCTTGCTGACTCTCTGTGGTCAGTAGATTCAACCGCGTATATCATTCTGGAGCATTTTACTGATAATAAAGAAGAAAAAAATCTTTCTAATTATGGAATGATGCTCTGGAACAACATGAATACAGCCTACAGCCAGTCTGCCATGGGGTGGCTTAATGATCCTCAGCGGCCTTCTGATCTTTCTTGGGGATATTTTGAAAAACATGGATGGGATGAACCTGGAATGGTCACATATATGGAAAGTCATGATGAACCATGGATAACCTACAAAAATCTGCAGTATGGACGCTCAGATGGTAACTACAATATTAAGAAGACAGAAACTGCTTTGGAACGGTATGCTCTGGCAGCTTCATTTTTTCTGACCATACCAGGTCCCAAAATGCTCTGGCAGTTCGGAGAGCTTGGATATGATGAATACCTGCCGGAATCCGGGCCGGAGAGAACTGCCCCCAAACCTCTGCACTGGGAATATTTTAGAAATTCTGACAGACGCCATTTATACAATATAATTTCAGCACTTTGCAGATTACGTCAGGAATATAAACTATTCAGCAGCGCTGATACCGAGGTAGATATGCGAGTTGGACAAGGTCAGTATATTCGCTGGATACATCTCAGGAACGATACTATGAAAGCCACTGTACTTGGTAATTTTTCTGTTACTATGCGTTCAATGCAGACCGTTTTTCAGCAAACTGGTACCTGGTATGAGTATTTCAGCGGTGATTCAATCACTGTATATAATACAGACACTACACTTAGTATGCAACCTGGTGAATACCGTATTTATCTTGACAGATCTGTGGAACAACCTTTTCTTACCGGGATTGAAGAAGATAAAATTTTTTACAACGGGACAGAAATAAATGATTTTGTCCTTTATCCAAATTATCCGAATCCCTTTAATAATCAGACTGTCATAAGTTTTAATCTGGTAAAAAGCAGGTTTGTGCAGTTGAACATTTTAAATCTGCGCGGACAGATTATCGATAATATATTAGATGGTAATCTATCTCCTGGATTTCATGAAGTACAGTGGAAAGCCTATGACAGTCGAGGAAATATTTTACCTTCAGGTATATACCTTATCCAGATAAAAACAGATAAGGTAGTAAAGACAGAAAAAATGGTATTAATAAAATGATGATAATAATGAAAATTAATGTATTGTGAAGGAGGTTATTAATGTCAGGTGTTGATTATGTAATCGTAATAATTTATTTAACTTCCATGATACTGGTGGGGATGATGATGCAGAGAAGGGCATCAAAGGGAATAGATTCCTATTTTCTGGGTAATCGGGGTATGCCCTGGTGGGCATTGGGTGCCTCTGGAATGGCATCAAATCTGGATGTCAGCGGTACTATGATCAATACAGCCTGGATTTTTGCTCTGGGTGCAGCCGGTATGTTTATTGAAATCAGAGGAGGAGTTACTCTGATCATGGCTTTTTTGATGATTTTTATGGGTAAATGGAACCGGCGTGCTAAAGTAATGACTATGGCTGAATGGATGCGTTTTCGATTTGGTAAAGGCAGAGAGGGACATATTGCCAGGCTTATTTCAGCCATATCCATTCTTATTATCACTGTTGCCATGATAACCTATTTTGCTGTTGGTTCAGGAAAATTCATCAGTACTTTTCTTGGTATTCCGGATGTCGGTACAGTTGAAAAACAGCTGGATCAAGAGAATCTTACTGTTTTAGAAAAAGGATTCAGTGAAATGGAAGTGCTGTTGGCAATGATTAATGAGACCATTGATGAAAAAGAACTGGATATCAGTGAACGGCAGGCCCTTAACAGAAGCTGGACAGAACTGGATGCCGGCTGGCAGTTACTGAAGAAAGAACCAGGAAAACTGGGAGTGATAATACAATTTAAGGATAAACTCCTTGCCTTTGATATGACTGCCCGTTCTGCCCGTTCTGCACTAAAACAGGCAGTACAGGATCAATCTGACGAATCAACCCAGTATTTGACCTTTAATATCAATCAATTAGTTGATGATATACAAGGAATGATAAATTATTATGAAAGTGGAACTGAATATATTATCTTTTTACGGGCTCAGTTTCTGGCAGCTTTGTTAATGATGAGCCTGGCAATGATATATACTGTTGCAAGTGGTTTATACGGTGTTGTGTGGACAGATGTATTCCAGGGATTACTTATATTTGGCACTATTCTTTATATTTGTTTAACCACAGCTTTCCAATTTAACATACCGGATGTCTTTTCCATATCAGTCCCTATGAAAGACGGCACTTTCAAAGCAATCCAGACAACCAGAGAAGTATGGACTAACTTTGTGCCTCCCTGGAAACTTGATTTTCCTCAGGATTCCCTTTATTCCATTTATAATCTGTTCGGAATAGCAATCATATTTTATCTGATCAAAGTGATCATTGAAGGGAGCGGCGGTACTTCAGGGTATATGATTCAGCGATATTTTGCCTGCAGAAGTGACCGGGAAGCCGGATTACTTTCACTGTTTTGGACTTTTCTGCTTTCCTTCCGCTGGCCTTTTATAGCTGCCATTGCTATTATGGGGGTATCATACGGCGCAAGTCATGGAGTCATAAGTGATCCGGAGATTGTATTACCGGTGGTGGTGAATAAGCTTATACCGGTCGGTATCAAAGGCTTATTGGTGGCCGGTTTAATGGCTGCTGCCATGTCCACTTTTGATTCAACCGTGAATGCCGGTGCTTCTTACTGGGTAAAGGATATTTATCAGACCTATATAAATCCCAAAGCTGACAATCGTAAATTAATGCTGCACAGTCGCTGGGCAACTATTCTTCTGGTATTTTTCGGCTTGCTTTTCAGCCTGGCAATTCGTAATATTAATGAAATATGGGGATGGATAACTATGAGTATTGGAGCTGGCATGTTCATCCCGACATTAATACGGTGGTATTGGTGGAGGCTCAATGGGTGGGGATTTGCAATAGGAACTGTAGTTGGCATGATTGCTGCAATTATTCAGCGTTTGGTGTTTCCGGGAGTACCGGAATATGTATCTTTTATATTTGCCAGCAGTACTTCTTTTGCAGCTACCATTATAGGAACCTATTTTACCAAACCTACTGATTTCAAGGTCTTGGTTGAATTTTACAGAACTACTCGTCCATTTGGATTCTGGGGACCAGTAAAAAAATATCTTAAAAATTCTGTTATAGATCAGGTTGATAAAGAAAATAAACGGGATAAAATTTCAATTTTTCTAGCAGTTCCCTGGCAGGTTGTGCTTTTCCTCATGTGGATATCTGTAATGATGAATCGCTGGGGTCAGGTAAAACTGTTATTATTTGTTCTTATTGTTTTATCTGTTGGTCTTTATTTTCTCTGGTTCCGTCATTTATCAACTGAAGTAAAAATGGACAGAGAAGAAATAAAAGTAGCGTTAAAAGAGTAACCAGAAGGTGAATTATGGATAAACGCGGTGCAGGGATCCTTTTACATATTTCTTCCTTACCCTCTGAATTCGGGATTGGGGATCTGGGTCCTCAAGCATATAAATTTATCGATTTTCTCTATAATTCAAAAATGAGATTCTGGCAGATACTCCCCTTGAATCCCACTGACCTCTGTCATGACAACTCTCCGTATAAAAGTGTCTCAGCTTTTGCTTTTAATCCTGTTCTAATTTCTCCGATTGGCTTGGTTGAAGATGGATTGCTGGAGGGAAAAGATATCATCGATGCTCCCAGATGCAGAGGTTCTGAAATAGATTATAATTCTGTTGTTGTCTATAAAGAAAAAGTACTGAACAGGGCTTATGAAAATTTCTTAAAGAAACCGAATGATTCTTATTTTGATACATTCTGCAGAGAAAACAGCTACTGGCTTGATGACTATGCATTATTCAGTGCACTAAAAGAAAAATTTTCTGATCGTATATGGAATCAATGGCCTGCAGCAATAAGGGACCGGGATCCGGAAGAGATAAAAAAACAGACTGAAGTCTTACAACAAGAGATAAAAAAGAAAAAGTTCTTTCAATATTTGTTTACAATACAATGGAAAAGATTAAAGAAATATTGCACTGACCGCAATATTCAGATCATTGGTGACATTCCCATATATGTAGGCTTGGACAGCGTAGATGTCTGGACACATTCCTCTTTGTTTAAACTGGATAAGAACAAGCAGCCTATAGATGTAGCTGGTGTTCCACCTGATTATTTCAGTGAAACCGGTCAGTTATGGGGTAATCCGGTGTACCGGTGGGATGTGATGAAAAAGAATAAGTACCAGTGGTGGCTGGAAAGGTTGCAACATAATCTGGCACTTTTTGATATTGTTCGTATTGATCATTTCCGGGGATTGGTTGCTTACTGGCAAGTGGACAGCAATGAAAAAACTGCAATCAATGGGAAATGGATAGAAGCGCCTGCCGATGATTTTTTACATACTGTTGTAAATAAATTTGAGAAACTGCCCATTATTGCTGAAGATTTAGGTGTTATCACGCCTGATGTATTAGATATAATGAAGAAATACGATCTTCCGGGAATGAAGGTTTTACAGTTCGGATTCAGTGGTGATGTGGGAGAAAATGAACATGCAGTCCATAATGCAGTGACCAATTGTTTTCTTTTTACTGGTACTCATGATAATAATACGGTGCAGGGTTGGTTTCGTTATGATATTGGCAAGCAGGAAAAACAAAATATCAATAAATATGTGGGCCATAAAGTCATAAAACGTACTGTCCACAAAGAACTGATACGTTTAGCTATGATGTCTGCAGCGAACACTGTTATTATTCCTGTTCAGGATTTTCTGGGACTTGGACGCGAAGCAAGGATGAACAGACCCTTCAGTAATAAAGGGAATTGGCGCTGGAAGTTGAAACCTGACAGGCTCACAGATAAACTTTCACGGTCTATTAAAGAGCTGATAGAGATCTATGGAAGATAAAGTAATAAGGTTAAATTGTTGAATTTGTTTGTGCTACTAAGGTTTCGAAACAAGAAATAAGGTTTTAAATTTTTTAAAAATGATTATGACTCCATCAAAAAAATATTTTTAGTGTTTTTCTTAATTTTCGCCACAAATGTACATGGATCAACACAAAGATGCATATATTTATGAATTAATTAGACTCATCAGAAATTCACTATACTATTAGTCGGTTTGAAAAATCTAAAATTAATAAATGTATTTGATAAACTATATTTATTGATTTAGCAAAGGATTACAGTATTATTGAAATCAACTCTACTAGATATCTTTTAATAAAACCTCATATTTCTCTATATTTAACTGTATTATATAATATAAGTTGAATTATATCACACAAAACATAAAAAATTTCTCCAAAAACATACTTTTCGTGGTATAAATATAATATTTATAAATGCATTAACCTTATTTTAAACCTTATCACCTTAGTAGTAAAAGATAATCACACATTTCCTTACCTTATTAAAATAAATTCATTTACCAATACGAAAAGGCGGATAACGGTCTGTCATCAGAGCGGCATAACCACACACACGCCAGGTCCAGCGGTTTAAGCCCATAATAACATCAAAGATGTCTTTATGATATTTACCTGTGAAGAGCAGTCTTACGCCGGCAAAAAGCACAAGAATTGAAATCAGACCTCCGTACCGGGGTCCCACACCTCCCTGAAACATACAGACTACAATATAATGTGGAATTGCCAGCAGCCACCACTTGACTAACACCAGCCCTTGTGAGAGATTCTCCGGATATTCTACTTCCAGATCGGCAGGATAGTTACCTGATTCGAGTGTAAAAGGTGGGTATTGATCTGTACCCAGAGCTAAATAACTGTAGAATCCAACCCGCCAGGTCCAGCGGAGCACCCCCACATTGAATTCAAAAAGACCGCGGGGATATTTACCTGTGAACAGGATGGCAAACAGGGCGATCACCCATGCTATCATAAATGCAATCCACAAAAAAGACAGAATAATATAATGCGGAATGAGCAAGATCCACTTGACCAGCCATAACCAGCGTGACAGGGGTTCTGTAAGCTCACCTTTAAGCAAAACAGGGTACTTCTGTACATTTGTTACCATAGTTTACCTCCTTATATTGTTTAACATTTCCTAATCACTTATTAAACAGTCAAATAAAGCTTATTTATTTAGAATGTTAAATTATAATCATTTCGTTCTTCAATGTCAAGAAAAAATATTTTCCCAGTTTCCCTTTTTTTGAGCCACGGATTTACA
>CAZETW010000027.1:0-32970 GCA_964515295.1 uncultured bacterium | reverse complement strand
AATTTTTATAATCAGAATCAGAGTTTCAGTTTCTCAGAATCAAATTTTTATATAAAGGATTATGATATCAGTACAGCAATTCCTGAAGATTTAGCCATAAATAATCAAGTTGTTGAGAGGAACTTGAAATTAGATCTGTGGATTCTGCCCTTTTTTAATGTTTTCGGAATATTAGGTGAGATTGAAGGGAAAACTCTAGTTGATTATGAATTGCTTGATGAAAAAATAAAAATGAATTACAAAGGTATTGTATATGGCAGTGGTATTACTATGGCAGGAGGATATGAACCCTATTTTATCTCTCTAACAGCTGCATTTTCAAATACTAAGCTTGATAACAGCGAATCATCAGCCAAGACCTGGATTCTTACTCCTAAAGTAGGGATTACCATGAATGGATGGAAAATCGTAAACAACTTGAATATCTGGGTTGGAGCTATGTACCAACAGTCTGAGGAACAGCACAGCGGACATATGAATATATTTGATTCTGTTAATGTTCAGTATGATGTCACTCTCCAGCAGAAAAGTGCCTGGAATTCAATGGCTGGTATTTTATTAAGTTTCACCCGTGATTTATGTCTTGAATTTGAAAAGGGGATAGGAGATAGAAAACATACTCTGGCTTCTTTGATTTACAGGATTTAATACTTTATTTTTTTACAATATGTAATGAACAAGTCAGTAAAGTTTTACCTGCAGCTAAATAAATTTCTTGACAAAAATTTTTAATATTATTATATTAAGAGAATTTAAATATTATTGGAGGTTTGTTATTGTGAAAACATATATGCCCAAAAAGGAAAATATTCAACGTAAATGGTTTATTATTGATGCTGATGGACAGATATTAGGTCGTATAGCAAGTCAGATTGCCTATATACTTAAAGGTAAACATAAACCTGAATATGCTCCACATGTAGATTTAGGTGATAATGTAATTATCGTAAATGCTGATAAGATTAAAATTACCGGAAACAAATCTACTGAAATAAATTATCAGAGATATTCAGGTTATCCAGGTGGATTAAAAAAGATTGATTATAATCGTATGAAAGAAAATAAACCGGAATTTATTATTGAACATGCTGTAAAAGGTATGTTGCCAAAGAATGTCCTCGGTCGAAAGATGTTAAAAAAACTTCATATATATACTGGTTCTGAGCATCCTCATAAAGCTCAGCAACCAGTAAATTTACCAAATAATTTGAGGAAAATATGAAAGAAACGAAATATTATGCAACAGGAAGAAGAAAAGAATCCGTTGCCCGAGTATGGTTAAAACCAGGTTCAGGTAAAATTCTTGTTAATGGGAGAGAAGTTTTAGACTATTTTAGAAGAGATACCCTGGAAATGTTAATCAAACAACCTTTTCAAGTTACAGATACAGAAAATCAGTATGATGTAATAGCAACAGCAAAAGGTGGAGGGTTATCCGGACAAACAGGTGCAATAGTACATGGAATTTCACGAGCTTTACTTACTGTTAATCCGGAATTTCGTCCATCATTAAAGTCCAATGGATTTTTAACCAGAGATCCCAGGATGAAGGAAAGAAAAAAATACGGTCAACCTGGTGCAAGGAAAAAATTTCAGTATTCAAAACGATAATTTCAATTTATTTGTAGTAACTTAACATGAATAAACACATTCTCTGATTTTTAAATGGGTGTCAATATGAAATTGTATGTATTGATTATTTGAAAAGATGATGAGAATGGAAGATTAACCCTAAATTTTGGAGGATTTAAATGCCTGATATTACATTACAGCAATTATTGATGTCCGGAGCACATTTTGGTCATGTTACCAGAAGATGGAATCCCAAGATGAAACCATACATTTTTATGAAGAAGAACAATATTCATATTATTGATCTTAAAAAAACATTACAATTACTGTTAGAAAGCTGTCAAAAAATTTCTAAAATAGTAGAAAATGGAGAAAAAATATTATTTGTAGGCACCAAAAAGCAGGCTAAAGATATAATTAAAGTGGAAGCAGAAAGATGTGAAATGCCCTATGTTAATGAACGATGGCTTGGTGGTACCTTAACTAATTATGTAAATATTAAGAAAAGTATAAAGCATCTGAAAAATCTGGAAAAAATGGAAGTGGATGGAACATTTGATAAATTAACAAAAAAAGAAGTATTAATGATAGAGAGAGAAAAAGAAAAACTTGAGAAATCTTTAGGCGGAATAAAAGAGTTAAAAAAAATGCCGGGTGCACTTTTTATTATTGATACAAATAATGAATATATCGCTGTTAATGAAGCAAATAAATTAGGTATTCCAATATTTGGTGTGGTTGATACAAATTGCGATCCAGATCCGGTGGATAATATTATTCCGGCAAATGATGATGCTTTTAAATCTATAAGTTTATTAGTACGGACGGTTACCGATACAATAATCGAAGCAAAAACCAAATCAAAAATAAAAGCAGAAAAAGAAGCAGCGGAGAAAGAAGAAACTCAGAAAAAAGAAACCGATAAAAAAAGTACCACCACGAAAACAACCACAAAAACATCAGATACAAAGGATACAACAAAGGAAATATCCACGGATACAGAAAGGAAGTAATATATGTCAGTTTCTGCCTCAGAAGTAAAAAAACTTCGTGACAAGACCGGCGCTGGCTTTATGGATTGTAAAAATGCATTAATAGAGAGCGACGGCGACATGGAGAAAGCTGTAGATTATCTTCGTAAAAAGGGGATTGCATCTGCAAAAAAACGGGAAGGAAAAACCACCGATGAAGGTGTTATTATGACCTATCTTCACCCCGGAAACAGGATTGGAGTAATGGTTGAGATTAACTGTGAAACCGATTTTGTTGCTAAAACAGATGATTTTCAACAATTTGCTAAAAATATTGCTATGCAGATTGCAGCCGTGAATCCCATGGCAGTAAAAAGAGAAAATATTCCACAGGATATAATTGATAGAGAAAAAGAAATTTTCCGTACTCAGGCTCAAGAAGAACAAAAACCGGAAAAAATTATTGATAAGATAGTTGAAGGTAAATTAGAGAAATTTTATCAAGCGAATATTTTGGTAGAACAATCATATGTCAAAGATACAGATAAATCAGTAAATGATTATTTATTGGAAATATCCGGCAGTTTAGGAGAAAATATTACAATACGAAGATTTGTTCGTTATGAGCTTGGTGAATAATGGTTTTTTTAATTAATTTTCAGGTGAAAAGATCACGCAATCAGTAAAATATAAACGTATTATTTTAAAATTAAGCGGAGAAGCATTACGCTCTAATAATAATTTAGAGATAGATCCTCTGACTGTTAAACAAATTGCTGATGAAATCCAATCCATTTATGATTTAAATATTGAAATTGGCATTGTAATCGGTGGCGGAAATATATTTAGGGGCTTATCTGCCAGTGCAAGGGGTATGGACAGAGTAGCAGCAGATAATATGGGGATGTTAGCCACTTTAATTAATGCTATTGCTTTACAAGATTTTCTGGAGAAAGATAATCTTCCTTCCAGAGTAATGTCAGCTGTTCGATTAGAAGCTATGGCTGAAACCTACGTCAGACGAAAAGCACTTAACCATCTGGAAAAAGGAAGGATTTTGATTTTTGCCGCGGGAACTGGTAATCCGTTTTTTACTACTGATACAGCTGCATCTCTCAGAGCTATTGAGATTGGAGCTGATGCGATTTTAAAAGGCACAAAAGTTGATGGTATTTATGATTCTGATCCCATGCATAATAAATCTGCAGTTCGGTATGATAAAGTTTCATTTATGGAAGTAATTGAAAAAAATTTACGTGTCATGGACAGCACGGCAGTGACACTTTGCCGGGAAAATGATATTCCGATAATAGTATTTAAGTTACTTGAAGAAGGCAATTTGCGAAAGATAGTTACTGGGGAAAAAATTGGAACTTATGTGGGAGAATAACTATGATAAAAGAAATTATTAAAGATGTAAAACAACAAATGGAAAAAACTCTATATAATACCCGTGAAGAACTGGGAAAAGTAAGAACCGGACAGGCTAATATTTCTATGGTTGATTCCATTAAAGTTGATTATTACGGTACCATGACTCCTTTGAAGCAAATGGCCAATATCGGCATACCAGAACCCCGATTGATAACAATACAGCCCTGGGATAAAACCCAATTAGGAGCAATTGAAAAAGCAATTTTAAAGGCTGATATCGGTATAACTCCTAATAATGATGGAAATATTATCAGATTACCCATACCTCCTTTAACTGAGGAGAGAAGAAAAGATATAATAAAAATGCTGCATGATATGGGCGAACAAAGAAAAGTATCTATCAGAAATATCCGTAAAGAGGGTATGAAGACTTTAAAAGATGCTGAACATGAAGGTGAGATTTCCGAAGATGAAAAATATAATGCAGAAATGGATATACAGGAATTAACTGATAAATATATTGAAGAAATTGATAAATTAATTGCAAGCAAGGAAAAAGAAGTAAAAAAAGTATAAGGTATTATTTAAGGACAAGCATGCAAGAAACCTTCCAAGATTTTATAAAAGAACGGGAAGGTTTTTTTATATCCTTTATACAAGATTTTTAAACCATATATTCATACTCTCGATGGAACCGGAAATATTTGTATTATGTATCAGAGTGCCGGTGTATGTATAATTCATCTTAGCAAAAGTTATATTCATGCCGGCAGATAATGCTCGTGCAATCGTATAGGCTGTTTTTATATCTTTTTTTCTCATCTCTTTTTCCATCTCATCAAGTAAAATTACAGATAAACTATTGCCCCTGTAATCAGGGAGAGTGGCAAAATCTGTCATTTCAACATTGCTTGAATTACTATCCATTTCTGCAGATGATGCAGAAATTAGTTTTCCTTTGTAAAAAGCCCCGAAATAAATGATGTTATTATTCATAGTTTCTAAAAGATAGTTTTCCTGAGAAATTGGAAAGGGATATGAAGCAAAGACAGTCTGATAGACTTTTTTTAAGGCAGGAATATCGTCTTCATTGAGAATTTTAAAATTAAAATTATTACGTTTTTCAGGTTTAAAAGAATCTCTTTTTGAATTAGAAATATTTATTATTTGTGTAATTGATTTTTTTTCTTCGTTTGTAAGAATCCCCCGGGATGTATCCAAGAATTTTGACATAAAAGAGACGTTCTCTTTTCCGTTATAGAATTTAGGTATATAGGCTTCTTGTTGATAATCATTTTTTTTAAATTGTGCAATAAATTTCTTTGGGATTTTACAGAAAAGTTTTGTATAAGAATGTTTTGCAGCAAGTTGTTCAATCTCATGTATTATGTGCTGCACTGGTTCACTACCAATGTTCATCAGATATATACGATCATTCGCTTTTCCGTGTTGAATGGTAGCTGTATTTAATTTTTCCACTTTATCAAACATTATTTTTCCTTTATCTTATAATTCTGAGGTCAATGAATACCTTAATATTTACTTGATTTTATGAATTTCTTTTAATAGCTTTACTATAATTAAAGAAAATTAACTTAATACTTAAAATAAATATATAAAATTATAATGGTTTTTTCAACATACCGTATATGATTTCAGTAAAAAGATCATTTTATATTAATGATTTATACATCTTTTAGTCATATCTTTCAGTAAGATTGTTTTATTCAATTTGAATTATTAACTTAATAATCAGGTGAAATTCATTATGTTTACAATCTATTCAAAAAACAATATAATCAATATTTTAATATGTATATTCTTATTTTTTATAGCAATGAATCCAGTTTTGACGTATGGTCAAAAACAGAGTTATAGACAGACAATCACTTCAGCTCTTACCGGTAAATATCCTCCTTTCAGTTATTCCGGAACGGATGGTAAACTTACTGGTTTCGATGTTGATATTTCTAAGGAGATTGCCAGAAGAATGGATGTCAAGTTAAAGCTGGTCACTACCGAATGGGACGGCATTCTTGCAGGGCTTCTTGCAGGAAAATATGATGTGATAATTGGATCTATGGCAATCACCCCGGAACGAGAGAGTCAAGTCAATTTTTCTTTACCCTACTATCATTCTGGTGCTCAACTTTTTATACATCGTGATAATCCGGATAAGGTGTACAGTATTGAAGAGTGCAGGGGAAAGCTAATAGCAACAGGTCTGGGAGAAACATATCAGCATTATCTGGAAGTAAATTACCCAGAAGTTAAGGTTATTACTTTAAAATCAACAGCTGAGATATTCACTCTTCTAGAGCAGCAGCGTATTACAGGTTTTGTAAGTGACCGTTTAGTCGGATCCTGGCAGATAAAGAAATCCGGACGTCCTTTCGTGCCTATAGGTGATATGCTTTACAGAGAAGATATAGCAATACCGGTAAGGAGTGAAGACAAGATATTACTTTCAAAAATAAATACTGCTCTGATGAAAATAAAAGAAGACGGAACACTGCAGGAAATTTATAATAAGTATTTTGGAGTAGGGCAGGTTCAGTCAGGAGAGCAAAACGATACAATGTCAAACAGAGTGATCATCGGTAAACTGCTGCGTGGTTTTGCAATAACCATTGTAATTGCTCTGATATCAATTTTTATTGGATTTATGCTTGCAGTCCCTTGTGGAATATTATTGACATATCGAAAAGGGGTGCTGGCTGTACCTTCAATGATATTCAGAACCATAGTAGATTTTATCCGGGGCACACCGATTTTAATTCAGCTTCTTTTTGTCTGGATGGGAATGGGATTATCACCATATATTGCTGCTGTTACTACCCTGGGAATTAATACTATGGCATATATGGCAGAGGTGATCCGGGCTGGATTAATGAGTGTTGAACCGGGACAGGCACGGGCTGCACAGGCACTTGGACTTTCCAGAATCCAAAGTTTCCGGTTTGTCATATGGCCTCAGGCTTTTCGGATTGCTGTGCCGCCATTGATGAATTCAGTGGTTGCTCTGACTAAAGATACTGCTTTGATATCAATCATTTCTATTCCGGAAGTGATAAGGGAAGCTCAGTCCATAATCAGTGTGACATTCGAACCGGGTAAGTATTATTTTATCACTGCTGTTCTATTTTTTATAGTTACTTTTCCCTTAATGAAATTAGCTGGTCGGCTGGAAAAAAGAATAAAACAAAAAGGATATGTTTATGATTGAGATCAAGAATGTATCATTCACCTACGCTGACGGCACAAAGGGGCTTATAGATTTTTCAGCTTCATTTCCTCCGGAACATATATTTGGTGTTTTAGGAGAATCCGGATCAGGAAAAACCACTTTGCTGAATTGTATTGGCCGTTTCTTGACCCCTCAAAATGGTTTGATAGTAATTGATGGGGAAAATATATATAATATGAAAGAATTAGATTTTCGTCGGAAGATCGGTGTTGTTTTTCAGGACTTATATTTGTTTCCGCACCTTACCATTCTTGAAAATATGACCCTCGCTCCCTGTAAAGTTCAGAATGTTACTTCTAAACGAGCACGCATTGAAGCAAGGGAAATGCTGACCCGACTTGGAATTGATGATATTGCTGATAGTTACAGTGCCCAGGTAAGCGGAGGACAGGCTCAGCGGGCTGCTATTGCCAGAGGTTTAATGCTTAAACCCAGATATATGCTGTTAGATGAACCTACTGCAGCACTTGATGCAGGAACCACTAAAGAATTTGCTGAATGGCTAAGAGAACTGCAGGAAGAAAGCAATTTTATTATTGTTACTCATGATGTTCCTTTTGCCAAAAGTATAGCAAGCCGCGGAATATATATGCATAACGGCAGAAAAATTCATTCCGGCAATATACAGAATATAATTGATGTGTGGGATACAGATTTTAAATGAGCTGCAAAATTTTACTTATATTTTTTTTACTTTCCTATCATCTTTATTTTTACGTCTGCCATATCTTTCTGTTTTATTAGGTACAAGAGATATGGTTTTGTCTTTGTAAGACAAGAGCTTTTCAATACCGATTGCTTTATATTCGTCCGCCGGTTCAAGATTTAGGGTTAGATCGCAATTATTACAGTCACGGTCACAGAAGATCGGTTCATATGAATCAGGTTCTTTGTATGAAGTAATTACACCTTCATAATTTCGTAAAATCACTTTATTGGTTGACCAGGATACTAAATAGATAGGATGAATGGGGATTTTACCGCCACCGCCTGGTGCATCGATTACATATCTGGGTACAGCAAAGCCGCTTGTATGACCAATAAGACTTTCAATTATCTCTATTCCTTTTCCGACCGGAGTTCGAAAATGAGCCAGACCTTCGGATAAATCACATTGATACAGATAGTAGGGACGAATACGATGTTGTACGAGTTTTTGTACGAGTTTTTTCATAATCCTTGGACAGTCATTTACTCCGGCCAGGAGAACTGATTGATTTCCCAAAGGAATTCCCGCATCTGCCAGTTTATTTATTGCTTCTATGGATGACTTTGTAATTTCCCGGGGGTGATTAAAATGAGTATTTATCCACAAGGGAGTATGTTTTTTAAGCATTTTTATCAAATCATCAGTAATTCTGTAAGGCAGGACAACTGGTGTTCGTGTACCGATCCTGATTACTTCTAAATGAGATATTTTTTTTAGTTCTGTGATTATCCAGTCTAAATAATCATTAGATAACAGAAAAGGATCACCTCCGGACAGCAACACATCCCTAACCCGGGGAGTATCTTTTATATATTTGATTCCTATTTTTATTTCTTTTTTATTGGGAATGGAGTCTACATCACCTACCCGGCGCTTTCTGGTACAATGACGGCAGTACATTGAACATACATTACTTACATGAAATAATACTCTATCTGGATAGCGGTGGGTTATATTGGGAACCGGGCAATCTTTATCTTCTGCTAAAGGATCTGCCATATCATATTTACTGGTAATTAATTCAGACGGAGAAGGAAAACTTTGTTTATAAACCGGATCATATTCATAATTTTTTTCATCGATAAGAGAAAGATAGTAAGGTGTTATGGAAAGGGGGAATTTTTTAATTGTATCTTCCAGTTTATCACGTTCTTCCTTACTGAATGAAATGTTCAATAATTCTTGGAATGTATCTATATCTTTAATGGTATGTTTTAATTGCCATTTCCAGTCTTGCCATTCCTTTAAAGCAGCATTTGAATCAATTTGATCTGCAATTTTCTGTTGTCTTTTATTATAAATAGTCATACTTTTTCACCTCTATATTAGTTTTAATTATATAATTATAAATTATATTTCAGATAGTTGAAATAATTCATTTAGATAATCCCGGTAAGTTGTGAAATTATAAATGAGAAATTATTAAAGATAGTAAAATTTATCTATTTCAGGCTTTATTGTAATCAATATAAAGAAATTATTGATTTATTGCAACTGTTTATTTTCGGAAATATAAACAAACGCGAGATATTTACATAAAGAGGATAATTTTGTATATTAATAAAATGATTTAAGTGTGATAGAATATATCAGATATTAAGGGAAATATGTATTATGAATAATGATAATTTCTTGACAAATGATAATTTAAAGATTTTATATGAAAGATTTTTGCATTTAGTACAAGAGATACTATGTGAGCGGAAAAGTGCTGAAATTGTAGCAAAGAAAGCTGTGGATAAAATTAAACAACAAGCAATAGTATTTAAAGAAGACGAATTATTAATCAAGTGGTCTCAGGAGATTTTGGATGAAGAGATAGATGAATATTTCAGTGAACTAATTCAAGGTATAAAACAGAATTCAAAAGAATGTGAGAAGAAACTTTTTGAAATACTCAATAAAAGATTTTTTCACTTGATACAAAGAAAAATATATAGAGATAGGGATCATATACAATTAGAAGATGGACAGGATATAATTCAAAATGCTCTTAAAATAGTATTTGAAAAATGCAGAAGTTCAAAACCAAAAGGAACATTCATACAATGGGCACAAACTATATTGAACAATAAGTATAAAGAATATAGAAGAAGAGTTAGGAGAGAACATAGTCGAATCAAAAGTTTGGATAATGAAGAATATGAACCGATATATGATGAAAGAATAAGTGATGTTATGAAAAAAAGAAAAATTTCAGCTAAATCAGATAGTTCTGAATATAAAAAGGGGAATTTAAAAGTCGATCTGGATCCGGAAAAAAATATTTTTAATGATGCTGTTTACAGATGGCATCCCATTGAATTATCTGAATGTGAAGATTTAAAGAAGCATCTGCTGGAAATAGTAGAAGGTATGGGTGAGCGGTGTAGAAAAGTTTTCAGTCTTTTGTTCTCAACTGGTGATATTAAAGTTATCCATGAAGCATTTCCGGATCTATCAAGAAGCAGGATTGATGTAATCATTTCCAGATGCAGGAAAAGGTTAAAACAAGAAGCCGTAAAGAGGAGAATTTTATGAGTAAAAAATGTACAAATCCTGAAATTGGTCGTCTTTTAGCCCGGTATGAATTTGGAAAGGTTACCAAAGAGGAAAAGATAAAATTTGAAAGGCATCTGCTGGAATGTGAAGCCTGTTATAAAGAATATTATTCATTTTTACCTGTTACTGAAACAATAAAGAATAATATAAAAGATTTTCAACAAGCCGCACGTTTAAAAAGACGTTTATCGGACATGCTGAGAAACAAAATAATTACTGTAATGAAAAGAATCAGTGATAAAGTATCGGCTGTGCCCGGACCAGTAAAAGTTGCTATACCGGCAATAGCGTTAATTGTAATTTTCATAATAGGTTATTTTCTGGGCTTTCCTGGTCATTACAATAATTTTAGATTAATTGTTCAGGAAGATTCAGAAGAACTACTGTTACATCCGCCTGAGAATATTGCATCAAAAGCTTACGGAGACAGTCTTTCTGGTGTAAAATACGGTAATATTGCTGAAAAAGATAATTATATTGAATTATTTATGAAGAGGATGTTTATTGAAAAATATAATGAAAGAAGAGCATTGATATTTCGATGGCCGCAGGTGAAGGACATTAATTATTATCAGCATTATTTAAGTCAGGCAAGAGACCAGGAAGTGATTTCACCAGTAAAAACATTAACCGATACACTATTCATGTATCCAATTGAGAATATCCCGAAAAATCAGACAATAGTATGGAATCTGATTGTCTGTTATAAAGACGGAAATAAATTTATTGTTACAAAAAAATTCAAGATTAATTATTAATCATTTAAAAAAGGAGAAAAAAATGAAATCAATAATTTTAACATTTTTTAGTGTTATTCTCTGTGTTCTTTATTTAGGTTGTGCAGGATCTAAGTCTTTGACAGATGTTTCAACTGGCCGAGTTCCTGAATGGTATCAGCAGCCTCCTGCAAATGATAATTATTTTTTCGGAGTTAATACACAAACTTCAGCAGATATGCAGACAGCTTTTGATAAAGCCAAACATGGAGCCAGGCAGGAAATAGCTAATCAGGTAGAAACACAAATTGACGGATTAGAAAAGGATTTTATGGAAGAAGTAGGCAGTGGAGAAAATACTCAGATATTGCAGCAGTTCAATGCAGCTTCTAAACAGGTGGTATCAACTGCTTTATCCGGAAGTAAAGTTATTAAACAGGAAGTTGTAAAAAACAATGATAAGTTTAGAGCCTATGTTTTAATGTCTTATCCTATCGGAGCTTCTAATAAGACCTTAATGGAGCAAATTAAAAATAATCAAGCAATGTATACACGTTTTCGTTCTTCCAAAGCTTTTCAAGAACTGGAAGAGGAAATTGAAAAATATGAACAGCGAAGACAGGAACAACAAAATAAATGATAGCTAATCATGGAGAATAATTTATTATGATCAGATATATTTGTCTTATTGTGATGCTATTGCATTCTTTTTTTAATAACAATATTTCAGAAAAAGAGATCAATTCTATTGCTGTAATTCCCTTTCAGGTATTAGGTGATATTAAACATTCAAAGATATACAGTCACGGACTCCCGGATGCAATTTCTCACAGATTGAGTAAACTGGTCAATCTAAAAGTATTGGAAAGAATAAAATTAAGTGAAGTACTTCAGGAGCTTACGTTACAGGAATCTGGATTCACTTCTGATGAAGATGTTAATAAAATTGGTAAATTAACTGGTGCTGATATAATTATAACTGGAAATATTCATAATCTGTCATCTGATATACGATTTCATATAAAGGGGATATGTGTCTCCACCGGAGAAATTATTTTCAGTATTTTGAAATATTTTACTAGTTCTGAATTTTATGATTTTAGTAACCTTGAGTACTCCATCAGTGACGATATACTCAAGGCTGTAAAAAATGATCATACAATCGATCAGCAATTACAGCAAAATAAGATTTCTGAACGATCAATTGAATATTTTAAAAGATACTCTGAAGGATTATTTTATTTTGACAATGGAAAAAAAGATTTAAGTAAACAGTATTTTAAGCTGTATGCTGAAGAATATAGTAATGATTATTGGATACAGGAGGTGAGAAAAGAAGCTCAGAAAATGTTCAATGAACTTAATCAACTAAGTAATTGATGGAAATTTATAGTAACTTTTCAGCATTCATTATGATTTCCTATAAGTGAATTTCTTAGTATACTTTTTCCATTGCAGGGCATAAAAATTGCAATGAGAACATATTATATGTTAGCGTTTAAAAAGTATAAAAGATAACCTCAGGCCGCGAGAATGGAATTCAAAAAAAATATTTACTATTAATTTGTTTTTTATGGATTTATTTTAATCATTGGAAAAAAACATGAATAGTATAAAAGTAAGCCAGGGTGGTAATTTTTTTACCAATTCTGAAAATTTTTTTTATAGTATGTAAGAGATAAGAAATGACAAAAAAATTAGTATTTATATTTTTATTTTGTCTCTTAATGCAGTGCTTTGTATTAGCTCAGAACAATGCAATACTACAACTTGATACAGGCGGGCATAAAGCAAGAATCTGGGATATCCTGGTAACATCAGATAAAAGATTTTTAGTGTCGGCAAGCGATGATAAAACAATACGCGTTTGGGATGTAGATCTAAAAAAAGAAGCAAGAAAAATAATCGGACAGATTGGGAGTGGTAACAGGGGTATGATATCTGCAATTGCCCTATCGTCTGATGATAAATATTTAGCAGTGGGAGGTTATTTTGGTAATAATGAAATCAGAATATATAATTTCTTCACTGGAGAATTACTGCAAACCCTTAATGGTCATACAAATTTAGTGCTTGATTTAGATTTTAATAATGATGGAAATCTGCTTGTTTCTGCAGCTATGGATAGGCAGGTTATTGTATGGAACAAAGAAAATGGGAGTTTCAAACTATATAAGAAATTTTTACACCATTTAGATGATGTGTACGGGGTTAAAATTTTTCAGCATAATTCAGAATACAGGATTGTGTCAATTGGTTATGATCAACGGTTAAATTTATATTCATTAAATCCGGGATTAATAAAAACTGTTGACCACAGTTTTAACCTCTCTTATGTGTCAGTGTCACAAAAATATATTGCAGTATGCGGAAAAGCCAATAAAATCAGTTTGTTTGACAAGGATCTTAATCCGGTTAAAAATATATATACCAAAACTCAGCCTATTGGTCTGGCATTTTCGGAAAACGGTCGGTATCTTCTTTCCGGGCATGTCGGTTTCCCTCCTAATAATAATATTTATGATCTTCGAAAAGGATTCAAAAAAATCACCACTTTTAATAAACAGCATGCACTGACACAGGCAGTAGCTTTCCTTGATGATAATACAGCTGTTACAGGCGGCGGTGAAAATTATGAGATATATTTTTGGAATATTACTACTGCACGTGTAGAAGGAATGATGGAAGGGAAAGGCAGAAAAGTATGGAGTGTAGGAATATCTGATAATAAGATTGGTTTTGGCTATAAGCCCATGACCTATACCAATGAAAAAACAAGATTAGAAAAATATTTTGATCTGGATGAGTTCTTAATTAAAGATATACAGGAACCGGAAGGATTCAGGAAAATTCCAATTGTCTATAAAGGATTTAATCATACTTACTCACTTCAGCATGCTAAGGGAGGCAAATACGGATTTTCTGATGCTGTATTAGAAATACGAAAAGACGGAGAATTATATAAGAAAATTGTAAGAGATGCCACAAACGGATATCAGCACAGAACCTATGGTTTTACTGAGAATGGGCTGATTGTTTCCGGTGGTAATGATGGATGTTTAAATATTTATGATCTGAATGGTGAAGCTATTGGTGAGTGTATTGGTCATACTGGAACTATTTGGAGTATTGCTGTTGATGATAATGTATTAGTTAGCGGAAGCAGTGATCAGACAATAAAACTCTGGAACCTTGAATCCTTGAGCAACAAATCGGATATCAAAGAGATATTTCCGTTGATCAATATTTTTATCAGCAAGAATGATGAGTGGGTTGTCTGGTCAGGTAAGGGATATTATGCTTCAAGTATTGGGGGGGATCAGTTTGTAGGGTATCATATAAACCGGGGATTTAATAATGCTGCGGATTATTTCCGTTCAGATCGTTTCTTCCGTACCTATTATCAACCCAGTTTAGTGAAGAATATTATCCGGTTAAAAAACGAAGATAAGGCATTTACCTTTACTAAGACAAAATTGCGGTTAAATGAAGTTACTATTGAAGATATTCTTCCCCCCAAAATAGAGTTAAATACTGCTGAAGAAATTGTCACTTATAATGATGAGGTAGCGATTGATTTTAATGTTATTGCTCAATCTGATTTTAATATTACAGATATTAAAATATTTTTGAATGGAAGAGAAATTAAAGACAGAGGTATGAAAGTATTAGTTAAAGATAATAGCAGTTTTGAACATATCAGAAAGAATATTAAAGTTCCTAATGGTTCCAGTGTTTTAAAAATAGTAGCAGGTAATAGATTTGCTGCCAGTAATCCTGTATTCATCCATGTAAAAAGAAAAGGTGTGGAGAATGTATATAAACCCAACCTTTATGTTCTTTCTATAGGAGTTTCTCAATATAAAAATATTCGATATAAGCTTGATTTTGCAGCAGCTGATGCACATTCAATCATTGAAATATTTAAAGATCAGACTAAGCTTTATCAAAATATATCTTATGAACTTAAAACAAATATTGAAGCAAAAAGGGCAGATATTTTAAATAGTATTGATTGGCTTATTAATGAGGCAACCCAAAAAGATGTTGTGATTATGTTTATAGCAGGCCATGGTATCAACGATGGATTGAATAATTATTATTTTCTTAGTTATGATTCTGATATTGAGTCTTTAAGAAGTACAGCTGTTAAATGGACTGAATTTAAAGATGTAATTACGAACTTGCCATCAAAAGTTATTCTTTTTGTAGATGCATGTCATTCCGGTAATATTTTGGGTAGTAAAAAAAGAGGAGAACCTGATATAACAACTGCTATCAAGGATTTAATCGCTGCCGGAACAGGTCAGGTTATTATGACAGCAACTACAGATAATTCTGCTGCTTATGAAGATCCAAGCTGGGAACATGGTGCTTTTACTAAGGCACTCACGGATGGATTGAAATATATGCGGGCTGATTTTGATAAGAATAATATAGTCACGATCAAAGAGCTTGATTTTTATATAACAAAAAGGGTAAAAGAATTGACTGAAGGACATCAAAAACCAACCACAATTATACCAAAATCAATTCCGGATTTTCCCATAGTTGCAAAGTAATGTGATATTTAATTATTACAGGGGATGATGATGAAAAAATACATTATATTTTTTTTAGTGACATTGATCACCATTTCAGTGTTCGGGGGGAGTCCGGATTGGGTGCAAAATTTTGGGAAAAGTATCAAATATCCTGATGAGATGTATTTAACAGGTTTTGGTATTGCTGCTTTAAATAAAAATAAAAACAAAACTCAATGTATGGATATATCAGTTCAGAATGCTCAAAAAGAATTAATGAATAAAATTTACTTAGATATAAAATCAAATGCAGCAATGAGAATCAAAGAAGGGAACAATGTATATTCGGAATTTTATACTTCTGTTACTAAATCTACTTCTCATTTAAAACTATGGGGCTGCGAAGTTGAAAAATTTTATGATAAAAGATCTAAGACAGCATATGCCCTGGTATATGTAAAAAGACAGAAACTTATTGATCATTATAATTCTGTTATAAAAAAATTAAATAATGATATAGCACATAATTATATTTTAGGCAACTCTTCGCAGCAACGGGGTGATAAATCTCTGGCATTGAAATATTATTTAAGATGTTATCCCTTATTTAACAGACTATTTCGAGCTCAGGCAATTATCCGGGCTTCATCTTCAATTATGATTGATACTTTTTCTGAGTTGGAAGTAAACGAAAATGAAACAGAAACAATTACTATAACAGAGTTGAATAAGGCTGTTCAGGATATTAGAAAACAACCTGTTGAGAGCATTGAAGATATAGCAGTTTTTATATCCAGTTGTTTTAGAGAACAACTACATGAAACAACAGGAAAACTAATGATTCTACCTTTTACTTTTCAAAATACTGCTATGTCGAGTGAATTTGCTGCCTTTTTGCAAGAAAATTTAAAAAATGATATTTCCAGCTTATCAGGATTCAGGATTGTCAATTTGTTACCTACAGATAATATACATTCACCTGTTAATCTGACAGATTTTGAATCTGCAGATTCATTATATTTTTTAATGGGTACTTACTGGCAGCAGAAAGACAGTATAAAAATTATGGCTGAAATATGTAATTATAAGCATGATCAAATAGTAGCAAGTATTAATATGATAATTCCTGAAAAATTAATAACCAAATCGGGTCTTACCATAAAACCACAAAATTTTGAAGCAGCTTTAAGAGATCAACAGTTATTCAATAACGGACACAATAACAATAATGGTCTTATTCTTGAAACCTGGACTAACAGAGGTAAAGAGGGAGTAATATTTTTTAATGATGAAATAATGGATGTCTATATTAATGTAAATATGCCCTGTTATATCAGATTAATTTATCATCTGGCAAATGGTATGCGTACAGTTTTATTGGATAATTATTTTATTGATCGTTCATATATTAACAATGCATGCAAAATTCCGGTAAAATTTATTTGTGATCAGCCTTTTGGGGTAGAAGTACTTCAAATATTTGCCCAGACAGAACCTTTCAAAAAAATTGAAACTGAGTTACATAATGGATATAATATATTAACTGAAGATCTGTATACTTTTTTAAGGAATACCCGAGGTATGAAAATGGTTGAATATAGTGATGCTTTACGAACTGAAGATAGAATTGTAATAACTACACTGGAGAATTGATCATGGAAAATGATAAAAGAAAAGTTACTGAGATATTTACAATAAATATTATTATTATTCTCATTGTAATTCCTTTTTATTCAAAGTGTTACACTCAGGAGAATTTTGAAGATTGGTTGAAAAAAGAGACACAGCAGTTTAAAACTTTTATGGAAGAAAGGGACAGAGAATTTGCTGAATTTCTGAAAAAGGAATGGAAAGAGTTTGCTGTAATAAAAGGAATCAGTCCGGATAAAGTTCCTAAACCTGCAGTAATTCCTGTAAAAGAATTCGAAAAGTTAGATTTTGATTGTCAATTAAAAGAACATAAAGTAAGAGATTTTAAAATCAAATGCCCTCCGGAAAAAGAGAGTATAGGATTTTATAGTAAACCGAAAATGGAATTTCATTATGGGAAGATGGCAGAATTTTATTATTTGAACACACCTTGTACTATTATGTATGATGTATACTGGGAAAAAATTGAATTTCCTGAAAAGTTTGATAATAGGGAGATAAGCAAATTTTGGAGTCAAATGAGTAAAACTCAGTATACCTATATTCTTGATCAATGCAATAATATTAAACAAAAGATGAGTTTGAATGATTGGGCTTTTTTAAAATTTTTAGATAAACTCTCCAATCAGATTTTTCCTGATAAAGGAAATTCTGTAAAATTATTAGTATGGTTTTTGATGCAGAAATCTGGATATGATGTAAAAATCGGATATAACCAGAATAAGATTTTTCTTTTAATTTCATCCAGCAATATTCTATATAAAAAATCCTTCATTAAGCTGGATAATAAAAGATACTATACATTAATAAATTTATATTCACCAGACAAAGTCAAAAATATTTATACCTATACGGGCAGATATCCTGGATCAATAAACATGATTGATTTAAATGTTTATTTATGTCCTTCGGTTAATCCGGAAGTTATCAAGAAAACAGTGGAGTTTGAATATTTGCATAATCATTATTCAATATCATTAAACATTAATAAATCGATTGTTGATTTTTATTCGGGATATCCCTTGACAGAATATATAATATATTTTAATGCACCCATATCAAATGAGAGTAATTACTCATTATTGAGAAATTTAAAACCCTTGATTGTTAATAAAACTGAACTTGAAGCATTAAATTTAATTTTGCATTTTGTGCAGAAAAGTTTTGAATATAAATCTGATTATGAACAGTTTGGAGAAGAAAAACCCTTATTTATTGAAGAGACTCTTTTTTATCCTGGTTCTGACTGTGAGGACAGAGCAGTATTATTTGCTTATTTAATACGGAATCTTCTTAATTTGGAGGTTGTGGGATTAGATTATCCAGGTCATATTGCTACAGCTGTTAAAATTAATTCGGATATAAATGGCAAATATGTAAATTATTCCAATGAAAACTATATTGTATGTGATCCTACCTATGTTAACGCTAATGTCGGTCAGTGTTTACCAAAATATAAGAATACTGATCCGAAGATTATAACTTTATATAATTCAAAATACTGAGAAAATCCTTTTTATATTTTCATCTCATATAATCGATAGATTTTATATATTTTCCCACCCAACATTTCAGCAGATCTTCTCATCATTTTGTTACTCTCGACTACCCAAGACATTTCATCTTTAACATATCCTTTTTTTACCGCATTCATCCAGGTTTTATAATAAAACAAAGCATCGATACCGATCCTTTGATATTCCGGTATTACACCCATAATTATGGTTCGGATCATATCAATTTTTTTTGAATACCAGAGCAGCTTAATCAGACCAAAAGGAAATAAACGGCCATTGGTATGAATTAATGCCTGGTTAATGTCAGGGACCGACAGGGAAAAACCGACTGGTCTTCCGTTAATTTCTGCAAATAAAGCTAATTCCGGTTCTACCACCTGTTTAAGATTTTTTGCCAAATAATTAAATTCATTCTCGGTCATAGGGACAAAGCCCCAGTTTTTTTTCCAGGCTTTGTTATATATATGCCATACAGATTTTGCATCCTTATTAAAATTTTTTAGATTAAACGGCCGGATTTTAACTTTTTCTTTTTTGTTTACAATATTTATAACTTTCATCAGTTTATCAGGAATTTTTCTATTATTATCAATGTAGTAAGCATAAAGATCTGCTGCTTTCTTAAAACCGAATTTTTCTGCATAATCAATATAATAGGGTGGATTATATGGCATCATAATAACAGGGGGTAAATCGAATGCATCAGTTAAAAAGCCGCAGTCTTCATTTAAACATGGATTAGCCGGACCTCGAAAATTAGTCATACCTTGGTTATATATCCATGATTTGCATGCATTATAAAGTTTTTTTGCAACCTGATAATTTTCAATAGTTTCAAAAAACCCGAAAAATCCAGTTTTTTCGTTATGTATCTTATTATGATTGTTATCTATTATTGCTGCTATTCTTCCTACAACTTGATTATCTATTGTGGCTAAAAAAAAATTTGCAGAAGCATGTTCATAAAAAGGATGTTTATCAGGATTAAGAAGTATTTTTTGGTCGGATAACAGGGGAGGAACCCAATAAGGACTATTTTTATAAAGTGAATATGGAAATTTGACAAATGATTTCCACTTTTTCTTATCATTGTTAGTAAAACTGAAAATTTTAATTTCTGACATCTTAAACCTTTTAAATAATGCCAAATTTTTTACCGAGTTTTGAGAAAATTTCAAGTATTTTATCAAGTTCTTCATCAGTATGAGTAGCCATATAGCTGGTTCGGATTAAAGCTTCATTCGGCGGAACCGCAGGACTAATAACAGGATTAGCATAAATTCCATTCTCAAACAGTAACTTCCAGAATGCAAAACAGTGTTCATCTTTACCGATTTTAATCGGAATAATTGGAGTTTCACTTTCTCCGATATCAAATCCGAGATTTTTATATCCATCAAGCATTTTTCTGGTGTTTTTCCAAAGTTTTTTCAATCTTTCAGGTTCTGATTCAATTATATCAATACACGCAAGAACTGTAGCAACAGCAGAAGGTGGGGGACTAGCTGTAAATATTAAAGAACGAGCAAAGTGTTTTATATAATGAATAACTTCTTCATCACCAGCAACAAAACCTCCAATCGAAGAAAATGATTTACTGAATGTGCCCATATGAAGATCAACTTTATTCTCTAAATCGAAATATTCGCCTGTTCCTCTGCCATGTTTTCCTAAAACTCCCACAGAGTGAGCATCATCAACATAAAGTTTGGTATTATATTTCTCAGCTAATTTTGTTAAGACTGGAAGATTAGCAATATTACCTTCCATACTAAAGACGCCGTCAGTTATTATTAATCTTCCAACATCTTTATCTTTGTATAAATTTAATTTTTTCTCTAGGTCTTCCATGTCATTATGTTTATATTTTACCATTTTTGCAAATGACATCATACATCCATCGATAATTGAGGCATGATCTGCTCTATCTAAAAAAATTAAATCTCCTTTTGAGGTGAGTGAAGTTATAACACCTTGGTTAACATGATGACCAGTTGAAAAACATAAAACGCTTTCACTTTTTAGAAACTTAGCCAGACGTTCTTCTAATTCAATATGAATATCAAGAGTGCCATTTAAATATCTTGATCCGGTACAACCACTTCCATATTTTTTTATAGCATTTATTGCTGCTTCAATTATTTTAGGATGACCAGTGAGCCCCAAATAGTTATTCGATCCTATCATTATCATTTTTTTGCCATCAACAATTACTTCTGAACCGGGTCCGGATTCAATAGGATGGAAGTACGGATAAGATCCTGAAGCAATTGCTTCTTTCGCTCTGGTAAAGTTTTTGCATTTATCAAATAAGTCCACTTAGTACTCCTTATTTTTTATATATAAGAATTTGAAAAATTTATTATTTTAATTTTTTATAATTTAATGATAAATATAATTAAATTTATACAGATTGTCAAATTAATTTTAAAAAACATACATTTAATATCTTAATATCCGGCATTATATTTGCATTTGCGCTATATATTAAATATAAAAAAAAATATCAGGGTGTTATTATTTATAATACCTTGTTATTATAGTAGATATAGAAATAAAAGTATAAATTAATATTTCTCAAATTGTTATTTATTGAACTGTTGATAATTTCAATATGAATTAATTTAAAAGGAATTCATTATGTTCAAAAAATTAAATCTCAGAAAAAGAATGTTTTTGTTTATTATTGGAGCAAATTTAGTCGTTCTGTTAGCTATATTTTTTATATATTTGAATTTCTCCAGAAATCTAATTGTCAATGAGACAAAAGATAAAGCCATGGAGAAAGTAAGAGTAGTAGTAAGTAAACTGGAAGGATATTTAAGCGAGAAATCAAAAATTGGCTGGACATTAAGCAGAAATCCTATGGTGGTGAACTGGCTGGATACAAACACACAGAGAAAAGTTGAACGCAGTCAGGATCCGCAATATGGAAAAATCATTGACTATTTTAAGGAACTTGTAGAAGATGATGGGGAGATTAAATCTGCATTTATGGCCAGTGAAAAGACTCAGATGTATTATGAAAGTTTAGAACGTACCATATCGGATGACTATATGGTGGGAACCAGACAATGGTATATTGATGCAGTAAAAGATAAGAGTCCAATTTTTGATGTATCATTTGATTATATTGATCATTCAGTAGGTGTAAATTACCGTCATCCCATATATGATGAGAATGATGAGCTTCTCGGTATAGGGGGGGTTGATATAAGCCTGGAGAATTTTAAAAATTATATTTCAACTCTTCAGGGTGTTTTTAATACAGGTCAGGCTTTTTTAGTTGATAAATCGGGAACTTTTATGTACCATCCTAATAAATCTTATATATTAGAGAAAAAGATAACAGATTTTACTGATGACGGCACTCAGTATAAATATATGAACGAAGTGTCCCAGCAACTTATTGAGGAAAAAGAAGGTATTGAAGAAGTAGTGTTCGAGGGTGAGAAGCGGTATTTTATTCATACGCAGATACCCAGTCTGGGATGGACAGTGGTGTTAAGTGCTGCTGTCAGTGAGATCAATAAGCCTATCCGCACTCTCATAGTGTTTTCACTAATTGTCATCGTAGTTGCCTCTCTTATTTTTATTGTGATAATTAATTATCTTGTTCATTCTATATCTGATCCGCTGAATAACCTGGTGTCGATGCTGAAGAGTATTGCCAAAGGCGAGGCGGATCTGACCAAACGTCTGGAGGTAACCAGTAAAGATGAGATCGGAGAGCTGGCTAACTGGTTCAATGATTTTGTGGAAACATTACATGATCTTATCGTCAATGTCCGGGATAATGTATATGAGATTGTAAAAGCCTCGGATAATTTAAAGGATACCACAGTGATGATGGATAAAGGTGCAGAGGATCAGTCCAACACCACCTCTAACATTGCTTCTTCCACCCGTGAGATGTCTACCACCATAAATGAGACCTCCCGGATCTACAATCAGGCAGTTGAAGTGGTAAAGAAGGCCACAGTGCGCGCTCAGGATGGTGATACTATTGTCAAGCGTTCAGCAGAAGGGATGAAACGGATAGCAGATTCAGTGGAGAAATCTCAGATGACCATCAGTGAGCTGAGCAGCCGTTCCAATGAGATAGGCAAGATCATCCAGGTGATCGATGAGATAGCAGAGCAGACCAATTTGCTTGCCCTGAATGCCCGTATAGAGGCGGCAGGAGCCGGAGAAGAGGGTAAGGGGTTTGCAGTGGTGGCAGAGGATATCAGTAAATTAGCGGAGCGTACTTCAGAGGCGACCAGGGAGATCAGCAAGATCATCAAGGCCATCCAGAATGACATGAGCCGGGTAGTGGAATCCATGGAAGAGGGGATAAATGATGTGGAGAACGGGACAGGACTGGTCAAGGATTCCGGCAATGTGCTCAGTGAGATCATGCTGAATGTAGAGGAGATACAGCGGGTTATTTCCGAACTTTCTCAGGCATCAGAGCAGATGACCCTGGCTTCAGAGGAGATATCCAAGAATACCAAGAGTGTTGATGATGTGACCTCTGAGAATGTGAAGAGCACCAAGAATCTTTCCGTGATTGCCTCCCAGATGAAAGAAAAAGCAGATGCACTGAACAACAAAATCAGCCGGTTTAAATTGTAAACATTTAAATTTATTTTCCTCATCCAACTATTAAAGGTGAAATTCTATGTTAAGTAAACTAAATCTCAGAAAAAGAATGTTTATTTTTATTATTGGGGCAAATCTTATTGTACTGTTAGGAATATTTTTTATTTATCTTAACTTTTTCCGAAATTTACTGGTCAAAGAAACCAAGAGTAAAGCACAGATAAAAGTAAACAAGGTGGCGGTTGAACTGCAGGGAACGTTGAATGAAAAGGCAAAGGTCGGATGGACATTCACAAAACAGCCTCTGATCAAACAATGGTTAAAAGAAAATACAATAAGAGATTATGCATTATTAAGAAAAACAGATCAGACCTATAGAGTAATTATTGACTTTCTTAAAGAAATTGCAGAAAAAGATCCACTCATACTTGCAGCCTTTATAGCCAGTGAAAAAAGCCAGATGTATTATGAAAATTTAGAACGTTCAATCCCAGATGATTATATAGTAGGCACCAGACCGTGGTATGTTGAAACCGTAAAAGAAAAGAAAGCCATGTTTGAAGTAAGTACAGACTTTGTAACAAAAGAGATTTTC
The DNA here is from genome assembly GCA_964515295.1 of uncultured bacterium. Lineage (GTDB taxonomy): Bacteria > Zhuqueibacterota > QNDG01 > QNDG01 > CAYUAG01 > CAYUAG01. Next base: position 8,971 of record CAZETW010000027.1, on the reverse strand, counting down.
GTTACTTACAGATGTCCGATACCGGATGAACAAGGAGACATATTAGGTGTTGGCGGCATTGATATATCTCTGGAAAAATTTACCGAATTAGTGTCAACTTTATCAGATGTATTCAGTACTGGTCAAGCGTTTATTATTGCCAAGGATGGAACTTTTCTGTACCATCCCAATACATCCTATGTTTTGGAAAAAAAGATAACAGATTTTACTGATGACGGCACTCAGTATAAATATATGAACGAAGTGTCCCAGCAACTTATTGAGGAAAAAGAAGGTATTGAAGAAGTAGTGTTCGAGGGTGAGAAGCGGTATTTTATTCATACGCAGATACCCAGTCTGGGATGGACAGTGGTGTTAAGTGCTGCTGTCAGTGAGATCAATAAGCCTATCCGCACTCTCATAGTGTTTTCACTAATTGTCATCGTAGTTGCCTCTCTTATTTTTATTGTGATAATTAATTATCTTGTTCATTCTATATCTGATCCGCTGAATAACCTGGTGTCGATGCTGAAGAGTATTGCCAAAGGCGAGGCGGATCTGACCAAACGTCTGGAGGTAACCAGTAAAGATGAGATCGGAGAGCTGGCTAACTGGTTCAATGATTTTGTGGAAACATTACATGATCTTATCGTCAATGTCCGGGATAATGTATATGAGATTGTAAAAGCCTCGGATAATTTAAAGGATACCACAGTGATGATGGATAAAGGTGCAGAGGATCAGTCCAACACCACCTCTAACATTGCTTCTTCCACCCGTGAGATGTCTACCACCATAAATGAGACCTCCCGGATCTACAATCAGGCAGTTGAAGTGGTAAAGAAGGCCACAGTGCGCGCTCAGGATGGTGATACTATTGTCAAGCGTTCAGCAGAAGGGATGAAACGGATAGCAGATTCAGTGGAGAAATCTCAGATGACCATCAGTGAGCTGAGCAGCCGTTCCAATGAGATAGGCAAGATCATCCAGGTGATCGATGAGATAGCAGAGCAGACCAATTTGCTTGCCCTGAATGCCCGTATAGAGGCGGCAGGAGCCGGAGAAGAGGGTAAGGGGTTTGCAGTGGTGGCAGAGGATATCAGTAAATTAGCGGAGCGTACTTCAGAGGCGACCAGGGAGATCAGCAAGATCATCAAGGCCATCCAGAATGACATGAGCCGGGTAGTGGAATCCATGGAAGAGGGGATAAATGATGTGGAGAACGGGACAGGACTGGTCAAGGATTCCGGCAATGTGCTCAGTGAGATCATGCTGAATGTAGAGGAGATACAGCGGGTTATTTCCGAACTTTCTCAGGCATCAGAGCAGATGACCCTGGCTTCAGAGGAGATATCCAAGAATACCAAGAGTGTTGATGATGTGACCTCTGAGAATGTGAAGAGCACCAAGAATCTTTCCGTGATTGCCTCGCAGATGAAAGAAAAAGCAGATGCACTAAATAATAAGATAAGCCGATTTAAGCTATAATGTATACAATATAATGTAATACAACTGCTGTTAATACACATAAACAGCAGTTTTTTTTTGCACAACAACAACTGGAGTTGTTTTTTTTATTTTATTTAGCTAAATTAAAAAAATCAATAAGTTTTATAAATTTATTATTTAATTATATTTATAATATAAAATTGGATTTGTTTGTTTATTCAATTAATCTATAAAATGAGGATGGTATGAAAGATATTAGAGAAGCTGTTAAGAAGATGCAGCATTATTTTGTGATACAGGATGACAGTATGATAAAACTGAATCAGAATGAAACTTTTTTTGATATTCCTGATGATGTAAAGAACATGATCTGGGAAGAATTTCGAACTGTACAATGGAACAGATATCCTGCTTTTTATCCGCAAAAATTAATTGATACAATATCCAGATATATAGATTATCCTTCTGAAGGGATTGTTTTAGGAAATGGTTCAAGTGAGATAATACAGGTCGTTTTAGCCAGTTTTTGTACAGCTAAAGACATTATTTCCTTGATAACCCCAGGATTTTTATTATATCCACGAATGGCAGCTGTTTTAGGTCTCAAAATGAATAATATTCCACTTGAAGCAAATTTTGAGTTTAATGTAAAGTCTATAATAGAGAGATCAAAGGGAAGCGATTGTTTGATAGTAATAAATCCAAATAATCCTACCGGAACTGTATTAAATATTGACCAGGTTGAGGAGATAGTTAAAAATCTTGATATACCTGTGATCCTGGATGAAGCTTATTATGAATTTTATGATATCAATGCAATTTCTCTCCTTGATAAATATGATAATCTCATGATCATAAGAACATTTTCAAAAGCACTGGGCCTTGCCGGATTAAGACTGGGATATCTATTAGCTAAACCTGAATATGCGGATCATATAGAAAAGGTAAAATTAATTTTCACGGTGGACAGTTTTCAGCAAATCGCTGGTGAGATAATTTTTCAGCGGAGAGATCTGATAAAAAAAGCTGTAAATAGTATTACTGAACAACGCAAGAAAGTGTTTACAGGTTTGAAGAATATAAAAAATATTAAACCGGTGCCATCCCATACTAATTTTATTTTATTTGGAGTAGAGGAGAAGTCCGCAGCTGATGTTTCAAAAAAACTGGAAGAACGAAAAATCCTGGTCAGATATGCTCCAAAACCGGCTATAGAAGATTATATCAGAGTTACCCTAGGTACTTCTGAAGAAAATGATATTTTTCTAAAGAATATAAAAGAAATAATGGAGAATTAATTAAATTTTCCAGTACGTATTTGTTACCGATAGATATTTTGTAAATATAAAAATAAAAATTGAAATAAATATCAGGACTAATATATGGCAAAATATACTGTTTATTTGGGCAGGTGTCCACAGTATGATAGTGAAAAAATATATGAAGTATTACAGTCAGCATTAACAGTTATTGCTTTGCCTAAAAAAAATTTCTGGTAAAATTGTCATCAAACCTAATCTGGTATTAGCTCATCCCCATATTGCAACTGATGGTTAAGGGAGTGGATTTTGGTTATAAACCGGTTGATCAATTTGACTCTAATTTTACTATTCATTGCGGCTATCCATACTGTACCGGCGGATGTCAGGGGATATTTCTGGACTGGCTGTATATGATTAAGGACAGAAAACCAACTTTATTTAAACGTTTTCCTAAAATGGATATAGTAATTGGAAAGACTGAAAAACATCTGAAAGTCCCCAAAGTATTGCTTATAGGAGATTGTGCTCAAGCTTCAGTTGGTATTGAAGCTGATCGAATTATCCGTATAAAAGGTTGTCCACCTACCCACAAACGGATAATCTGGTATATGATGGTAAAGCTTTTTCTATTTGCTCCTTTGGTGCGGCCTTCATTAATAATAGATGGATTTATCCTCTATCCCATAAAAAAGTTAAAAGGCTGGTTAGTAAATCTGAATTACAAACCTTTACAGAGGAACTGCCGTGAACAATAAATATATCTCATCTTTAAATCCTGCTACCTTAAAAGAAGTTGGAAAAGTTGAAGCAACGTCGTCCAGTCAGGTGAATGAAATAGTCAAAAAAGCATGGTCTGCTTTTCCGGAATGGCGGGATATGGGATTAACAAAAAGAAAAGCAATATTAAAAAAAATACAGCAACAGCTGCTCTCACGCAGTGAAGAAGCTGAAGATTCTGATATAGGTCCGCTTGTTTCCCTGCAACAGTTTGACAAGATTAAACGTATTGTAGAACAAAGCAGAAAAACAGGAGATACTATTGTAACCGGCGGCAGACCTCTGGATAACAACAAAGGATATTATTTTCAGCCAACTGTTATAGTACGGGATGCTTCCCGTATTCAGGAAGATATGGAGGAAGTTTTTAATCCGGTTATCTATCTGACTTCTGTTGCCAATGATGATGAAGCAATTGAATTGGCAAATAAATCAAAATACGGACTTGCTGCTTCTGTCTGGACAGGCCATAAATACAGAGGTCAGCAGATTGCCCGGCGATTGCGTACAGGGACAGTTATGATCAATGATGTGATTGTTTCATTCGGTATGGCTGAAGCTGGCTGGACCGGAGTAAAACAAAGCGGCATTGGGTGGGTACATGGAGAAAAAGGATTTGATGAGATGGTAAATATTAAATATATAAACTATGAACCACAAAACCATATGCAAAAATTCTGGTGGTTTCCGTATACCCAGTAAATGTTAATAACGTTTCAATCTGCTTTACAGTTTCTTTTCTCTAAGTCATTTGTCAGGAGAATAGCCAATGTACTGCCGGTCCTGAAACGAATGAGTTCATATATGCTTTTCAACAGACATCGCTCTGATAAATTATGAAGCTGAAATCAATAATTAATATTGCTTCTGAAAGAAACAATATTTTAAATTCTTGTTTGATAAGATTAAATTATTTAAAAAAATTTTATATTTAGTCAACGGTGGGTATCATGAAATTAAGTGTATTATCTTTTATTTTATTATGTCTCAATTTTTCGATATTTGCGCAGAATAAACCAACCTTAGCTGTAATGAGGTTGGACAGTAAAAATATTCCTGAAGATAAACTGGAAGTTTTAAGTAATAGATTACAGTCAGAATTATAATTGTAACTAACTTAAGTATTAACAAAAATGCTGATGGCAGAAATCATATAAATAACAGTGGTTATATGAAAAATCTCATAGGTTTTTCTTTGAGTTTAGAAGGTACATATCAAGGTTTCGGAGGTTATGTCGGGTTTACCTACTATTTCTGGGAACAGTGGTATGAGCAATGGGACAATATTATGGAATTTGATTTGGGATGTCATTATAAATATAAATTCATAAGATTGTTTGCAGGATTGGATTGTCATATATTATTTATTCAAAATTTAGGTCCAACTGAAGGGGATGTATGGAATTTCACCTTTATGGGAACCAATGTATTCCCCTTTATTTTCGGCTATGAATATGGAGGTGAATTATTCCACAGAGTAGGATTTTTGACTGATATTTTTCTCAGGTATAAACACTTTTCCTATTTTGATGATCTTAAACCTAAAGGTATTGTTATTAGCGACAATAATTTTGGTACTTTTATGTTTGGAGTAAAGTTTGTTCTGCGTTAAAATTTTGTTTTAGTCACCCTCAATGCTATTTTTGCCTCTGGTAATGAGCTCTTTTATCTCTTTGGACTGTGTTATTTTGGGCAGGTTCCCCCATATCGATATCTTATCACCTAAGATCACCATACTTCCTTCAATTTGCGGAAGATCATCAAGTATTTCAAAACAAGTGGTAAGATCCCCGGGAGAATGAATTCGGTTCGCCAGAGCAGTGGCTGCAGCATCAGCCAGTACAATATTCTCAGAAATGACAATAGCTGCATCAGCATTGCCATAACTAAAAGAATGGCCAACAGTTCCGGAAGAAGTGCATATTCCCAATGGTTTGTCCCGAGGTATAATCTTAAAGGCAAGATCTGGAAAAAATTGTTCTCCGGCATAAATTCCTACATTAAGAGGTTTGTGTATAAATACAGCAATGTCCCCGCCATTATCAACCACTGCTTCCTGAGCACCGGCATTAATGATGCTTTCAAGACATTGCTCTGCGACCAGACCTGCAACTGCAGCCATAGGACCAACATTTACTTTTTTAGATTCAATGCACATTCTCTTTATCATTGAAGAGGGATAATGCTGAAATTTTAGAGGATGATGTGCGGTTAAAAACTCAGGATGTTCAGCAATTACATTCTCAATTTGTCTACGGCTGGATAGTATCGTTTTCCTTACAGGTTTAATAAAAGCAGGTTTGCACAATACAGATAATACTGATTCTTTTATTTCGATATGATGTCTTTCCCAACGCATTGATTTTTGATTTTCCCTTAAAAAAAGCCCACAATAAACATGTGTGGGCTTTTTTTATAATTATTCTGCATAATGCGATATTATCTTTTTTATAGCTTCCTGACAGACTTTACAGAAACGCTGGTTCCGGTTGGAAAACATAATACAGTCAAGTTCTGGCCGGTATAATCCTTTGGCAGAATATCCGGCACCTTCAAAAGCACCGACTTTGTTTTCAAGATAACTGTATTTTGATTCTGTTTCTTCAATTTTTTCTCTGATAGTATCAAGTTTCTTTTTCCACTCATCTCTTACTTTTTGTATTTTTTCTTTATCAGTGTTGCTTGAAGTCAGTGAATCAATTTTATTATACATAGCAGTACTTATCTTATTATATTCAATATGTAAGGAATCTATGGCATCCTTTCCCCATTCTGTAGGAATATCAATGCCGGGTGTTACCAGTTCTTTCCATTTTAAATCGCTGGTATCCAGAAGTGCAGTAATATTCGGTTCTACCGGTTCAATTCCCTGGGGATAGAATTCATTGTAGGCAACCGAGGAAGTGTAATATTCATCTGCAAGTCCGGCAAAGGAATGGCCGAATTCATGAACAAAAACATTACCGCTTAAATTATTATGAGTAGTGGATATGGCATAAAAATTATAGATTCCTCCTCCTCCATATCGATCATGATTAACTAATATAACTATTGCATCACAGGGTACATTCATGGCAATATCTTTCAGTGATTTGTTGTCTTCGGTAAGTAAATAACGTCTTAAATTCAGTGCATTAAATGAAGAATTTACAGCAGTATTTTTATAATTGTTTTGACGGGGCTGATCAGTACCGTTCTGGAAGGAAGGTTTGAATACACCGTAAATGTTAAATTTATCTTTACATTCTTTAAAAGGCTGGATACTGAAAAATATTTCCATTAAATCATCCACATCTTTTTTAAATGTTTCATATTCTTCTCTGGTATACCCTTCTGCTATCCAGGCAAGATCAACTTTTTTATGCGGTTTACCATTGATCAATGCCGGATATATTTTAACATCAGTATCCGGTTGTTCTTCAATGATACCTGTCATATGAGGACCAATTTCCCGGTTGAAAATACCGTGCATTACATTTTGTTTATCTCTTGATTCTAGAACAAAAAAGAAAGATTTTTGAGGACAGGGAATCAAAACTGATTCATGAAAGGTTTCCTTGATGCCTTTGATCGCAGGATCTGTAGTCTGATACTCGCCGAAAATTGTACTGAATCCTTTAGAAAAGATTAACTTATTTGAATCCCGATCGTATATTTTAACATAATATTTTCCATTATTAAAATTGTCAATGCACTGTTCCGGATTTCCTGCCCAGATGTCATAACGATATATTTTATCAATAGTGATTATTTCCATAGTATCATTCCCGGTATGAAAATAGTCAATTCTCAGTGTTTTATCCTCAAAATATTTATCAAAATCCACTGCTTGCTGAGAAAACAGGAAAGAAGGGATCAGTATCAGCAACAAAAATTTAAATTTTTTCATTTTTTTCTCCTTTTATCTCATATTTTTTATTTTTTAAATTTTTTTCTTTATCATTATTCATTATTCATTAATTATGTCATACAAATATCTACTATTTGCCCTTATATATAAATATACTTATACAGTATACCTAATAGCTAATCAAATCAAGTGATTTAGCACACCAATCCTCAACTTCTTCTGTAGTTTTGGCTATAGGTTTTCCCAGAACTTTATGCCCCTTCTTGGTTATAAGAACATCATCCTCTACTCGCATACCGCCAAAATCACGTAATTTATTAACTTTGTCATAGTTAATAAATTCTGTGAATTTATTATCAGCTTTCCATCGGTCAATGAGTTCCGGAATAAAGTAGATTCCCGGTTCCACGGTTATAACAAATCCTGGTTCGAGTTTTTTAGCCAGGCGTAAAGCATTGAGCCCGAATTGTTCACTTCTTTGTACAGTTTCATCATATCCCACCAAATCTTCATTTAACCCTTCCAGATCATGGACATCAAGACCCATCATATGTCCCAGACCATGGGGCATAAACAGAGCATGAGCACCAGATTCTACCGCATCATCAGGATTGCCTTTCATGAATCCGAGCTGTTTCATATTCTCAGCAATGGTTTTGCACGCTTTTAAATGACAGTCCTTATTAAACACACCCGGTTTCATCATATCAATTGCATTTAGATTTGCCTGCAGAACAATATTATATATATCTTTTTGTTCTGGACTGAATTTTCCGTTTACGGGAATTGTCCTGGTAATATCACTGGCATAATGCAGAGGTGATTCAGCTCCCGAATCAAGAATGACAATATTTCCGTCCTTCATCAGATTGTTATGAGTATGATTGTGAAGAGTTTCTCCATGAACTGAGAAAATAATGGGAAAGGATATATGGCTGTTTTTAGCAAGTACAATACCATGTACTTTTCCGCATACTTCATATTCATAGATATCAGGTTTTACTAAACTCATTGCAAGAGCATTCATTTCATAGCTGATATCCAGAGCTTTCTCAATCTCTTTGACTTCTTCATCAGATTTAATTGAACGCTGGTCAATAACGGCTTTGGTTAAAGCATCTGAACTGAAATCATTAATAAAACTGTTGTGAATGCCGGTCAATTCCTGTATTTTGATAATGTTTGCAGCTCTGTACTGAGGCAGATACCGTATTTGTCTGCCAGACTTGATAAAATTATGGATGGTCTTTTTTAATGCAGATCTGGGTTTGATTGTAGAAATTTTGACTTTTCCAGCTTTATCCTTGAGTTTTGGAAGCGGTCCGGTCCAGATAATATCTTCGATGGCAACATCGTCGCCGAAAATGAGTTCCTCATTATTATCAACATCAATAACTCCGAAAAGCCCGGGTTCATCAATACCAAAATAATACAGAAAAGAGCTGTCCTGGCGGAAATGGTAAGTATTATCTTGATAATTCATGGGACTGTGATTATTGCCGGGAAACAGGAGAACTCCGGATAGAACTTTCTTTTTAAGGGTATTACGACGTTTTTGATACATTTCTTTGCTCAACATAATAACTCCTTTATTGATTGTATTTGATTAAAATATTTGTTGTTCGGTTCGTTTAATTATTTCTTCCTGCAGTGC
>CAZETW010000026.1:0-33303 GCA_964515295.1 uncultured bacterium | reverse complement strand
CGACAGCCTCAACAGGATGAATTAAGGTTGTTTTAAAAAAATTTGATATTATTTATATTTATTTGTACATTAGAGTTGTACAATTCATAAATTATGGGGTAGAAATGGAATCAATAGGAGTAAGTAAATTGCGAGCACATTTAATGAAAGTTTTAAAAGAGGTTGAACAAGGTGAAAAAATAACTATTACCAACCGGGGAAAAGTTGTTGCTACCTTAGTTCCTCCTGATTTTACCCGGGAAAAGGCTCGCGACAAGTTAAAACAAATTCAAAAAGACGTGGTTCTGGGCGATGTAGTATCTCCCATTGATACATCCTGGAAGGCGGAAACCGAATGATTACTGTTGACACGCATGTTATCCTGTGGGATGCCTTAAGACCTGAATTATTGAGCTCAAAGGCACAAAAAGCAATAAAGACTGCGAATGAGTCGGATGGTATACTTTTTTGTGAAATTTCACTATGGGAAATTGCCATGTTGATTCATAGAAAACGAATACATATACCAATATCATATCTTGAATTTATCAATTTGTTAAGATCCTCCAATAAATATTATCTACAGGGTATTACTCCGGAAATTGCTGAATTATCTGTCACCTTAGCTGCTGAAATCAATCAGGATCCGGCAGATAGAATAATTTGTGCTACTTCACTCATTATGAAAAATAATTTGTTAACTGCAGATAAGAATCTGCAGAAAAGCAAGGTAATCAATACTGTTTGGTAGGAAAGTAAAAAATAATTATTTGACCTTGCAATTTTTGTTGATTTTCACCTTCTGTTTTTGTAAACTATCTTAATTATGAATGGGATTACTATAGAAAAAACCAGTGATAATAAAATATATTCCATGATTTTAATAGCTGTGTTCACTGCATTAACCTGTATGGGTGGTTTTATACGTATACCCATGTTTCCTGTACCTTTTACTCTTCAGACGCTGTTTGTCTACTTATCTGCCCTGTTTTTAAGGACCAGGAAGGCTGTATTGAGCCAGGTATTGTTTCTTGTAATAGGATTAGCAGGCATACCGGTTTTCGCCAAGGGGGGCGGACCTGCTTATATTCTTCAGCCCAGTTTCGGATATCTGGCAGCTTTTCCTTTAAGCGTTTATATATGCGGGAAAATATTCAGCAAGAATAAAAATCATAGTTTTCCCAGACTTTTATTTGCCTGTGCCAGCAGTGTGCTGGTAATTTTAGGAGTTGGTTCACTTTATCTGTACTTTAATCTTAGTTATATTATTGATACTTCAATTTCTTTCAGTAAAATATTTGTAACTGGGTTTTTAGTGTTTTTACCTGCTGAGGTTTTGAAGTGTTTCATTGCTGTATGGATATATCGTAAATTGGAGAAAATAAAATCTATAGATGATTTGTTACAATAACAGAAATACCATAAAATACATAGTAAAATTTTTCAGACAGAACCGGATAACTGTTTTTTTCTTTTTTGTCCTCATACCAGGGGTGCATATCCTGTATGCTCAAACAGATCAGGAACTGAATAAAATACGGTCGGAGATTAATGAACTGGAAAACCAATTACAGATAAAAAGAGACCAGGAAATTTCTTTGCTTGAGAAAATTGAAGATCTTAACAGAACTATTGGGCTGCAGAGAAAACTGATAATCAAACTGAATGAGGAAAAGGAAAACATTGAACAAGATATCAGAGATATTGAACAACAGCTCACTCAGGTACAGTCACAATACAACCGGCTCAAAGAAGTAGTTACAAAAAGAATGATATCACTTTACAAAAAAGGGAGAGTGGCCGACTGGGCTGTTCTTTTCTCTACAAACTCAATTAATCAGGCAGTAGTATGGTTAAAATATTTAAAAATTATTATGGATAATGATAAACGTAACCTGGATCTATTACAAAAGAAACAGGAGCAGATCAGAACTTTTAAAGCAGTTCTTGACAGAAAACTGAGAGAAAAGCAGCATATAATTCAGGAGAAAAATCAGGAAACCCGTGAATTCAGTAACAGAAAAAAGAACAGAAATGATATGCTGCAGACTATTAAACAGGATCAGAGATTTCTGCAGAACAAGATAGAAAAGAAGAAAAAAGCTTTTAAGGCAATAAAAGAGCGTATTAAGCATGAAGAATCCAAACGCAGGGATGCTCCTGAGTATAAAAAATACTCCGGTACAGGTTTTGGAAATTTACGAGGAAAACTGAACTGGCCGGTACAGGGAACCATTATTCAGAATTATGGAGCTAATCGGGGTGGTTCTTCCAAAGCCTGGTATGATAATCTGGGAGTTGATATTAAGGCAATAGGCGGAGAGCTGGTAAGATCAGTAGCCAAGGGAAGGGTCACCTATATTACCTGGATGAGAGGCATGGGTAATCTGGTATTAGTGGATCATGGAGAAGGTTACTATACAGTATACGGCTATCTTGATATGGTCATGGTTGACAAGGATATGGATATTCGTGCAGGGGATACTATAGGTCGTATAGGATATGATGACAATCTCTATGGATCAACGCTGCATTTTGAGATCTGGCAAGGTGAGAATCATTTTAATCCTGAAACCTGGTTGAGGTAATACATGGGCAGAATAATAGGACAGAAAAGAATAAAAGATATTTTTGAAGCAGCCATAAAAAAGAATCGTCTGGCACATGCGTATCTGTTTTATGGTCAATCCGGGGTGGGCAAGGACTGTTTTGCCCTTTCACTGGCTATGGGATTAAATTGTTTTAAAAATCAATTTTGGGGATGCGGAGAATGCAGTGACTGTAAAAATATTCTTCAGTTACAATCCCCTTTTTTCATGTTTATTCAGCCTGTACCTTCCCAGCCTTCGAGTATGAATAAAGATAAGTATTATGAGATAATCAGAGAAGCAAACCTAAAACGGGTTAATAATCCTTATTGTGAAGCGGAATTTCCCCCTACACTGACCAGGTTACCCCAAATAAGTATTGGTGAAATTCGTACTGTCAAACAAAAAATTAATTTTAAAATTGCTGAAGATAAATATCGGATATTCATAATTTCTAAAATTCATCAAATGTCAGATGAAGCCTGTAACAGTCTTCTTAAGATACTGGAAGAACCGCCTCCTCGTACAATTATATTTTTAACTACATCAGCTTTGGGCCGGGTGCTTCCTACGATTATTTCCCGGTGCCAGCTTATACATTTTGATCCTCTTACCAAAGATGAAATAACAGAAACTCTTGTCACTGATCATAATATTGACAGAACAAAAGCAGCCTTTATCGGGGAGATATCAGACGGAAGTCTGCAAAAAGCTTTGACAATAGCAGAGGAAGGTATTGAAGAATTCAGGAAAAAAGCATTTGATTTTCTTCAAAAATGTATTGGTCCGGATAAATTAAAAGCTTTGACCTATACTGAGAAATTTATCAGAAAAAACGATAAAATTGAAATAAAAAAAATTTTACAGAATCTGCAGATCCTTATGAGAGATATTCTTCAGATAAAATTAGGATTGGCTGACCAAGTAATAAATTGTGACATGAGGACTTCACTTGAACACTTAATTGATATATATCCAGAACTTGATGCAGAAAACAGTATTGAATTCATTACCATGAGTGTTGATTTAATAGATAAAAATGTTTATCTTGATTTAATTATTCAAAATTTAAGACAATCATTAGATAGTTGTTTTACAAAAAGTTGATTTGAATTATGGCAAAAATAATCGAAGTTGAATTTAAGGGGGGAAGAAAAGGGTTATACAGTAATCCTCAGGAATTTCCTTTTTCAGTTGGTGATTTTGTTATAGTAGAAGCTGATAAAGGAGAGGATCTGGGATGGGTGGTAAATATCGGAAAGATGATTGATGAGAAATCAAAAGATGAAGATTATTTAAAAATACTGCGCAAACCTGATAAAAAAAATATTATTCAATTAAAAGAGAATCGTGAGCTTGAAAAAAAAGCTTTTCAGGATTGTCAGAAGCGGATTGAGAACCATGGGCTGGAAATGAAACTGGTTGATGTTGAATATCAATTTGATCACAAGAAAATAACTTTTTATTTTACTTCTGATAAACGGGTGGATTTTAGAGCCCTGGTCAGAGATCTTGCCGGTCATTATAAAACCAGAATAGAACTCAGGCAAATAGGAGTAAGGGATGAAGCCAAACGAATAGGCGGATTGGGGGTGTGCGGTTATCCATTATGCTGTACCACTTTTCTCAGAGATTTTGATCCGGTGATAACCCAGTATACAAAAGATCAGAATTTGGTAGTTAATCCAGCTAAATTTACCGGTGCCTGCGGAAGATTAATGTGTTGTTTGAAATACGAGAGAGATTTTTATATGGCGGTTAAACAGGGTTTTCCCAAACCTGGAGTAAAGATTAAAACAAAAACAAGTGCTGGTATATTAAAGGGTATTGATCCGATAAAAGGTACCGCTGTTATTGAATATAAAAATGGACAGGAAGAATATATGCATCTGGAAAAATTAAAAGAATTGCTCAATGATAAAACCATAAAAAAATTCCGGGATAACAAGAAACACAGAAAGGATACCCCTGTTGGAAAAGACAAAAAAAACAGATAGATACCTGGTAACAAGTGCCTTGCCTTATGCCAACGGTCCTCTTCATCTTGGTCATATTGCAGGTGCATATCTTCCGGCTGATATATATGTCCGGTTCCTTAGACTGAACAATAAAGATGTACTTTATATCTGCGGTTCTGATGAGCACGGTGTACCTATAACTGTTCAGGCAGATGTCAAAGGTGTTTCTCCTCAGGAAATTGTAGACCATTATCATCAGCTTAATAAAAAAAGTTTTGAAGAATTTGGTATTAATTTTGATAATTATTCACGAACGTCTCTGCGCCTGCATCACGAGACCGCTCAGGAATTTTTTAATATTCTCTATAAAAAGGGGATTTTTATTGTCAAAGAGGAAGAACAATTCTACAGTGAAACTTCTGAACGTTTTCTCCCGGATAGATATGTTGAAGGCATCTGCCCTTTTTGCGGATATGATAAAGCACGGGGGGATCAATGTGAAAAGTGTGGGAAATGGCTGCAGACAGGTGAACTGCTTGAACCACGATCAAAGATTGATAATTCTGTCCCAGTACTCAGGAAAACCAAACACTGGTATTTACCTATGGGGAAACTGGCAGATTCCTGGAAAAAATGGTTTGAAAAAAAGAAATGGAAAGAAAATGTTTATAACTATTGTATGGGGTGGTATAAGGAAGGATTGGGTGACAGGCCCATAACCCGTGATCTTACCTGGGGAGTTCAGGTTCCTCTGGAAGAAGCTGAAGGGAAAGTCTTATATGTATGGTTTGATGCTCCCATCGGATATATTTCTTCCACCAAAGAATGGGCTGAAAAGATTGGAGATCCTGACAAGTGGAAAGATTACTGGTGTAATTCAGATACACGACTCATACATTTTATCGGAAAAGATAATATTGTGTTTCATGCTATTCTTTTTCCCATGATGCTAACGGAAGCAGGCGGATTTGTGCTGCCTGCTGCCATTCCTGCAAACGAGTATCTGACCATTGAAGGAAGAAAAATTTCTACCAGTCAGAATTATGCTGTCTGGCTGAAGGATTATCTGGAGATTTTCCCTCCGGATCCGCTCAGATATACACTGGCAATAAACACTCCTGAGACTAAAGACACCGATTTTTCCTGGGCTCAATTTCAGAGCCGTAATAATGATGAGCTGGCTGATATTCTTGGTAATTTTATCAACCGTACTCTTACCTTTGTCCTCCAAAATTGGGAGGGCAAGGTTCCTGAAAGACATGAATTGGATGAAATGGACAGGAACATGCTTCAGGAAATAAAAGACAGACATCAAGAGATCACTAAAAATTTAGAAAATTTCCAGATCCGTGCCAGCACCCGGGCTTTGATGGAGTTATGCAGATCTGCAAATAAATATTTTAATGATAAAGCTCCCTGGGAAACCAGAAAATCTGATTTTTCTGTTTGTGAAACTACACTTAATATCTGTTTACATATCACCCGTGTGTTGTCCACGTTATTGGAACCATTTATGCCTTTTTCTGCAGCCAAATTGAGGAAAATGCTCAATATAGAGAAAACACTATCCTGGGATGAAGTGATAGATTCTGAATTTCCTTCGAAATTCAGACTGGGAAAACCGGAAATTCTTATTACCAAAATCGAGGACGAAGTAATAGAGCGATTAAGAAGAAAACTTAAAGGAGGAGAGAACACTATGGATGAGGAAAAACCAAAACAGCAAGAAGAGTTAATTTCTATAGATTATTTGAAGAAAGTAGATCTCAGAACTGCAAAAGTCCTGCAAGCTGAAAAAGTGGAAAATGCAGACAAACTGCTTAAACTTCAGATTGAACTGGGAGAAGAAAAAAGACAGCTGGTGGCAGGACTGGCTCAGGATTATACTCCGGAACAGATAACCGGTAAAACCATTATTATTTTTGCCAATCTGGAGCCGGCAAAAATCAGAGGAGTAGAGTCTCAGGGTATGCTTTTAGCTGCAGTTGAGGGTGGAAAACCAGTTTTATTGACTACAGATAAAGATGTGAAAACCGGAGTGAAAGTCAGTTAATTCAGGTAGTAAGTTTTATATAATCCCGCATAAATAAAAGAATAACACACAAAAAATCTATAATAAAAACATCAGATTTCTGATAGATATGGGAAATTAATAAGGGAATCTGTATGTTTTTAATCAATGGAAAAATTTTTATGAATACACGTGATAACAACATACAATTAATTGATACCCATGCCCATCTGAATATGGAGCAGTTTAATGAGGATCTTCCGGAAGTAATTGAAAAATCAGCTGATTCACATGTGAAATATATCATCGATATTGCTACTGATCTTGCCAGCAGCAGAGAAGTAATCCGGAATTGTGAGAACTATGATATGGTATTCGGAGCAGCGGGCATTCATCCTCATGATTCCGGGAAACACAATGAACAGGATCTCTCTGAACTTGAAGATTTACTCAATCATCCTAAAATTGTTGCCCTGGGCGAGACAGGACTGGATTACTACTATGATTACTCTCCCCGTCCGGTTCAGAAAAAATTTTTTTCCGAACAGCTTACCCTGGCAGCAGAGCGGGATATTCCGGTTATCATCCATATCAGAGAAGCAATGGAAGACGGCCTGGACATCTTACAGGGTCTGGATACAATACCCAGGGGTGTTTTTCACTGCTACAGCGGCACGGAGGAAGATCTTTCCGATATCCTTGATCTGGGATTTTATGTTTCATTTACCGGGGTGGTTACTTTCAAAAATTTCAGCAAACACTCAGTAGTGGCTGGTGTACCTCTGGACAGACTTCTTCTGGAAACTGATGCACCTTTTATGACCCCTGTACCACATCGGGGAAAACGCAATGATCCTTCTTATGTACGCTATATATTAGAAGCAATTGCTGATATCCGAAATATTAATGAGCAGGATCTGGCTGAAGCAACTACTGCAAATGCTGAGGAACTGTTCGGATTGAATACTGTATCAGAGAACATCTGATCTTCACAGCAATTGTTTTTATGATGTTGTTGGATATGCCTGTATGAAACAGTATACTGTATTCCTCAGTTTTATGTATCAATTAATGAATTGATAATTTCTGTAAGTTTTTCAGTTAATTTTTTTCTGGAATAATTTTTTATTTTTTGGAAATCCGGATGAGGTGATTTTTGCTGCTTCCATTCAGAAAAATTATCTTTCAGAACCTTATAGAATTGATCCGGATCTGGAGTAATATTACCGGTTTTTGTATCCTCAACGATTCTCCGGGCATCTCCTTCCGGTCCCATTCCCAGTATATAATTTCCGGTTGCCAGGTACTCAAATAATTTACCTGGAATGTGACCGCGATAATCTTCAGCTTTTTCCAAAAACAGTAAAAGTACAGTGCTCCTTTTAATCTTTTCAACTGCTTTTTTATGATTCATGTATCCCCTGAAGAATATGTTTTTATATTTTGAGAATAATTGTTTTAAATATTTTTTGATATCAGTTGAAATAGCTCCGATAAAATTCAGTTCTATTTCTGACTGGGCGGTTTTGTGAGTATCCAGAAATACAAGTAATTTTTCAAAAGCCTGTCGATAGAATCTGTTCTGGTTCAATGTGCCCATATAGGTTATAATGAATGTATCCGAAGCTTCAGTCAGTTTTTCAAAATCATCCTCATCAAAACCATTGGGAATGATCGTATACTCCTTTTTAGGAGGCAGCATCTGTAAAAAATGTTTACTTACACAGGTCAGATGATCTGCAGAATTTATGACAGATTTTTCCAGACGTTTGTCTATGTTTCTGGTGATTGCTGCCCGTTTCTGCTGATAATAATGCATTTCAGTCCAGGGATCCCTGAAATCAGCAATCCAGGGAATATTACCGAAGCCTGCAAGTCTCTTAGCAATAAGATGGACAGTTGGCGGAGGAGATGAAGATAAAATTATATCCGGTGATTCCTGTCTGATGATCTGTTTTCCTTTGTGCACTGCAAAGGGGATCCATCCGATTTTTGCATCCGGTATAAATGCATTCAATCTTATAAATTTTGAGCATTTATCAAAAATATTTTTGTCTTTTTGAGAGAAAACATCATGACCTATAGTATGCTCAGATTCTTCGCCAGTCAGCAATTTATAGATTTGGTTTGGTTCCAGTATGGAAGTACGGTATACTGTACATTCGGTTGGAATATCTTTTATAAGCGTTTTATCTAGTGCCGGATATTCTCCATGTTTTACTGTTAAAATTATAGGTTTGAATCCAAATTCAGGTAAATATTTAGCAAATTTCAATACCCGCTGCACTCCGGGGCCTCCGGAAGGAGGCCAGTAATATGTAATTAAAAGAATTTTTTTCATGTTTGATGCTTATTTAGTGATTTCAGAATCAAGCTTATCTCTAATTGTTTTATATGTATCCTCGAAACCAAGTGAAAATAAATAGGTATAGGTATCAGAAAATTCATTTTTTAACTGCTGTAAAGTAGCAATATCTATTTTTTTATTCTGCTGTCCGAATTTTTTCAGAAAATACTTTTTTGATTTTTTCATTATATGTGACTGCAGCAGCTTTTGATATATTTTAGGAAAATTCCTTTTTATGGGGACGATGCTTATTTTATATAATAATCGGAATTTTATGCTCCCGGTGACATTTTTTGACTGATGTGCGGTTTCAGGAACAGGTATGGATTGAATGTCCAGGAATTTTTGTATGTCAGACCAAAACTCAGTCATATTTTTTAATGCTTTTTCCATGCTTATTATTTTGATGTTATTCTGATTGAAGATTCTGAGCCAGGGTGGAATTAATTTTTCATAGTGACTGTCTGATACAATAATAATATCTTTACTGTTGATTGCTTGTTCAATGGTTAGTTTCTCTGGTATTTTACCAATCTGTTTTCTGAAATAAAATTGAGAAAGGAGTCTTTTTATTGGGTCGCGTAGCATGATTATTATTTTTGCCTCTGGATTGTATTCTTTGATTTTCTCAGCAGTATCAGCAGATCGGATATAAGCAGGAGTTCCTTCTGCGAAATATTTTTTTTCTAGATCAAAATCAAAATAAGAGTGATACTCTTCCAATTTTTCCGGGTAAGTTTGATCAAAATAATTTAATTCCTTTTTAGAAGAGAACTGAATATCCGGATGGTTTTTCAATAAATGAAATATCCAAGTGGTTCCAGCTTTATTCACTCCAGCGATAAACATATTTACTTTTTTGTCCACCATGATTTCCTTACGATAGCATTACTTATTTAGTTTGTAAATATCTTTGAATCCTTTCTGATGTAAATAGGTATAGGTTGGTAAGAATTCCTTTTGTAGTTTCTGGTAAAGCTTTTCTGAAAGCGTTTCCTTTTTAGCCTTGCCCAGAATTTTCAGCAAATATTCTTTACTAACCTTCATAAAACTGTTCTTTAATAAATATCTGTACAGTTTCGGAAAATTGAGTTTAATGGGACGGATGGTCATTCTGTAAATTATTCTGAACATTTTACTGCCGGTGGCGTTTCTGCTTCTTGTCCCCAGAGTTTCAGTAGAAAATTTATCCTCAAGATTCAAAAATGTGCATAATTCTTTATTGAAACTATTAAGGTCTTGTTTAGCTTTTTCCAGACTGACTATTTTAAAATTATTTTTGCCAAATTGTTTTTCAAAGACAGGCAGGTATCTTTCAAAATGACTGTCATACACTGGCTGCTGATGCAGATCAGCAAATATTTCATCCCAGGTTTTCTTTTCTTTAATATTACCCAGTTGTTTGGCAAAATAGACCCTGGACAATAATCTTTGAATCGGATCCCTGACAATAACAATAATTTTGGCTTCCGGAGAGTATTCTTTTATCTGTTCTGCAGTTTTGGGATTTTTAAAGTAGTTTGGTGTGGATTCACCAAAATATTTGAAATCTTTTTCAAACGGAAAATTACTATGAAAATCTTCCAGATCATCCGGATACCTTTCTCCAAAGAAATGAAGTTCAACCTGTTTTGACATGTAAATATCAGGATGGCTGTCCAGATAGAAATGCAGCCAGGAAGAACCGCATTTGGAGATCCCTACAACAAATAAATTTGCTTTTTTTGTATTTCTTTCTTTTATCATATGTCTCCAGATTTTTTATGTTATGCTGATAAAAAATATAATTAATTTAATGCTGAAAATCATAATATTTTTTTGAAATTAATTTAACTTAATCTTCTTCAGGTTTTGTTTCCATTTTTTTACGTTGCTCCATTTTTCCCATCCACCTTTTATTCTTGACAGTTCAGGGTTATAATAGAAGTTAGAAATATATAAAATAAAAGGATACAACAATAGCAACAATAATTTTAATAGTATTCTGGGAGCCATCGGAAGTGGATTGAATATGAAACTGACTCCATAAATACTGAGTGTTACAATGATGATTTTCAATATTCTATACCATTCGAATTTTATGGGATAAAATTTATTGGAATAATAATATCCTGCTATTACAATAAAAATAAAAGATACTAGAGTAGCAACTGCAGCTCCAATCATTCCAAAAAACGGAATTAAAATAAAATTTAATAATACATTGAAAACAGCTGCACTGGCTACAATTAAAGCTATATATCTGGTTTTATTTTTAAACTGCAATCCCATTTTAACTACTGAAAACATCCCTTTTATGGATATAGCAAACACTGCTATGGGTACGATAATATATGCGTCCCAGTAAGACTTATCTCTGGCAAATATATGTATAATTCCTTTTGAAAATATTGAAATAAAAAGAGTAAGCCAGAAGACAAAGAAAACAAAATATGTCAGCATTTTTGCATAATATCTCTCAGCATTATCATCATTCAGTTTTTTCCAGGCCAGAGGTAAATAAGCAAATCTGAAAGATTTAATAAACATAGTGTCGATAAGATTTGCAAACTTATACCCCAGGGAATAAATTCCCACTATACTCCAGTTGGTTAAATAGCCTAATATATATCTATCCCCCATATTTAAAATTCTGCTTGATATACCTTCAAAGGCAAGAGGATATCCAAAAGAAAACATTTCTTTTATTTCTTTTATATTAATTTTAATCGTGAATTTTTTTATCATCATAGGAAATAAAATTACAGAGACTATGATGCTTCCACTAAGCTGACCTCCAAAAATTCCAATAATTCCAACTTTCAAAAAAGCAACCAGATAAATAGTTATTATCAATTGAATGAAAAATCTTATTATGGAGATACTAATGAAGAGAACAGATTTTTCTTCTGATCTTAAATAAGTAAGGCCAATATCATTTAATAGATTGAATCCGACAATTAAGGAGATAATTAACAAACAGTCATTATATTTTGTTGAGCTGAATAGTAATTCACTGATAGTAGATTTTAATCCGAACATTAACATAAAAACAGATACAGCAATAAATAAGGTAGAGATAAAAACCGAGAATAGGATTGTACCTGATCTTTGTTTGTTTTTTTTTAGATTCAGCCATCTGAGCAAAGCAAGGGGGAGGCCTAAATGCAGAATACCTACCATGAATTGCTGGGTCACCTCAAGAATTGAATAAATACCAAATAAATGGACATCAATAACTTTAGTATAGAGTGGAATTAATAAAACCCCTAAAATTTTTGAGGTGATATTCCCGAAAGTATATATACCAGAATGCTTTATTAATTTACGGAGTTCTTTAAACATTTTTCAATTTATAAATCATTTGGTTATTAATGAATAGTCTGAGAAATGGCC
Organism: uncultured bacterium; assembly: GCA_964515295.1. Lineage (GTDB taxonomy): Bacteria > Zhuqueibacterota > QNDG01 > QNDG01 > CAYUAG01 > CAYUAG01. The sequence goes on along the minus strand of CAZETW010000026.1, from coordinate 21,045 downwards.
TAATACCCGATAAATGGAATTTTAGTCCTCTCCTAACCTTAATATTTTTTTTATCCAGAATTTTATATCCAGCTCTTTTAATGAGAAGGTTCATTCTATGATCATCAATCTCATGAAAATGATGTTTTGTCCAGAGAAATTTCGGTCTTTGGGGAACAATAATGAACATAAGTGCATCGGGTTTCATGTATTTTTTTAGTTTCAACAGTGTATGTAAAGGATTAAACTGGTGTTCAATAGTATGGGAATATATGACTATATCGTATTCTTTCCCGGGTATAGAAAACGAAGTGTCAAGATCTCCTTTAGTGTTATCAATATTTGTGTGTAGTTTATTTTGCATAAACAAAGTAAAAGGATTCTGCTGACCCATATCCAATATATTCATATCAGAATGAATATCATTTTTTATTTGATTAAAAATCAAGTCAAATCTTTTATTAATATATGTAAAATTTTTTTGATAATTCTTCCAGGGATTTCCTTTTAAAATATCAGCCATCAAGTGTCTCCATGTATATAAATTTATTATAAATTCTTAAGATTATTTAAAAACCTTAAAAAATTTATTTAATCTTTTCCAGATAAAATTGGCAAATCTGTATTTCAGATAGGTTGGTTTTCTTTTTTCCATGGATCTGACTGAAGAATAATCAATATTTTTTGTTGATAATTCGCAAAAATCGAGTAATCTTTTACCATCTTTTTTAATTCTTTCTGCTATAAAAGGAAGCAGTTCAAATTTACAATTTACCATAAAATCATGCAGCCAGCATATCCTTTGGAAATAGTAGATAAAGCTTTTACCGCCCTTATCCATGGAACTGAGTATTATTTGTTCAGGATTTCTTATAATATACACCACTTTTATTTTCCGATCAGTAAATTTATCCAGTTCGTTAATAAAAAAAATACTCAGCGGGTGTTTTGCCATAACAACTTTATCCTCAGGTAAGGAATCAAAATAATCGGTTAGATCATAATCTTTAAAATTTTTTCTTGCATTTACAAAATTTTGCATCTCTTTTTCTTCAAATCTGGAGTAGGAAAAATTCCATTTTGGATTATCCCACAGTTCTTTTGTGCAAGCGCCGTTATCAATTAAAAAATTACTGATCATGGAAGTGTAGGAATGAGGAACTCCATTAACAATGATAAAAGGTTTACTCATTTTTTTTCTCCATTTCATTTATTGCTTGTAACACTAAATCTACCGGTATGTTCATGCATTTGATTTTATTTTTTTTATAAATGCAATTGATATAGCCGTTTCGATAACACGGTGAACAGGGGAGAGCCAGTGAAACGACTTTTCCGTTATTCCAGGGGCCGTTTCTTAATTTATTAGTCATACCAAAAAGAGCAACCACAGGAACATTCAATATATCAGCGAGATGCATAAGTCCGTTATCATTGGAGACAAAAAGTTCGCATTTCCCGATTTCAATTGCAGCTTCCCTGATAGTATCGGTTTTAATTATCGTTACATTTTGATGTCCGGAAGCTTTTTGTATGTTTTCATTTAAATCAATTTCTGTACCAAATAATCTGATCTGTTTTTGGTTTAACTGATCGATTAATTGCGGCCATTTATTCCATCTTTTTTGTAGATTACCTCCGCTGCCTGCAGATATACCTACTACTCCTTTTTGTGTATTTTTTGAGATTTTTAGAGAATAATCAATGTCTCTTTCTTTAATTCCTAAATAAGATATTAAATTTATGTTATTTATAATTTCTGATATATTTTTGTTGAATTTTATTTTATTGGAATAAAACAGGGTACTTAAAAATGGTACAGATCTGTGTCCTGAAAATTTAAAAGAACAGGGGAATCCGATTACTTCACGGCATTGTTTTTTTGCTTTCATCGCAACAGGCAAGCCTTGAGAATAGAGTACTATTCCATAATCATATTCATTGCTGTTTTTAGAAGTCTTGTGTAATAATTCAGGTACTAAATCCTCTAATACTTTTGAATTAGTATAGAGAAGATACCCGTTTTTCTTCAGTAATTTCATTGCAGGTATAAATTCGATCTGATTGCCAATACCTATATGAGCGAATATTTTGATAGTTCTTTTCATTATTGATTTTAATATAATAAATTCTATACCTTATTTTTTAAATAAAATTAATGTTTTCTCATTACTGAATTTTTCTTTTAAATTTTTATATTCTGTGATTGACAGTCTTACTATTGAAATTTTTCGGTCAATCAGTTTCTCAGTTTTCTTTCGTACTCTTTCAATTTCATTATCATTTAAATTATCAGCAACGATCACCAGATCTATAAGTCCGCTGTCCTTGCCCACCGCATAATCTCCTCTAATAAATGCTAAATGAATATCACCGGCTTTATCTATAATATTGGAGATCACCTTATCGATGCCTGTAGATTTAAGAACAATTTGTCTGATTTCATTAAAAAGGGGGTGTTCAGTATTTGCTCTGTAAATTTTACTGCGTCCATTTTTTTCGATATCTAAAATTTTAGCATTGGTTAATTTGTTCAGTTCAACCCGTATTCCATTAGTTGATTCGTTGAATTCTTTTGCCAGTTCACGGAGATAACTTCGTGTGCCGGGATTAAGGAAAAATTTAAGAAGTAATCGGATTCTTGTTTCTGAGGTTATTAATGATTTCAGCATATATACAGCCTAATGAATGATGAGTAAAATAATTACTCAAAATATAACAATAAATTATCTGTTATGCAAGTATTATTATATTTTTTTCTGATGGATAAGATAAATATTGGAAAAGATTTTTTAGTTAATACAATGATAAATAAATTTTATTTAATTGTTGAAATATAACATTTTTTTTATTAATTTAGGAACGGATTTAAAATATTACTGTATAAGAAATATACTATTATTCACAGAAGCAGAGAATCAATTATATTCAACAGAGTAATGAATGCACACATTTAAAAAAATAATCCTTTTTTTTCTTATCATACATTTATTTGGATCAGTATTATATATTGTAAAGTCAGGGAATACGATTAAATTCTGGGATGAAGAGGATTATTATACCATATCTTCAAATATTATAGAAAAAGGAAAATTTTCCAGATACGGAGAAGTAAATAATGCCTGCAGACCGCCAGGGTATCCTTTTTTTCTGGCAGCAGTAATGATGCTGTCAAAAAAAGTTATCTTCATTAAATTCATTCAATTATGTCTGTACTATTTAAGTGCTTATCTAATTTATAAAATAACCTATATAATAAGGCAAAATAAAACAATCTCATTATTATCTGTTTTTCTGTTTTTAATATATCCCAGTATCTTATATATAACAAATACTCTGTATCCGCAGATATTATATATGATATTATTTTTATTACTTCTGTATATACTGCTTTTACGATCAAGGCAACTGTATGCTTATATTCTCCTTGGTGTTATAAATGCGTCTTTGATATATATTATTCCTATTCATATATTATTTTTACCTTTTATTATATTTTTTATATGGAAAGAAAACCAAGAATCAAGATTATTAAAATCAGGTATTCTTATTCTTGTTACAATTGCAGTTTTATTACCCTGGACATGGAGAAATTATAACATTTTTAACAGATTTGTTGTTATTGCTACTAATGGAGGGCAGAATTTATTATGCGGGAACTCACCAAATACCACACCGAATTCAGGAACCACTACTGATATATCAGAATTTATTGAGGAAGATGTTATACAACAATTGGATGATGCGGAACTTGATAAATACTATCGGGATAAAGCATTAACTTTTATACAACAAAAACCTTTATATTATCTGGGATTATATTTCAGAAAATTTTTAAATTATTTCAATTATCAGAATGTTTTAAATACAAAGGAACAGTCAACCGAAATAAATCCGGCCACAAAATTAAAATTTATAGTGATAGCTATTACCTGGTTTCCTGTTTTATTTTTATCAATATTTGGATTTATTATAAAGGAAATCAGAAAAAATTTTGATAATATATATGTAATGCTGCTGTTTATTTGCAGTGGTTTATTTTATTCAATATTTTTCACCCGGATCAGATTCAGATCTCCTTTTGTTCCCTTATTACTTATAATTGCTTCGCAGACAGTTTTTTATCTGTACAATAAAATTAAAAATAGTTTTTATATCTTGCAGAAAAAACAAGACTGATACTTCCTGCTTGATCATTATCAAGCTTTGCAGCTCCCTGAGAAGTCTTTTAGTCTTATATTGAGTATGTATTTATTTTAACAGCTTTTCTATATTGTTTATAAGCTGATCAAGTGAGTAGGGTTTATGAAGAATGTTATATTTTTTTGCTGTATTCTTATTTCCGGGGGAAACAGGTCTTAAAAGACCGCTTGAAAGGAGTATTTTCAGATCCGGGTTTTTTGTGGAAAGTTCTTCTGCTAAATCGATCCCGTTATTATCCGGAAGCAATACATCGGAAAATAGTATATCAAATCTCCCCTTTCTTTTGTTAAAAACATTTTTTGCTTCATAGGCATCTTTTACTGCTGTTACTGAATAACCGTTTCTTTTTAAAGCTATTTTCGATGTTTCCCTGATATTTCTTTCATCTTCTACTATTAAAATTTTTTTCACGTTTTAAACCCTTTTAATATAGGTAACTTTTTTAGTATTTTTATTACAATCTGAAATCCTTTTAACATATTTTTACCTGTTTTGTACACTTTTGCAACACCTATTTTCTGTTTTGGTGGTTTTATTTAAATAACAAATTATATGCCATAAATAGTAATTTTTGTTTGTTTATGTGGTTTTCGAAATTTATATTAAAAGTTATGAATAACAGTATACAAAGAAAGAAGATAGAGATCAGCGGTATTGTTCAGGGAGTAGGATTCAGACCTTTTATTTATCGTAATGCAGTTGCGAGAGACCTTAAGGGGTTTGTAACAAATACATCTAAAGGTGTTGAGATTGAGATAGAGGGAGAAACTAATAATATTGAAAGTTTTATAGAATCTATCAAAACAGATGCCCCTCCTCAATCTGAAATAACAACCCTTAAAACAAATAACATTGAACCAAAAGATGAATTTGAGTTTAACATTGTTCCAAGTAAGGATCAAAAGGAACGTTCCGTATTAATAACTCCGGATATTGGTACCTGTGCAGAATGCAGACAGGAACTTTTTAATCCCGAAGACAGAAGATATCATTATCCCTTTATTAATTGTACAAACTGCGGACCCCGCTATACAATAATCAAAGACATTCCTTATGACCGGCCCAAAACAACTATGGCAGAATTTACAATGTGCAGACAATGTCAGGCTGAATATAATGATCCTTTGGATCGCAGGTTTCATGCTCAGCCCAATGCATGTCCGGTTTGCGGCCCTCATGTCTGGTTAAGTGACAGTTTCGGCAGGAAAATTACTGAAGATAATACCATAGAACGGGCAGTGCAATTGCTTAAGGAAGGAAAAATCTTAGCCGTTAAGGGGCTGGGGGGATTTCATCTTGCCTGTGATGCAAAAAATAATGCAGCAGTTGTCAGATTGAGAGAGAAAAAAAGACGGGAAGAAAAGCCCTTTGCAGTAATGGCAGCAAGTACAGAAACAGTAAAAAAGATAGGTCAGGTAAACAAAAAAGAGCTGGAAATTTTACAGTCACCTGAAAGACCCATTGTTTTACTCAAAAAGAATACCGGATACAGATTATCCGATCAGGTGGCCCCCGGGAATAAATATGTTGGAGTAATGCTGCCGTACACTCCGCTGCATTATCTTTTATTCAATTCTAATAGAGAGGTTCTGGTAATGACCAGCGGGAATATTTCAGATGAGCCTATTGCCAAAACAAATGAAGAAGCCCTGCATAAATTAAGTACTATTGCTGATTTTTTTCTTTTGCATAACCGGGGCATTCAGATAAGAGCAGATGATTCGGTTACCCGTATCATTGATCATATTCCCCGCCCGATTCGACGTTCCAGGGGATATGTTCCTTTTCCGATTTTTTTAAGAAACCCGGCACCTTCGGTTTTGGCAGTGGGGGGGGAATTGAAAAGCTGTTTTTGTTTAACCAGAGATGATCAGGCCTTTTTAAGTCAGCATATCGGAGATCTGGAAAATGCAGAAACACTTTCTTTTTTTACTGAGACCATTGATCATCTGAAAAATATTCTGCAGATTGAACCTGAATTAATAATACATGATCTGCATCCTGATTATCTGTCAACAAAATGGGCACAGACAATAGAAGGGCTGCCAAAAGTTGCTGTTCAGCATCATCATGCTCATGTTGCAGCATGTCTTGCTGATAATGGAAGAGAGGATACAGTAATTGGTCTTATTATGGATGGAGCTGGTTATGGATCTGACGGAAATATTTGGGGAGGTGAAGTGTTGATTTCTGATACTGCAGACTATCAGAGGGCAGGATATTTTGAGTATCGTCCTATGCCGGGCGGAACCGCTGCAATTAAAGAACCCTGGCGAATGGCAGTTTCGTATCTCTACCATTTTTTCAAAGGGGATGTTAATGAATGCATGCAAAATCTAAAAGGGGTTGGTTTAGAAAAAGAAATTGGAAAAGAGAAGATTATTACTATAATGAATATGATAAAAAATTCCCTGAATACTCCAATGACTTCCAGTCTGGGTCGACTTTTTGATGGTATTGCTGCTTTAGCCGGAGTGCGGTCATTTGTAAAATACGAAGGCCAGGCTGCTGTGGAATTAGAAATGCAGATGGAAGCAGAATCAATGCCTGAGGAAGAAAGTGATATGTATTTATTTGATATAGTTGATTCAAACAGTACGTTTGTTATTTCTCCTGATAATGTCATATATCAGGTACTTGAGGATGTAAAATTCAAAGTGTCAATAGGCAGGATCAGCTGGAAGTTTCATGCTGGTCTGGTCAGACTCTTTGTTGACATTTCAAAAAAGGTAAGGGAAAAAACAGATTTGAATTGTGTAGTATTAAGCGGCGGATGTTTTTTAAACCGGTTTCTTTTGAAAAATGCAATACAGGAGCTGGAAAAAGAAAAGTTTGAAGTGCTCACTCATACCCAGGTCCCAACCAATGATGGCTGTATAGCTCTGGGGCAGGCTGCAGCAGCAATAGCACAGGTAAAAAACAGGGATAAAAATTTGGAATAAGAAAAAAATTTTATTAGATTAATTCACTATCTTTATAAGTAAGATTGTATTATTTATTATAAATTGAGGTAAAATATGTGTGTCGCTGTACCTATGAAAATTAAAAAAATTAAAGATGCTAAAGGGGTGGTTGAAATTGGCGGGACTGAGCGGGAAGTCAGTTTTAAATTGTTAAGGGATGTACAGGTTGGAGATTATGTGATTGTGCATGCCGGATTTGCCATTCAGAAATTAGATGAGAAAGAAGCACTGGAAACTCTTGAATTGTTTAAGGAACTGGAGAAATATCAGTGAAATATATTGATGAGTTTCGTAATAAAGAGGCAGCCCGAACAATTATCAACAGTATCCATAAAGAGGCAGGTGAGAAACCAATAACTTTTATGGAAGTATGCGGGACTCATACAATGTCCATTGCCCGTTTTGGGATTCAAGAAGTGTTGCCCAAAAACATCAGATTAATTTCCGGCCCAGGATGTCCGGTTTGTGTTACGCCTAATCACTATATTGATCATGCAGTTTCATTATGTAGAAGAGATGATGTTATTGTCACTACTTTTGGTGATATGATGAAAGTACCGGGGTCTTCTTCGAGTTTGGAAAGAGAACATATAGAGGGACATGATATTCGAGTAGTTGGTTCGACACTGGAGGCATTAACCATTGCTGAAAAGAATTCAGAAAAGAATGTCGTTTTTCTGGGAGTGGGGTTTGAAACAACTGTTCCCACAGTGGCAGTGTCATTAATGCAGGCAAAATCAGAAGATTTAAAAAATTATTCTGTGCTTTCGGCTCATAAAACCATGCCGGAAGCCATGAAAGCATTGAGTCAGGGAGATGTTAATATCGATATATTTATTTGTCCTGGCCATGTCAGTACAATAACCGGAACAAAATTTTATTATTCACTGGTTGAGAAGTTTGGTATTGGCTGTGTGGTTTCCGGATTTGAAGCGCTGGATATTCTGCAGTCTATTTTGATGGGGGTGAAACAAGTAGTACACAATAATCTGAAAGTAGAGAATCAATATACAAGAGCAGTTAAACCTGAGGGAAATCCCAGGGCCAGGGAAACCATATATGCAGTGATGGAACCTTCAGATGCTGAATGGCGTGGTCTGGGAGTAATACCGGACAGCGGGTTGGCCATAAAAGAGGAGTATTCTTCCTGGAATACAGAACAACAGATAAATGTGGAAATTGAGAAAACTGTAGAGCCCAAGGGATGTATTTGTGGCCAGGTCCTCCAGGGGAAAAAGATTCCTCCACAATGTAAACATTTTGGTAAAGATTGTGTGCCTGATAATCCCATAGGTGCCTGTATGGTTTCATCAGAAGGTGCCTGTGCTGCATATTATAAATATAAGGTTTAGTAAAAAAATGGCTGTTTCAGATCAAAATATCATACGATTAGCTCACGGCGGAGGCGGCAGTCTCACCAATCAATTAATAAAAAATCTTTTTCTTCGTTATTTTGATAATGAATACTTGAAAAAGTTAAATGATAGTGCTATATTACAGAGTTCGTTTTCACAATTTGCTTTTACCACGGATTCATTTGTTGTGTCACCGCTTTTTTTCCCGGGAGGTGATATAGGAAAACTTTCTGTATGTGGCACAGTAAATGATTTATGTGTATCAGGAGCAAAACCACGTTATTTGAGTATTGGTATAATCATTGAAGAGGGATTCTCGATAAAAGAACTGGAAAGGATTGTTAAGTCAGTAAAAGATACTGCACAGGAAGCCGGGGTAATGGTGGTAACAGGGGATACAAAAGTAGTTGAACATGGTAAAGCAGATGGAGTATTTATTAATACAACCGGTGTGGGAGCAATAGAGAAATCTATACCGGCAACACGATCAAGAGCAAAATCCGGAGATAAAGTTATTATCAGTGGCCCTATCGGTTCACACGGACTGTCAGTTATAACATCGCGGGAAAATTTCGGATTCAGCACTACAATTAAATCAGATGTTGCTCCTTTGAATGATTTGGTTGATACTATGCTTGAAGTGACTGATGAAATTCATGTTATGCGGGATGCAACCAGAGGGGGAGTGGCAACAGTTCTTAATGAGATTGCTGATCAGTCTGGAGTGTCAATAGTTTTGGAAGAAGAAAAGATACCTGTAAACGAGGATGTGAGGGGAGCATGTGAAATTTTAGGGTTTGATCCACTTTACATTGCCAATGAAGGAGTACTTGTAGCGTGTGTAAGATCCGAAGATGCTGAAAAGCTTTTAAAAGCCATGAAAAAACACCGATATGGTAAGAAAAGCAGTATTGCCGGAAGTGTAAGTGATGATTCTCCGGGCAGATTATCATTGAAAACTATTATTGGAAGCCACAGAGTACTGGATATGCAAACCGGAGAACAATTGCCGCGGATATGCTGAGTTTTTTCTGAATAAATGTATTGAATTAAAGTATAAAAACAGAGTCGTGCTAATTTGGTCTGATATGGAGGTGTTTTTTTCTGGCTGCTGGTTTTTGTGTTCCTGTTTCTGATAAAGATAGTACAAGTATTTTAATTATCTGATTAACGGTTTATCTGAGCCCTTTGGTTTTAAAGTGTCATAAGCAGCCTGAAAAAAAGTTTCCCAGCGTTTTGGTTTTTGATTATGACAGGAAACACAGGAATTGAAATCTTTTTTGGTAAAATTGTATTTGGTAAAGATTTTTTTTGCAGAATCTGAATATTCCGGTGTTTGAAGCGGGATACGTTCACTTAATTTTATGAGTTCTGTGTATACTTTGACAAATTTTTGTTGATTTTCTGAATCAATTTTGTTTTTTTCTTTTGAACACGCAAACAAAAATAATAGAAGAATACTTGCAATAATAATTTTGTTCATTTTTTTCATTAATTTACTATGTGTTTTTCTATTTAATTTTAAAATATATTTAAAATTTAGTAAAGTCAAGTAATAAGTCAGAGATATATGAAAAATAATACATCAAAAGATGAATGGGTGGACATGCATGTTCATACCACCAAATCAGATGGGATGCTGACTCCTCCTGAGGTTGTTATGAAAGCAAAGGAAGCTGGGTTAAAGGCAGTTGGTATTGTTGACCATGATACAATGGAGGGTCTGGAAGCAGCTTACCAGGCTGGTAAACGCTGGGGAGTGGAGATAGTACCGGGTATTGAGTTAAGCAGTCAGTATGAGGGAAACGATATTCATATTATTGGATACTATTGTGATTCCGCACATCCCAAAATGATTGATTATATTAAAAAATTTATCAATAAAAGATATAATCGTGCCAAGAAAATTGTGCAACTCTTAAATAATATGGGCATTAATATAGCGATGAAAGATGTTGTAGCTGAAGCCACGAGTAAATGCATAGGAAGACCTCATATAGCAGCTGTATTAATGGAAAAAGGATATGTCTATTCTTTTCAGGAAGCGTTTATAAAATATATCGGATATCATTCAAAAGCATATGTAGAAAAATATCGGATAAGTCCGCAATCTGCCATTGCTTTAATATCAGAAGCCGGAGGATTGTCTTTTATAGCACATCCTCCCAAAAATTTAAATATAGAAACAATGTTTGATTTTACCAAAGCCGGATTGGATGGGCTGGAGATAATTCACCCCCGGTTACAGGATAAAGAAACAAGAAGACTGCAGGAATTTGCCAATAACTATGATTTACTAATAAGCGGAGGATCTGATTGTCATGGAAGAAAAGGTGATAATATTACTATTGGAAAATATCGAATTCCTTATGCATATTTAGAAAAGATCAAGAAGTATCATACTATAAAGAAGAAAACTCTTATTGTTAACAGGAATAAATATTAAATGAGTAATAATAAGGTTAAAGATACAGCCTGGTACCATCTGGGAATTAAGGAATGGCCCGAAGAAGAGCGGCCCAGAGAAAAGTTGATAAAAACAGGTGCATATTCATTAACAAATTCTGAATTGATTGCTTTATTATTAGGTTCAGGAACTAATGGAGTGAGTGCTGTTGATCTGGCTAAAAGGATGTTGGTTGAATATACAGATCTATCAGGTCTTGCCTGTAGCAGTATTAAAGAATTAACCAAAATGAAAGGAGTTGGTGAAGCGAATGGAGCTCGATTACTGGCTGCTTTTGAAATAGGAAGAAGGATCGAATCAGGCCCATCTTCCAAGAAAGTAAAAATAGGGTCTCCTGGAGATGTTTATACACTCTATGCACCTTTATTACGTGATAAGAGAATGGAAATATTTAAGGTCATATTACTGAACAGTGCTAACAGAATCATCAGGGATGTCACCATAACCCAGGGCACCATAAATTCAAGTATTGTTCATCCCCGGGAGATATTCAAGCCGGCAATTGATTATTTGGCTGCAGGAATTGTGTTATTACATAATCATCCTTCAGGAGAAAAGAATCCTTCAGCTGAGGACAAGAAGGTTACTCAACAGATAGTAGATTCTGGGGAAATGCTTGATATTCCGGTTTTGGATCATATAATTATTGCTAAAGACACGTATTATAGTTTTGTTGAAAATAGATTAATAATTGGAAAAGGTTAAAAAAATGTTATTAGTAGTCGATATTGGCAATACTGAAATAATTATTGGTATTTATGATAATGATCAGTTAAAAGGACACTGGCGTTTATCAAGCATACAGCCTAAAACTATTGATGAATGCTTTGTTTTACTGAATATTTGGTTGGGAAACGATGGTTTCTCAAAAAAAGATATAAAGGGGATAGTAATTTCATCGGTTGTGCCGTATTTTCAATATGTTTTCAGAGATATGGCAAGAAAGAAGTTCAATATTGAACCGGTCATTGTTTCCTCTGAGCTGGATGCAGGTATTGATATTTTATATGATTCTCCTGAAATGGTTGGCGCAGACAGAATATGTAATGCAGTGGCTGGGTATTCATTATTTGGAGGGCCTCTTATTGTAGTTGATTTCGGTACTGCCACCACTTTTGATGTGATTTCAAAAAAAGGAGAATATGTAGGTGGAGTGATTGCTTTGGGACTGAAAGGCGCATCTCAGCAGCTTCATCTTTTGGCTGCAAAACTGCCAAGAGTAGAATTGGAATTTCCCAAAACCATAGTTGGAACTAATACAGAAAACAGTATGAAGTCCGGAATTATGTGGGGAACTGTCAGTTTAATTGATGGTATGGTAAAGAAAATATTACAGGAAAAAAAATGGAAGAAAGCCAATCTTATTGCAACAGGAGGCATGGCTTCAGATATTGTGGAACGATCGGAAATGCTACAAAAAACTGAGCCATTTCTTACTCTGGAAGGAATGAGGATTATTTATACAAGAGTTAATAAAAAGTAGTTTACAAGGGAGGCATTATATGGCGCAAAATAATTTAAATGATATTGTATATAATATCATCGGGGCCTGCATGGAAGTGCACAAAACTTTAGGACCGGGATATCCTACTGAATATTATAAAAAGGCTCTGGAAGTTGAGTTTGATTCAAAAAAACTAAAGTATGAAAATAAAAAACAGTATCAGATAATCTATAAAGATGTACTGGTTGGAAATCTGGAAGTTGATTTTCTTATTGAGGATGAAGTTGTGGTAATGGTTATTTGTAAAGATCAGTTTCTGGATACAGAAATACAGCAGGTACTTCGTTGTTTGCAATTGACAAAAAATCCAATGGGATTGCTGGTAAATTTCGGTGGAACAAAAATACAATATAAACGTATAGTTCCTAGTCACAAGCGAGTTTCAGATAAAACAATAAAGAGATATCCCCTGGAACATGGAAGAGGAAAAACAAGAGAAAACAATCCAATAATATGATTTAATATGATGATCTGGAGTGTTATTTATGAGAAAGTTTATTAATAGTTTTTTAATAGTATCAATAATATTGCCGACAATACTTTTTTCAGATATAACATTACCTGAACATACAGGGAAACCTGTTAATGATTTTGCAAGTGTTATATCTTCTTATTATGAAAGAAAGATAAATGATCTGTCTCAAGAAGTGCTGCAGAAAACAGGTACATCAATTGTTGTAGCTACTGTAGAGAATTTAAATGATATGAATATCGAACAGTACAGCACCAGATTATTTGAAAAATGGGGTATAGGGAAGAAGGGAGAGGATAAGGGACTTCTTTTTCTCCTTGCCATGAATGAAAGAAAAGTACGGATTGAAGTTGGTTATGGAGTGGAATATATTATCACTGACGGTATGGCAGGTCAGATTCTGGATCAATATGTGATTCCTGAATTCAGTCAGGGAAATTATGGAAAGGGTTTTTATCAGGGAGCGATTTACAGTGCTGGATTGATTGCTAAAGAAAATGATGTAACCATAACGGGTATGCCCACAGTCACCACAAGAACTTCCAGGACAAGCGAGGAACAGGGCGGTGGTGGGATAATTCCGATTTTAATAATATTATTTTTGATCATTATTACCCGTGGCAGAATTCTGCCATGGTTATTTCTGGGATTACTTATGGGAGGCGGAGGAAGAGGAAGAAGTATGGGTGGTGGTGGATTCGGCGGCGGATTTGGGGGATTTGGAGGCGGGATGAGTGGTGGTGGAGGTGCATCCCGAGGATTTTAAATTTTAAACAGATTTTAATAATGGAGGCATAGTATGAATTCAATGCCAGATCAATTGAAAGAGGTGATCAAGGATTTTACTGCAGATATCAATAAATTATTTGCAAAAGAGGCGGAAGCGATAATACTTTTCGGCAGTGCGGCTACAGAAGAATATATACCCAAAAAATCAGATGTGAATTTTCTTGTCTGTCTTTCTGAAAAGGGGATAGAGAAGATCGATATCGCAGAAAAGAAGGTAAAAGACTGGCAGAAAAAGAATATCAGTTTGCCTTTATTCCTTACCAAATCATACATTCAGGCATCTCTGGACAGTTTTCCCATAGAGTTTTTCAATATGTCTCAAACCTATCAGGTTATCCAGGGAGAAGACGTTTTAAAAGATTTAACATTCAATAAAAAAGATATCCGGCTGCAGTGTGAGAGAGAATTAAAAGGAAAACTTCTCAGTTTACGTGAGGGATTGATATTAACAGGCGGCAAGAAAAAGAAAATGTCTCAGTTGATCAATGAATCTATGGTGACATTTACTTCAATATTTAAAGCGTTTCTTTTTTTACGGGACAGTGAGGTACCGGTAAAAAAATCGGATGTGATTCTTTCCATGTGCAGAGAATTTGATCTGGATGAGAGTGTTTTCTCAGTATTGCTCGCTCATCGGAACAACAGTGTTAAACTTGACAAAAATCAGTTAAATGATATTTTAAAGAAATATATTAAAGAGATCAGACGATTAAGTCAAGTGGTGGATTCTATGTAGGTTGTTGAATAATCAGGTGATTTTAACCCTCGGGGTTGATTAAAAACATAATTTTAACGCAGAGTCCGCAAAGATCGCAATAAATAATTTTATAATTATTAAATATTTATAGTCTTTGCGTTCCCCTCTGCGATCTCAGCGTTTAAAGTTTTTTCTTACATTTTGGACATTTCCGAGGTTTAGCACGGAGGCTAATCGAATGGCAAAAAAGTCAGTTGTTTGATTTTGAAATATTAAGTTAAATTTTAAAGGAGGTTACACTATGAGCAAAGGTGGAAAAATTGGTTGCATAATTGGAGTTATCCTGGCTGTTTTGGTTTTAATTGTAGTATTTAGTTTTTGGGGAACCTATAATAAATTAGTTACCCTGGAGGAAGGTGTTAATGAAAGCTGGTCTCAGGTGCAGAATGTGTATCAGAGACGATATGATCTTATTCCCAATCTGGTTGAAACAGTAAAGGGATATGCTGAACATGAACGGGAGACCTTTCAGGCTGTAACAGAGGCTCGTTCCAGGGTTGGTGGTGTGATGCAGTTGAATGCGGAGGACCTGACTCCTGAGAATCTGGAAAGATTCCAGGAAGCTCAGTCAAGTTTGGGAGGTGCATTACAACGGCTTTTGGTGCTAAGAGAAAATTATCCTGAACTAAAGGCTAATCAGAATTTCCTTCGACTGCAGGACGAACTGGCAGGCACCGAAAACAGGATCGCAGTTGAAAGACGGAGGTTCAACCAGGCGGTTCGGAACTATAATACAACTATAAGAAGATTCCCTCAGAATATCATTGCCGGTATGTTCGGTTTTGAAAAGAAGCCTTATTTTGAAGCGGAAGATACTGCCCAGGAAGCTCCCAAGGTGGAGTTTTAGGGGATTCGTGACCAACCTCCCGAAGGTTCTAAACCTTCGGGAGGTTTTGTATATTCTTTAAATTCATAAAAAAATAATAATCCATAGTTACTTAAAGTTTTAGTATTTTTGTGTTAGCATTAATTCAAAATGATAAATCTTGTACTTTAATTGCTAAGTCCTTCTACACCAGTAATTTTTAATTCGAGTTAAGATGAGCAAAGTAATGCAGAGCTCTAAAGTAAACACTGAAATAAAGATTATATAATAAATTATAAATAATATTTTTTTGTAAAAAGTTTTTATCAATTTTGTTTGAAATAATTGTATTTATTTTTTAGTTTAATATACAGAGTTTAAATAAATGTAATGATTATTTATTTTATTTTAATATAGTTATGCATATATTTTATTACTATATATAGCGAGGCATTAAAATTACAAAAATAATTAAACTTAAATACCCCAAAGATTACATTAATAAAATCATTTGTGGTGATTGTATTAATGTAATGAAGGGAATACCAGATGGAGTAGTTAACTTAGTAGTTACTAGTCCACCATATGATAATTTAAGAAATTATAACTCATATAAATTTGATTTTCAAGGTATTGTTGAACAATTATATAGAATAATACATAATAATGGGATAATTGTATGGGTTGTTGGTGATAAGATTAATAATGGCAATAAAAGTTTAACAAGTTTTAGACAAGCAATTTATTTTCAAGATATTGGTTTTAAAGTTCACGATATAATGATTTATAAGAAAAAAAATACTCCGTTCATGAGAAGGAATGCTTATACTAATTGTTATGAATTGATGATTGTCTTATCGAAAAAGGGACCTAAAGTATTTAATCCTTTGCAAACACGAACTGTCCGTAATGGTGTTGAAAAATCTGTTTTTAATAAAGGACCTGACGCCAAGAACATCAAGCGAAAAGTTGTATTGAAAAAGAAAAAGACAAAAATAAATATTTGGACTTATGCAGTTGGCTATGGGGGCTCTACTAGGGATAAAATAGCATTTCAACATCCTGCTATTTTCCCGGAAAATTTAGCAAGAGATCATATCCTTTCTTGGACAAATGAAAATGATTTAGTTTTTGATCCAATGTGTGGTAGTGGGACTACATGCAAGATGGCAAAATTACTAAATAGAAAATATATTGGATGTGATATTAGTGAAGATTATTGTACTTTAGCAAAAGCAAGAATTAAAAATACTGTAATCCAAAAAGAATTGAAACTATAATAATATTGTCAGTTAACTATATTTTTTTAAATATTCAATTGCTTTTTTTAATATTTCAATGTCATCTTTAAATCTACCTAAACCTGTATTACAACTATCACATATCCATTCTCTACCACCGCCTGTTATATGATCATGGTCCATCACGAGATTTGCTGTAAAACCTGGAATTGATGTTTTATTGCAAATTGGACATTTAAAAATACCCTTAGGTCTTTTTTTAATCAAGGAGATTTTATCAGTGCTTCTTATTGGCTTCCCATCAATTTTTACTCTACACTTTTTACAAGTTGGTCTTGTAGTTTTTCTACCATAAGCATCTGTTTGATTAATCGAAAAATCTTTTAATCTATCTTTTAATATATGGCATACATTACATATTTTTTTATCATAAGGCTTGCCAGTTTTCTTTATATCTAAATATTCAATCTTAGAAGGACTACATTCAATTACCCTGTCAGCACCAACAAAATGAACTTTTAAATTTTTCTTCTTAATGGCTATTATTATACCTACAGACTGTGATTGTATACTATTTATATCAGTCTTTGCAATTACACAATCATCTATATTAAAGTTGTTTATATTCATTTTCTTAAGAGTTTATCTATACTTACATTGAGAGCGTTTGCAATTTTTTCAGCAGTTGATAGGCTAATATTCCTTTCCCCTCTTTCAATTCGTCCAATATATGTTCTATCTAAGTTCACAATAAATGCTAGCTCCTCTTGAGACAATCCCTTTTCATTTCGGACCTTTTTTAAATTTTTACCGAAAATTTTTACCAATTGATTAGTCATTTTAATTAATATATACATAAAGTGTCTATAAGACAACGGCCTGAGAGTCACTCTATTAAATTTAAAAATAATTAACAATATGTTGATTTGATGACTTTATCTTCTATTTAATTTGTACTTAGATCGGAAATAGGATACAAAGCTATGCTTTGTTTTTTAACATGGTTTGTCACACTTCAATGAACTCAGTGTGACAGAATATGGGTGATTTAAAGTATATTTCATCGGCAGTCAGGGACTGCCTTTTTCCGTTGTGCACAACAAGGTGGTAAATTTATGAAATTGAAATGTCTGTAGCCCATTATATTACTTTAACGCTTTTTTTCTTTTCTGCCTCTACCTAACCCAAAAACCCCGGGTGTTTTATTTGAACGTACGACACCCTGTCAAGGTGAAGAATAAGGGCTTTTCAGAATATTTGGAAAAAAGTGGGTTTATTCTTGACAAATTTAAACTATTTGTTTATATTTGTCATATGTATGTAAAACGTCTAATAAAAAATATTGTTGATCAAGCACTTCAGACATTTCCTGCAGTGCTTATTACAGGGCCGCGCCAATCTGGTAAGACTACCTTCCTGAAAGAAGAATATGGAAAAAAGTATGTATACGTTAGTTTTGATGATCCTTTGGAAAGGCAGTTTGCAACAGAAGATCCTAATGGATTCTTAGATCGTTTCGATAACAAACCGATTATCCTTGATGAGATTCAATATGTACCGGAATTCTTTACCTGGTTAAAGATACGCATTGATTCTGATAGAAAACAGAGTGGTCGTTTTTTAATGACGGGGTCACAGCAGTTTCAGATCATGAAGAATGTGAGTGATTCTTTGGCAGGGCGTATTGCAATTTTTGATCTTTTACCATTTTACAGTGATGAATATTTTACTGTCCATCCTGATCATACAATACAGGAGGTTATCTGGAATGGCGGATATCCAGAGGTAGTTATTCATCCAAAACAGCGGAATTTGTGGATATCAAGCTATATTCGATCCTATGTGGAAAGAGATGTCAGACAACTACAAAACATCAGAGATTTAGGGCAGTTTGAACAGTTTATTAGTCTTCTTGCTGCCAGACATGGTCAGGAACTCAACTTGTCAGATCTCAGCCGATCAATAGGCTTAAGTATTCCTGGTTGTAAAAAATGGGTTACTATCCTGGATGCTTCCTATTTAACATATCAACTGAAACCTTTTTATAAAAATTTTGGTAAACGGCTTATTAAAACCCCAAAAATTTATTTTATGGATTCTGCTGTTGCTTCTTATTTTACCCGGCAGCCTGCATCAGAAGCACTCTGGCATGGTTCTATGGGAGGGCAATTTTTTGAAGGATGGGTTATCATAGATTTATTGAAACGTCTGATAACACTTGGTCAACAAACAGAGCTTTATTTTTGGCGATCTCATGACGGGTTGGAAGTCGACTTGATTGTAATTCTCAATGGTCGATACTATCCGGTTGAAATCAAACAAACATCCACTCCTATGCCCAAACATGCTCGTTCACTGAAAGCATTTCAGCGTATTGCAGGTAAGCTTTGCGAACCTGGGATACTTGTCTGTCCCATTCATGAAAAAAAGTCGCTTCCAGGCGGGATAAAAGCTATCCCCTGGAAAGAATTTGGCTCCTGGATTGAATCGATTATTTCAGGCAATGATACGTTCTAAGTAATTTATTGTTGTTAACCTAACCACCATTTTTTGATTTTTTTTCTTTATAACGGCTAACCGCAGTCCCTGACTGCGGTTTTGTCATTACCATTCATCGGTAGTCAGGGACTGTCTCTAATCGGTATACACCAAAAATACCGGGTCTCCTCAGGCCCCCGGGTGTTTGATATCCCAGAATAAATTCTAACATCGAAAATCGCTAATCGTTGATCTTACATACATCTCTTTTTTATCTCAGAACACGGATTAACGATTTGTGATTTCTGATTTATTTTAAAAATCCTGCTGGAGCTCCTGCCTCTGCAGTTCAGAATACTCACCCTCTTGATCTCCCTCTCTTTTGAAAAAGAGCGGGAGAGATTTTGATTAAGGATAAGCTCTTCGGGAGTTTTTTTTGGTTTCAGGAACAGCTTTGTGAGAGATTGTGTAGATAACTAAGTTCGATTATTTAGGGTATACAAGTTACATATTTACAGCATACCAGCTGCCGCAACAGCCTTTTCATATTCGGTGTGAAGTGAATCAAATACCTCTTTGACAGTTGTTATTGTTTTGGCGCGGTAGGCATTAGCGCCCCCAAAAACAAAACCCATATCAAGCCTGCCCAGCTTGGCATTGGTCAGCGCTGAGGCTATACAATAAGATACCTGCTTAAAATTACATGTTCTGAGGCATTTCCAGCTGCACCTGAAAGGCTTTTTTTGTCCCTTGGCCACATCACAAAGGAACCGGTTATTTACAGCCCTTCCCGGCAGACCCACTGGACTGTCGATAATAATCATATCCTTCTTGTCCGCATCAATATAGGATTGCTTAAAAACCGGTGCTGCGTCACATTCCACTGTGGTTACAAACCGGGTGGCCATCTGTACCCCTGCAGCACCCATATCAAGATATGATTTTATGTCACTTCCTGTATATATACCTCCTGCTGCAATTACCGGTATTGATACATGGTGCTGTTTCTCATACCGGGCAACAGTTCTGATAACCTGGGGCACAAGATGAGCAAGGTCAAATTCAGGATCTTCAAGTTCCTCTCGTTTAAACCCCAAATGTCCTCCGGCTTTAGGCCCTTCAACAACCAAAGCCGCAGGAAAACAGCCCTTCCGGCTCCATGATTTCAGGATTAAATCTGCAGCACGTGCTGATGAAACTATGGGAACAATATTCAATCCCTCTTTATTCATACGCTCCGGTGTCAGGATTCCAGGTACTTTCAGGGGTAAGCCGGCTCCCATGAATACAATATCAGCGCCTTCATCCACAGCAGTGAGGAGCAGTCTTTCATAATCAGACAATGCAACCATAATGTTTACCCCAACAGCTCCATCGGTAGCCGCTTTTGCTTTCCGGATTTCCCGGCGCAGGCCCTGTTCATTGGCCTTTTTAAAGTTTTTCTGATAATCCGGCTCCATCATACCGATACCTGCTGCAGCAATGACACCGATTCCTCCCTGTTCGGTAACAGCGCTTGCAAGTCCTGACAGAGACACTCCCACCCCCATACCTCCCTGTATAACTGGAATGTTTGTCTTAATATTTCCGATCTGTATATACGGCATAGTGGTTTGTTTATTCATTTAATATCTCCCTGATTTGGGTATACTCCCATATTCAGCTGAGTACCGGGAATGAGAGGATTTTATTTTTCAATTTTTTCATTCACAGTATACAAAAAAAACAGGATAAGAAATGTCAAAGAAATGTAAATATTGAGTTGCTGTGCATATAAACATTTAAATTCCGCCAGGGTTCCAGCCACTGTGGATAAGGACAACCTCGGGGTTGATCAAAAAGTAAGAAAAAATTTTAAATAGGTACTTTAGACCTGACAGGTCTGACCCCATTATATTACTTTAAAGTTCTGCTGTTTTTCCTGCCTTTATGCAAATAAACCCCCCGGTTTTTTGGGTGAAGGTCAACCCACTCTGACAGGGTAGGTGACCCTGTCAGAGTGGCGGTAAGGTTAATCCCGTAGATCCCCCCA
>CAZETW010000025.1:31285-34377 GCA_964515295.1 uncultured bacterium | reverse complement strand
ATTCTGATCGGATTCAGATTTTCTCCGGAAATATTCCGCGAATTTATGGAGAGCAGTCAGGATATCCCTCCTGAGTTTCGGAATTTTATGCAAGGCTGGACTTCCGGTGAAGGATTAGGATCATTTATGATTGTTATGAGTTTATTTATGAATGTAATCATCGATTCAATATTCGGTACTCTGGGAGGTTTGATCGGTGCAGCTATTTTCTCAAAACAAAAAAAATAAGACATATTTCCTAAGCGCTTTAACAGTATTTTTGATACTTATTGCTTCCGGATGTTACAAAGGTCATGGATTGGAACCGGAACCGCCTGCAGGTGAGATCCGGGGACAGGTGGAATTTATCGGACAGTGGCCGGACAGTACCAGGGAGGTAAGGGTGGCAGTACTCAAAGAATATCCTGTTGGGATAAGTCATACCAATATATTGCAGTTATTTAATTTTGTACAGAATAACTATGTTACGGACAGTGACACCATTCCCAGAGGGACACAATATTATGATTATAGTTTAAAGCTTCCGCCCGGTGAATATGCCTGGATTCTGGTGGTGTGGTTTCCGGATATTTCTAATTACTTTTTGGGAGTTAAAGAACTTGGTGCATACTATGAAGATCCGGAACAGGATTATCCTTCTCTGGTTACGGTCAATTCCGGAGAAATAATACGGGGAATTGATATCAGAGCTGATTTTTCCAATGTATACAATGAAGATCCGTTCTTTAAAAAGTGAGAGTTAAGTATAAATATGATAAAACTAAATATACATAAATTAGTGATTGTTATAATTATCTTCTTTCTCTGTGTCATGGTACTGTCTGCTCAGGAGAAGCATTTCAGCCTGCAGGGTACGGTGCTGGATGCTGAAACCGGAGAACCGCTTTACGGAGCAAATGTAATGGTCAAGAGTACTGTTCTGGGAGCTGCAACTGATGACCGGGGTCATTTTGTGATAACCGGTATTCCCCCGGGAGCATATAATGTGGAAGCAACCATGATGGGATATGCCAAGCAAATCAAGAAGAATATAATAATACGTTCTGCAAATATAACCGGAATGACCTTTAGTCTCCAACCCACCGTTATTGAACAGCCTGCAGTTATGGTCACCGCATCCAAAAGAAAACAAAGTACTGAAAATATAGCCTCCTCTTTTGATGTAATAGGAAGAAGAGATATTGAAACCAGGAACGTTCAGACTCTGGAGGAGATAGTTCAAAAAAGCAGTGGTGTTAATGTAATCAGGGGGCAGGTGGATTTCCGGGGATCCACCGGATTCAGCTGGGCAGCTGCCAGCAGAGTGATGTTTATGCTGGATGGAAATCCGGTGATTTCCGGAGATACAGACGGTATTAACTGGAATATTGTTCCGGTGAATGATATCCAGCGGGTGGAAATTGTAAAGGGAAGCGGTTCTTCTTTATATGGATCTAACGCCATGGCCGGAATGATAAATATCATTACCAAAGAACCATCTGCAACGCCGGTAACCAGATTCAGGACCTATTGGGGGTTTTATGATGAACCTTCCTATAATGACTGGAGGTGGACAGATAATTTTCTTCCTGTTCAGATTTCTCAAGGAGATATTGATCTCAGTCAGTCTTTGACATATGAAGGAATAAATATTTCCCACAGCCGAAAGATTGGTAAAGTTGGTGTATTGTTCAGCGGTTCCAGAGAGAGTTCTTCCGGGTACAAACAGAATGATTATTCTTCTAAATGGAATTTTTTTGGTAAAGTGAATGTTAAGTTTACTCCGGATATAACTCTGCATCTTTCAGGAATCCGGGCAATGCATGATCATGATGAGTTTATACAGTGGAAGGATCAGTCGCATGCTCTGGAAGTTCCGGAAGAAAAATTAGGGGACTGGGTTCGTTCAAAGAGAACCAATATAAACGGAACCATAAACCATACTCTTAATAAAAACATGGTTTACTCAGTGCGGTTCAGTTTTTACAGAAATTACTGGAAAAATTATTTTTCGGACAATAAGGATTTCTCCGGTTCAAACCGGTACAGTACAGAAGGCCGCTTTAACTATATTCATAATCACCATGATCTTACTTTCGGCACGGAGGTGAATTACTATAATACACATTCAAATTTTTACGGAGACAGGGCTGTCAGTGAAATTGCTTTCTATGCCGAAGATGAAACAGAGATAACTGAAGACATCAGAGTTACACTGGGTGCACGATATGATTATCATCAGGTGGTTGACGGCTCATCTGATCAGCAGATCAGTCCCCGTATAGGAGCAATTATTAAACCCTGGAAAGGTTCACTGCTCCGTTTTTCTGCAGGATACGGATTCCGGGCGCCTTCTATTGCAGAACTTTTCACCAAGACTATTGTTTCAGGTTTTACTGTGGAACCGAACCCGGATCTCACCACAGCTGAAAAAGTCTGGGCTTTTGAAGTTGGGATCAAACAGCAGGCAGCGTTGACTATGAATACACCCCGGTCTTTCAGCAGCAATCCTCTAAGATGGTTTCTGAGCAAATTAGATCCGGCTTTAATATTTGATCTTTCCTTTTTCTGGCACAGGTACGAGAATATGATTGAGCCCCAGCAATCCTATATGCCGGACAGTACAGTGGCAATTCAGTTTCAGTATCTGGACAGAGCAAGAAACAAAGGGATAGAAACTAAACTTCAGTTCAGCACCTTCAGCGGATTTATGCGGTCCTGGGCAGGATATACCTATATTGATCCAGTGAACCTCAAAACAGGGGCTGTGCTAAATTATAGAAGCAGGCATAGATTTTCAATGGGAATAGTATTACAGTATAATTGGTTTTCTGCAGGATTGGATTATAATTATGCCAGCCGTATGAAAAATATTGTTAATCTGGACGGTTCTGCCTTTGAACAGCGGGTGCCCATGCATGTGATGGACGGACGTTTAAATTTTAATTTTGGAGCTTTTCTTCTTACTCTGGAATGCAAGAATATGCTGAATTATAATTATACCCTGCGACAGCGATATGTTGAGCCTATCAGGAGTTATGTAGTTTCTTTGCAGGGGGAGTTTTAGGGAGAATGGAGATAGGAAGACAAAGAATAAAGGAAAAAAGATAAAG
>CAZETW010000025.1:27336-31185 GCA_964515295.1 uncultured bacterium | reverse complement strand
AAAGGAAAAAAGATAAAGCAGAACTTTAGAACCTGAGAACTTCAGAACTTCAAAAAATTGGCGTGCAGAAGCCAGAGGTTAGAAAAGACCGCAGACCGCGGACGGCAGACCGCGAGTTGATTGGTGTGTTTTGTCATTAAATTTTCTTGTGTGGTGAATGATAATTATTGTTATTGCGGAGAATGTAACGGAGTATAGAAGTATAGGAGTATAGGGGTATGGGTGTATGGGGGAAGTTGTAGATCAGATAGGTTAATTTTTAGTGGTCAGGGGATTTTTATATCAGCTCTTTAGTATAGTGATAATGAGGCTGAATAATCATCATTAATTTTTCTCCGATACTCCGTTACTCCGATACAGTTTCATTATGATGAAATATATGTGTACAGGTAAACCTTTAACCCTTAAACCTTAAACAAGGAGGTAGCTTTTGACTGACAGAATTACGGATTTTAGGCAGCTGAATGTATGGCAGAAGTCACATGAAATTGTGTTGAATATTTATGAAATAACCAAAAAATATCCTAAGGTTGAAAAAGACGGTCTGGTCATTTTAATGCGCAGAGCAGCCATGGGTATACCTATTATGATTGCTGATGGTTTTATGCGCAGAAATTTTCAGGATAAACAGGTTTCATATAAGAAAACTCAAAAAGCACTGGAAGAGCTTAAGTATTATGTGATACTTTCAATTGAATTAAAATATATCAAGGAAGGGGAGGAGTTACTCCTGTCTATACAGGAAGTAGGAAGAATGTTAACCGGACTGGTCAGATCTGCACGAAATAAATAAAAATACATATAATTCTGGAGTGATGTATGAAAAAACCGGTGATGATCAGTGTTTCTGGTATTCGGGGGATAGTGGGAGAGGGGCTGACACCTGAACTTCTGGTGAACTACTCTTCTGCAGCAGGCACCTACTATGGGCAGGGAAAAGTGCTTGTAGGAAGAGATTCAAGGGTAACTGGTGAGATGGTAAAGAATGCAGTATTCTGCGGTCTGCAGTCAGTAGGCTGTTCACCGGTTGATCTGGGTATCTGTCCAACGCCTACAGTTGAACTTGCTGTACAGGATTCTGATGCAGTCGGGGGGATAATCATTACTGCAAGTCACAATCCCATAGAATGGAATGCGTTAAAACTTCTCAATTCCAAGGGGCTTTTTCTTGATCAGGAGGAAGGTGAACAAATAAAAAAAATTATTTCCAGTCAGGCATACACTTATTCCAAATGGGATGCCATCGGTACACCGGAGAAATTTGAAGGTGCTGTACAGGAACATATCAAAAAAATACTGGAAATGAGATATATTAATGCTGAAGATATTCGCAGAAGAAAATTCAAAGTTGCCTATGATTGTGTTAATGGAGCAGGCGGATCCATTATCCCTGAGCTTTTAAAAGAATTAGGATGTAAGGCGTTTCCACTGAATCAGGAAATGACCGGTATTTTTGCCCATAATCCTGAACCGGTTCCTCAAAATCTGAAGCAGCTGAGTTCAATGGTTATGGATAAGAAAGCGGATATCGGATTTGCAGTTGATCCGGATGTTGACCGTCTGGCAATAGTTGCCGAAAACGGTGAACCACTGGGAGAAGAGTATACAGTAACCCTGGCTGCCAGATTTATTCTTTCAAAAATCAAAAGTAATATTGTTGTTAATCTGTCCACTACCAGAGCAGTGGACGATATTGCCCGCCAGGCGGGAGTGAAATGTTTTCGTACTTCTGTGGGGGAAATTCATGTTGCTAAGAAAATGCTGTCCATAAAGGCTGCAGTGGGAGGAGAAGGGAATGGAGGGGTGATTCTTCCGGAGCTGCATCCTGGTCGTGATGCTCCTGTTGCTTTAGCGTTAACCCTGCAAGCCTTACTTGAGCATGGAGGTACTGTTTCAGAGCTTCATCAAATGCTTCCCCAGTATGTAATTACCAAGAAAAAAATTAGAATCCATGATAAGAATCCGGATATTATCCTGGAACAATTCATTAACAATCATAAACAGGAACAGATTGATCTGACGGATGGAGTGAGAATTGACTGGGCTCACAAATGGGCTCATATTCGTAAATCAAATACAGAACCGATAATCCGGGTTGTGGCAGAAGCAGAAAACAGGGATCAGTCGGAAGCCCTGGCTGAAACTATTCTGGATGAAATTAATAATTTCTGATTTTAGTGATATCAATACATAAAAAAATTATTATATTTTTTTTAATATTTAACTTTTCACTTACAGTATCAGGTAAAGAAGAGAAGTTTCGATATAGTGCTATTACAATAAAAAACGACAGTCTGGTATTCAGTTTTGAGGCCATAAACCTTTTTAATGAAGATATTGTGGAAGGTCTTAAAAAGGGAATGACAACTGTTCTGGAATATAAGATCCAGTTATGGAATAAACGTTCTTTATGGATAGATAAGCTGATAACCGAAGATATAATCAGATATAAAATTAATTATGATGTATGGGGCAAGCGATATATCGTATATAAAAATGATCAGAAACCCAGAGTGTTGGATATCGACAGTGTTAAAGAACTCTGCCAGAATTTAGAACATTATTCCTTTACTTCATCTCAAGAACTACAGAAAGAAAAAGAGTATATAATTGGTATTAAAGTAACATTAAGACCTATATCTGTTGAAAATTATGAAGAAATTCAGCGATGGGTAATTGGTGAAGTCAGGGAAATAGATACAGATGTTATAAAAGAACCCAGAAAAGCCGGAGAAAAAGCAGGGAACTGGATTTTTGGATTCTTACTGAATGTAATTGGTTTCGGTGATAAAGTGATAAATGCCAGAAGTGATTCTTTTTATGTACAGCAAAATCAGGTTAACAGACTTGAGGATACCAGAAATTGAAACGCTGCTCTGTAATTGATATAGGAACAAATTCAATATTGTATCTGACTGTTGAAAAGAAGAACGGGAACAGATTATATCCTGTGAGTCAGAAGCTGTATAATGTTCGTTTGGGCAAGGGAGTGGAGGAAAACAGGAATATAGAGAACGGAGTACTTGATCATTGCATAGAGGTATTGCAGGTATTAAAGAAAACAGCTCAGGAACAGCAATCAGATAAGCTGATCGTAGTCGGCACTGAGATATTCAGGAAGGTTGAGAACAGGTATCAGGTATTAAAGAAAATCAGAGATGATACTGGATTAAATGTACGTATACTTTCAGAAAAAGAGGAAGCAGAGGCTGGTTATACCGGGGCTGTTAAGGGAAATAACATACAAGGAGAATGCTGTGTCATTGATGTGGGAGGGGGCAGTTCGGAAATTATATGCGGTCATAACAGAGAGGTAATAAATTTTATCAGTATACCGTCAGGAGCAGTTGGTTTAACCGAAGAATGTATACAATCAGATCCTCCCGGAATACAGGAACTATCCAGTCTTGAAAAAAGGATAGAAACTGAATTAGATCAGTATTCATTCTCAGCATTGCCCTTCAGTAATAAACTGATAGGAGTGGGCGGCACTATAACTACGGCAGCCACTGTATATTTTAATTTAAAACACTATGACCCGGAGGTAATTCAGGGAAAAGAACTGAAATTTTCAGATATTGAATCTGTATTACAAAGATTATCTCAGGTAACTCTGTCGAAAAGAAAAAAAATGTTACGTTTTGATCCTGAAAGAGCTGACATCATTATTGCCGGTATGGAGATAGTGAAAGTAATTATGAATAAAGGGAATTTCCCGAGTATTATTGTCAGTGATCTTGGACTACGGTTTGGTCTGGCAGTTAAAGAGTTGATTTCCTAAATAAGATGAGTTATATTGAGACTGAAAGATGAAGGAAAAAGGAAAAAGGAAAAAGGAAAAAGGAAAAA
>CAZETW010000025.1:19957-27236 GCA_964515295.1 uncultured bacterium | reverse complement strand
TATTGAGACTGAAAGATGAAGGAAAAAGGAAAAAGGAAAAAGGAAAAAGGAAAAAGGAAAAAGGAAAAAGGAAAAAACAGAACTTTAGAACGTAAGAACTTTTGAGCTTGAGAATAAAAGCAGGCAGAATTTAGAAATTAAGTGATGTTGATCTTATCTATTAAGGGGGTAACGGAATAAGAGAGAAAGTCTGTGGACAACAGAGCATGATTTAAGGAGCGGTCAGCTGTCGGCGGTCTGCGGTCAGTTTGAGTAAAACAGAAAAGCTGAAAAATGAAAACAAAAAAACTTCAGAAAAAGATAACAATAATATATATTTATACTATATGAGGTAATACAATGAAAAAACATATTTTTATTTATACTATCGTTTCAATGATTCTTTTCATAGGATCAATGCAGAAAGGTAATTGCCAGGATTATGATATGGTGGTTAAAGAATCAAATCTGCATTATAATGAAGAATTTATTATTGGTTACGGGCCGGATACAAAATTAGGTGATTCCAGCCGGATAGCAGTTTTCGTGCATGAAGATCTTCTTCAGCCTCCGCAGCAGTTAGAAATGCATAAAAAGGGGGGTGCATGGGCAGTTGAGTATGTCCTTTCTGATACCAGTGTTAAAATGATTTTATTGGCGTTTCAAGCACTGGATGAATCCGGTAAGCCTATACCTGAGTGTTTTGACAATAATAATGACAAATACTGGAGTATACAGGTAACTGATAAAAATGGAAAGCCGGTTCAGGGAGCTAATATGACAGAAGCGCTTTCCTATACAGGTTTGGGAAATCTACGGGAAACAGATTTGGATGCAGCGCTGGAATATTTGGAAAAGGAACTTTCTTTATATCCAGATAATTATTCAGCCTTGAAACTTAAATATTCTATATTGTTCCGTAAATTTGAATATTCATCCTATATTAGAAAAAAGATAGATGATGAAGTTACTAGTCTGGTTGAGGAAAAACCTCAGAATGAAAGCAGATTGAATTTTGCTCTTGAAATTTATAAAATGATCGGTAATGATGAAAAAGTTGAAGAGACGGAAGAAAGAATTATTAGTCTGAATCCAAAAGGTGATCGAGCTGCAACCATAAAGCTTAATGAAATAATGAACATCGAAGATTTAGCTGAAAGGCTGGAGAGCCTGGAATTATTTCTTCAGGATTTTCCTGATACAAGGTTCAGAGAAATAGTTCTTTCTGGTATATCGACTGCCGCTATTGAAATTAATGATTTTGAAAAAATGAAGGAAGTCGGAGATATACTGCTTAAAACCGCAAATCAGCCTGCAGGTGCAGGAAGCCTGGCTGGAATAGCCGGAATTCTTACTGAGAAAAGGATAGATTTAAAACGGGCGGTTCAGTATGCAGAGAAAGCCCTAAATCTTGCTGTTGCTTTTGGTAAAAAGAACTCACCACCAGAGATATCGGAAAAGGACTGGGAAGAACAAAATCAGAGATTACAAGCCAGATATAAGGATGTACTGGGATGGGCCCTGTATAATTACGGTAAACCTGCTGAAGCCCTTAAGTACCTGAAAGAGGCAGCTGCAGTAATGCCGCAGTCATCTACCTATTACCACTATGGGAAGGCCCTTTTAATGGAAGAAGGAGCTGGTATTATGTACACGGATCAAAAGCCTGATTCAGTGGAAGAATCTGTAACTCTTACTGCCGGATTAGAGGAAGCTTTAGAATATCTGGCCGGTGCAGTCGCATTTGGCGGTCAAAAAGGAGATGAAGCCTATGATTTACTCGAAAATGTGTGGCTTCAAGCGGGAAGAGATACAACTGATTTATCCATCCTTATTGAAAAACAAACCGAAAAGATTGAAAAAGAATTACAGCAGCGTGTACTGGCCAAAAGAGATATCAGACCTGCTCCCGATTTTGATCTGGAAACTATAAACGGAGACTGGGTCAGACTTTCTGATCAGAAAGGGGCAGTTATAGTGTTGACCTTCTGGGCTACCTGGAGTAAATCCAGTTTGAAAATGCTGAATGAACAGGTTAAACTTGCGGATGTGTATGGAGACAATGTTCTTTTTATCACTATTTCAACTGATTTTGACTGGAGGAGAGCAGCTGATTTTGTACGGAAAACCCGTTTTCCGTTACCTGTGTTATTAAATGATGAGACAGATCAAGAATATGGTATCCGCGGAGTGCCGGCAGTTTTTGTAATTGATAAAGAGTTGAATATACATTTTGATCATAAAGGATACAGCCAAAATATCAAAGAAGTACTGGCAATAGAAATCGAATCATTGCTTAATTTATAAAATACCACAGGATCTTATATATGATATTTTTTTACACTTCTGATTTGCACGGCGATACAAATTTTTATAGAGAACTGATTTCTATCTGCAGGAACAGAAAAGTAGATTATTTAATACTGGGAGGAGATTTACTTCCCAGAAAAGGGCATAACAATAAAAGTATCACTGAACAAAAAAAGTTTATTTATGATTTTTTAGGTAAAACTTTTAAAAAAATAAAACAGATAAACAATATTAAAATATACGCAGTATTTGGTAATAATGACTGGGTGGCTGTTCTTGAAGATTTTAAAGATTTAGAAAAAGACGGATTAGTTGATTTATTACATAATACTTATTTTAAAATTAAAGATAATTTTTTTATAACCGGTTATCCTTATGTGCCGCCAACCAGATTCTCCCCTAAAGATTTTGAAAAAAAGGATTTGAATGAACATCAAGTCTCTAATTTAACGACTTTCCCGGTAATCACTGAAAGCGGACAAATCAAAATGATAAAGGAGAAACAGTTATTTGAGAAGCGTACTTCGATAGAGGAAGATCTAAAAGAATTTATTGAATATGCAGAAAATAATCCGGAAAAGAAAATAATTTATGTAATACATTCTCCGCCTTTTGGTACCATGTTAGACCGGTTGTATAATTCACAGCCTGCAGGAAGTAAGGCTGTAAAGGCATTTATTGAGAGGGTACAGCCTTTCATGACTCTTCATGGGCATATACATGAGTCACCGGTAGTTTCGAATAAATACTGGGAAAAGATCGGTCCTACCATTTCAATAAATCCGGGACAGGTGGGGGGATTTCTGTCCGGTGTACTGTTTAATATTGATGATCCGGAGCAGACATTGTATCATATCCGATATGATAAATAGAAACATAGGATATACCACATAACAATGAGGAAAAGAAAACTGCAGATCAAATACCTTACTCTAGGTATTAAAACTGTTCTATTTGGGATTTTTTCCGGTATGGTTTATTCTCAATCTATGATCGATTCTACTCATATAGGGAAAAAGATTTCCAACATAGTGATTATGGGGAATAATATAACTAAAGATTATATTGTTCTGCGAGAGATGAAATGCAAAGAAGGAGATTTAATTAATTTAGAACTTCTGGAAAAAGACAGAAAAAGAATTCAAAGTCTGCAGATTTTTAACCGAGTTTCATTTCAAATTATTGAAGAGAATCAGAGTGTTAATCTCTTTATTTTTGTTACTGAAATGTGGTACATATATCCTTATCCTATCTTTTTTATAAATGAGCATGACTGGAATAAAATTTCCTGGGGGGCAGGATTGAAACATTTAAATTACAGAGGAAGGAATGAGAAGTTATATCTTACCTTATGGCTTGGATATAATCCGACTCTGAGTGTGAAATACCTAACTCCCTGGTTTTTATCTAAAAAAGATCTATATGCAGGATTGGATATTGATTACAGTCATATAAGAAATAAACATTTTTTCTCACAAAATATAACAGAGGATCATATTAAAGTAGCAGGAAGTCTGGGAAGACGTCTCGGGTATCATATGTTTGTCAGTACTACTATAGGATATGAAGAAGTATCAGTAGAACCGGAATACAGTTATTGTCTTAATTCCGGTTCAGACACAGATCAGATTCCATTTATGTTGTTGAATTTTAACTGGGATCACAGAGATTTGATAGAATTTCCCACCTCCGGATTTTATCTTTCTTTAACAGGTATTAAAAGCGGTCTTCCCAATTTTTCTGTAGATTATTTTCGATTTAATCTGGACAGCAGAGTCTATATTCCCTTATTAAGATCATCTACTCTTGCCTTGCGAACTGCAAGTACTCTTTCTTTTGGTAAAGTGCCTTTATATGATTTGGTTTATTTCGGATATGAAGAAAGAGTGAGAGGATATTTCAGTAAAAAATTTGAAGGTGAAAACCGATTTTTATTTTCAAGTAGTTTTCGGTTTCCCCTGATTCCGGTACGTTATTATAGTTTAGGAGATCTACCTGAACTGCAGAATCTGAAATTTGGTATCAGCGGAAGTATTTTTATGGATTCCGGATATATATGTAATCAGGAAGATACGTTTGACAGATCCAGATTAAATACAGGATTTGGCCTGGGATTACTTTTTCATATTCCTATAGTTAATATAGTACGATTAGAATGTGCTTTTGATGAAAGAGGAAGAGCAGAGTATATTCTTGATCTTTATGTGTATATTTAAGAGAGAGAATGGAATAAGAAGAAAAGGAGAATGGAGAGGCAGTGAATAGGGAATAGGGAGTAGGAAAGACAAAAGAATAAAGAAAAAAAGAATAAAGAATCAAGATGCAAGAATCAAGAAGCAAGAGCTTTAGAACTTTAGAACGAGAGAACTATAGAACTTGAGAGAATTTGCGTTCAGAAGCCAATATTACAAAGAGACGGCGGACAGCTAGGTTATGCGGTCGGCGGTCCTAGAAACCAGAGGTCAGAAAAGACAGCAGACCGCGAGTTGCTTGGTGTGTTTGGTCGTGAGAGTTTTATTGCATGGTTAGTACAAAAGAAGTATAAAAAAGATAATAATCAACTTATTCACAAAGATGGGCTGCGATTTGTTTTTTATTAATGATCCGGCATATAACGTCCCCCTGACAAGGGGGATTCAGGGGGTTACGTAAAGAAAAGGTGATACTGAAGGGAAAAACACATGTATCTTAAATACATTATTCTCAACCTCAACTTACCCTTGACAAAGGGAATTTAAAGTTTCAAGGATAAATGCCGTAAATAAAAAATCATACTCGGAGAATGCATACATGCATTGGGAAAGTTTTTTTACAGAACCTAAATATATTTCAAATAAAGAACTCGTTATCAGCGGGAATGAAGCACACCATCTGTCCAGAGTAATGAGAAAGAAACAGGGTGATATAATATGGGTAGTGGATGGAGAGGGAGGCGCATATGAAGTAGAAATTTTAGAAAAGCAGAAAAAAAAGATTCGTTGTGGAATATTACATAAGCGAAGACGTATTGGTGAACCAGTTGCTTTTTTAACCCTGGCTCAGGGTGTAATAAAAGGAGAAAGGTTTGAACTGTTAATACAAAAAGCAGTTGAAATTGGAGTGAGCAGAATAATACCGATGATAAGTGAAAGGACTATTGTTAAACCAGGGAAAAATAAAAAAAGCAGGTGGACTAATATTGCCAGGTCTGCAATGAAACAATGCGGGAGAAGCATACTTCCTGAGATTACTGATCCCTTGCCTTTAAAGAAAGTATTATCTCAGGGAATTGACTGCAGTTTTAGATTTATAGCACACGCTCATAAAAACAGTAAATCACTTCAGCATTATTTTACAGACAGTAAAGATCTTTCACATAACAAAGCATTGATCGTTGTAGGCCCGGAAGGCGGTTTCACAGAAGAAGAAGTTACTGTGGCTGAAGAACAGGGTTTTACAAAGATAAGCCTGGGTTCCAGAAGATTAAGATCAGAGACAGCTGGAATAGTACTCACTACTCTGGTCCTGTCTCATCTTGGAGAATTGGGGTAGGGAGTAGTTAATAGGGAATAGGGAGGTGTGAGACTAAAGAATAAAGACCAAAGATAAAAGACAAAGGATAAAGGAAAAAGGATAAAACAGAATTTTAGAACGTGAGAACGTAAGAAGTTGAGAACTTCAGAACTTCAAAAAATTGGCGTGCAGAAACTGGTAAACAGAGACCAGAGGTCAGAACAGACCGCAGACCGCGGACGGCGGACCGCGAGGTGGTCAGGACATTTGGACGTTAGAGTTGTGTTTCGGTTATTTAATAGCTTAGCATCTTCGACTATAGAGTAACGGAGTTTTAGGGTAAATGAATAATCATCATTAATTTTTCTCCGATACTCCGTTACCCCGTTACTCCGATACAGTTTCATTTAAATAGAAAATGCTCGTTAATACTGATAGGGTATAAAAAAAGAAAATAATCAGTTTCTTCAATACAAAAGGAGGAAAACATGCAAGAAAAATCCCAATCTTCAAAATGGTTAATAGGATGCGGTATCGGTTGTGCGGTTGTTATTGTGATAGGAATAATTATTGTCATCAGTGGATATTTTTTATGCAGAGGAACTGTACAGAATTTTAAACAAGTTGAAATTACTCAGAATAAGCTGGCAGAGAGATATGGTGAAATTGATACGTATACACCAAATCCGGAGGGAAGTATTGATGCTGAAAGAATAGAAATATTTTTACAGGTAAGAGACAGTATGAAAACAGCAATCAGAGAACTGGATACTACTTTAACCAAACTGGAGGCATTGGATCAGGATAAAGATGAAAAAGATTCATTCTGGGATGTTGTGGGCGGTATTCGGGAAGGGTTTGGAATGATTCCGCATATAGCTGATTTTTATTTATCCCGTAATAATGCTCTCTTCAGTTTAGATATGTCACCAGGAGAATATTATTTTATTTATGTCATGGCTTATTATTCCTATCTGGGTAAATCTCCTGATGATGGACCCGGTAAACAGGTAATACGTTCCGGAAGAGGATTTACCATAAGTTCAAAGGATACTGAACGTGAAGAACCGGAGGAATCATGGAGAAAAGAAATGCGGGGTGATACAGGATTAAGAATGAACCAACGTATCAGATGGAGGATCATCCCCATGTTGGAAAACCAGTTGGAGAAGATTGAGGAAAATTTCCACAGATATAGCAGAACATGGCGTAATACATTAGAAACAGAAATTAATAAGTTGAAAGATGATCGTGATCGAATACCCTGGCAGGATAGACTTCCCGAACAGCTTACATCTTCTTTCAGACCCTTTAAATACGAATTAGAAGAAAGCTATAATCCTGTAACCAATATATTCGAATTAATGCAGCAGCAGGAGTGGAATGACTGATTCTGAGAGAGAAAGACACTTTTTTAATGAATAATGAATAATGTATAATGAATAATGAATATATGGAGAATGGAATAGGGAAGAAAGGAGAATGGA
The DNA here is from genome assembly GCA_964515295.1 of uncultured bacterium. Taxonomy (GTDB): domain Bacteria; phylum Zhuqueibacterota; class QNDG01; order QNDG01; family CAYUAG01; genus CAYUAG01. The sequence goes on along the minus strand of CAZETW010000025.1, from coordinate 19,968 downwards.
GAAGCCAGACC